>VAXM01000151.1 GCA_005883335.1 Actinomycetota bacterium
GAATGGGCGACCGCGGCTCTCCGTTCTCGTCGTAGACGACGTAGGCGAGGCCCTTCGCGCCCCAGGCCTTCGCCCGCTCCTCGAGCTCGTCCAGCTCGGCGCGCGAGAGCTCCTGCGGCACCGTCAGGCAGCGGACAACCGTCGCGTCGCCGAAGACCTTGAAGCCGGAGCCGCGCGTCGCCTCCGTGACGTCACGGATCTCGAGGTCGAACCGGAGGTCGGGCTTGTCGGTGCCGTAGCGCAGCATCGAGTCGGCGTAGGTGAGCCGCGGGAACGGCGTCTCGAGCTCGATCCCGAGGCACTCCCGCCAGACCGCGGCCATCATCGTCTCCATCAGCGCGAGGATGAGCTCGACGTCGGGAAAGGCCATCTCGACGTCGAGCTGCGTCAGCTCCTGGACGCGGTCCGCGCGCAGATCCTCGTCGCGGAAGCAGCGCGCAATCTGGAAGTAGCGCTCGAAGCCGGCGATCACGAGCAGCTGCTTGAGAATCTGCGGCGACTGCGGCAGCGCGAAGAAGCGGCCCGGCTGGAGCCGCGACGGGACGATGAAGTCACGCGCTCCCTCGGGCGTCGGCTTGAACAGGATCGGCGTCTCGATCTCGAGGAAGCCGGCCTCCTCCATCACGCCGCGGATCGTCGAGACCATCTGTGCACGCAGGCGCAGGTTGCGCTGGAGGCGCGCCCGCCGCAGGTCGATCCAGCGGTAGCGGAGCCGCAGCGTCTCGTCGACGCCCTCCTCGTCGAGCTGGAACGGGAGCGGCGGACAGCGCGAGAGGATCTCGAGGCGGTCGACCTGAAGCTCGACTTCTCCGGTCGGGAGGCCCGCGTTGACGTTCTCCGGAGCGCGCGCGGCAACCTCGCCCTCGGCCTGCAGGACGAACTCGTTCCGGACCTCGTGCGCGGGGCCGGCCGCTTCTTGGGCGCGCTCCGGGTTGACGACCAGCTGGCAGACCCCGGTTGCGTCGCGCAGGTCCACGAAGACGAGCCCGCCGTGGTCGCGGCGTCGCGCGGCCCAGCCGGCAAGCGTGTGGCGTTGGCCCACGTGCTCCTTGCGCAGCTCGCCAGCACCGACGTCGCGCCAGGTCATCTGCGGAGCCTCTCGGCGAGCTCGGCGGTGGAGACCTCCTCGTCGGGCTGCCCGGGGCGGCGGATCGTCGAGCGCTCGGGGCTCCATTCGACGATCGCGGCCGCGCCGAGCCGGCGCGCGTGCGTGAGCTGGCCTTTGAGCGAGCGTCCCGCGTAGTCGACCTCCGTGCGTAGGCCCGCCCGCCGCAGCTCGGCGACGAGCGGCAGCACGCGCGGCTTGTGATCGCCTTCGAGCAGAGCAACGAAGACGTCCAGCCCGGGTTGCTCCGCGGTCACCCCGGCGGCCTCCATCGAGAGGAGCAGCCGCTCGATCCCGGCGCCGAAGCCGATCCCGGGGGTCGGCTTGCCCCCGATCTCCTCGATCAGCCCGTCGTAACGGCCGCCGCCGCAGATCGAGCTCTGCGCCCCGATCGCTGCGTCGATGAACTCGAAGGTCGTCCGCGTGTAGTAGTCGAGGCCGCGGACGAGGGTCGGCGCGAGCGTGTACTCGACGCCGTAGTCGTCGAGATGCGCCTTCACCTGGTCGAAGTGGGCGCGGCAGTCGTCGCACAGCGACTCGCCGATCTTCGGCGCATCTTCGAGCGCCTTCAGCACCGCTTCGTTCTTGACGTCGAAGACCCGGAGCGGGTTCGTCACGCGCTTCTGCCGCGCATCGTCGTCGAGGACGTCCGCATGTGCGTCGAGCCAGGCGGTCAGCCGCTCGAGGTACGCGGGACGGCAGTTCTCGTCGCCGATCGAGTTGAGCAGGAGGCGGTAGCTCGTCACGCCGAGGCGCGCGAGCAGCTCCTCGTAGAGCTGGATCAGCTCGGCGTCGACGGCCGGATCTTCGGAGCCGATCGCCTCGACCGACAGGTGCCAGTGCTCGTGGTAGCGGCCGCGCTGCGGCGTCGCGTACCGGTACATGGTCGCGATCGTGTAGAGCTTCACCGGCTGTCCTTCGCGGTGGAGCCCGTGCTCCAGGTAGGCGCGGGCGATGGGCGCCGTGCCCTCGGGGCGCAGGGTCAGCGAGCGGCCGCCTCTGTCCTCGAACGTGTACATCTCCTTCTGCACGATGTCCGAGCCCGCGCCGGATGTGCGCTGGAAGAGCGCCGTGTCCTCGAATACGGGCGTCTGGATCGGGCGGTAGCCGTAGAGCGAGCAGAGGTGCTCGGCCTCGGCGATCACGAGCCTCCAGAGCGGCTGCTCGGCCGGGAGGATGTCGTTGGTGCCGCGCGGCGCCTCGAAGATCGTCACGAGGCGCGCAGCGGAGCGAGGAAGGGGTTGCGGGCGAGCTCGGTGCCGAGCGTCGTCGGCGGGCCATGGCCGGAGTACACGACGGTCTCGGGTGGGAAGCGTTCGGTGAGGGCGCGGAGGGTCTCGACGAGCGTGTCCCAGTCGGCCCCTGGCAGGTCGGTGCGGCCGACGGAGCCCGAGAAGAGGACGTCTCCGGAGAAGAGGCACCCGCCGGAGTGGTACGCGAGATGGCCGGGCGAGTGGCCGGGGACGCGGATCGTCTCGAAGGTGATTCCTGCCAGCTCGAGCGTCTCGTCGCCGTTCAGGAAGACGTCGGCAGTGTGTGCCCGTGCGGGCACGCCCGCGGGGACGAGGTCGGGCAGGTTCTCGAGGAGCGCCTGCTCGTCCTCGGCCATGTATACGGGCGCGCCGGTTCCCTCCGCAAGGTCGGCGACGCCCAAGAGGTGATCCCAGTGGCCGTGCGTGATCAGAATCGCCGCACACCGCGTCCCGAGTCGCGCGAGCTCGAGACGCAGCTGCGCCGCATCGCCACTCGGGTCGATGACTACGGCCTCCTCGGCGCTGCGGGACGAGCGGACGAGAAAGCAGTTCGTCCCGATCGGGCCGAGCTCGTAGCGATCGACGACGATGCTGGTCGGGGCGCTCATTCGGGCGCTGAGTCTAACGGCGAGCCTGCCGCCGTCCGCCCGGCCCGCCGCGGTTTCACGCGGTCGCGTAACGCTTTCGGCCGGCGCCCGTATTTAAGGCGCGCCCAGCCTCCTCCCCACTGCGAGCCTAGCGCCGGAAAGCGCGCGTGTGGGTGACGAAAGCGCGCCGAAACCGTGCCGATTCCCCGATAGGATCGGCGCCGTGCGCTCCTGGAAGCTGCGAGAGATCGAGACTCCGGGCGGGAGCCGGTCTCCTGTCGTCCTCGACTCGGACGAAGCGGCGCGCGCAGTCCTGATCGGGCTCGATCCCGGCCAGCAGCTCGGCGAGCATCAGGTCAAAGAGCACGCCTTCGTGCTCGTCGTCGACGGCAGCGTGCGGATCGAGACCGGCGGCGAGACATTCGAGGCGCCACCGGGCACGCTCTTCACGTTCGAGCCCGACGAGCGGCGTTCCGTCTCCAGCGAGAGCGGGGCACGCATCCTCCTCTTCCTCGCGCCTTGGCCCGGTCGCGGGCACTACCGCGGCGAGGAAGAAGCCGCGCAGCCTGCGGGCTAGCGGCGAGCTCCCGCGCGCGGCACCGGGGGCTGGCCGGTCCGCTTCAGGTACGTCCGGTACATCGCGCGATCCATCAGGTACATGAACGGAATGAAGAACCCCGTGTAGAGGATCGCCAGAAGCAGGCGAGTCGCAACGGGCTGCTTGTTGTTCAGGACGCTGAACGCGAGGAAGATGAGCGGCCCGAAGAACAGCGCTCGCCTGGTGACCCGCTTCCACGAGGGCGGATCGATCTTCCTCACCGGCCGGCTGCTGCCTTGACCCTTGCGGACGGCCTTCGCGCCGTCGCGGCGCGTGCTCTGTCGCTGCGACTGCTCGGGCTCGGACGGATCGACGTCGACCTCGTGGCCCTCTTCGTCGACGTAGACGAACTCATAGTCGTGCCGGCGCTCCTTCTGCCGTCGCCGCCGCTGTTTCCTTGAAGCCATGCCGGCAAGCCTAGCGCCGCCTCAGCTGTCTTTGACGACCTCGCCTCGCCGGATTACCGCCTTCACCACGTCTCCACCGAGGTGGTACGCGAGGTACCGCCAGTCCGAGGTGTCGAGCAGCACGACGTCCGCCTCATACCCCGGCGCGAGGCGGCCGATCGTTGCGCTTCGATCGAGGACGTGAGCCGCGTTCACGGTGCATGCGGCGAGAGCTTCTTCCGGTGCGAGGTGAAGCTGGGTGCAGGCGAGCGAGCACACGAGCGGGAGGCTCTCGCAGAACGCGCTGCCCGGATTGAAGTCGGTCGCGAGGGCGACGGCCGCACCTGCGTCAACTAGGTCTCGGGCGCGAGGCATCGGCCGGTCGAGGAACAGGGCACTCGCAGGCAGGAGCACGGCGACCACGTCGCTCGCGCCCAGCGTGCGGATGCCGTCGTCGCCGGTCGCCTCGAGGTGGTCGACGGAGCGAGCGCCGAGCTCGACTGCCAACGGAACCGCTCCTTGTTCGGTGAATTGGTCGCCGTGCAGGCGCAGGGCGAGGCCGGCCGTGCGGCAGGCCTCCAGGAACCGCCTTGCCTGGCGGACGTCGAACGCTCCTTGTTCCAGGAACACGTCGGCCGCCTCGGCGAGCTTGGCCGCCTCCGGAAGCACCTCTGCAAGCGCGAAATCGAGATAAGCGTCCGCGTCGAGCTCGGACGGAACGGCATGGGCGCCGAGCCACGTCGGCACGCCGCCGGCGCCTGCGATCGCTCGCAGCGAGGCGAGCTCGGTGTCACGGTCCAGCCCGTAGCCCGACTTCGACTCGAAGGTGGTCGTGCCCGAGCGGAGCATCCACGCTTTGTGCCGGCGGACGGCCGCTCGTAGACCGTCCTCGCCCGCAGCGCGCGTCGCCCGGACGGTCGAGAGGATGCCTCCGCCGGCAGCGTGCAGCTCCTCGTAGCTCGCTCCCGAAGCCCGCAGCGCGAACTCCTCGACGCGGTCGCCGGCGAAGCACGCGTGCGTGTGGCAGTCGACGAGACCGGGGATGGCGCTCAGGCCACGGCCGTCGAGCTCCACGATGTCTCCGGCAAAGGGCTCCAGATCCTGCATCCGGCCGACCGCCGCGATCTTCCCGCCCTCGCAGAGCACGAAGGCGTCTTCGAGCACGTCCACCTCGCCGAGCCCCTCCCCGCGCAGCGGAGAGGCACCGCCCGATGGCGTGACGAGCTGCGCGAGGTCGCGGACGAGTAGGCGCGCGGGAACGTCCGCGCTCTCGTTCGCAGCCGTCACCCGTCGGCGGGGGGCGCCATCGGAGGCTCGAGGCCGGTCCGCTCGGCGACGTCGACGGCTTCCTCGTAACCCGCGTCTACGTGCCGGAGCACCCCGATCCCAGGGTCGGTCGTCAGCACACGCTCGAGGCGCTCGTCAGTGTTCGCACGTCCGTCGGCGACCACGACCATCCCGGCGTGGATCGAGTTCCCGATCCCGACGCCGCCGCCGTGGTGGACGCTGACCCACGTCGCTCCCGCGGCCACGTTGAGCAGGGCGTTCAGGATCGGCCAGTCGGCGATCGCGTCGGAGCCGTCCCGCATCGCCTCCGTCTCACGGTACGGAGATGCGACCGAGCCGGAGTCGAGATGGTCTCGGCCGATGACGACCGGCGCCCGGACCTCACCACTGCGGACGAGCCCATTGATCGCGAGGCCCGCCCGGGCACGCGCGCCGTAGCCGAGCCAGCAGATCCGGGCCGGAAGACCCTGGAACGCAACTCGTTCGGGAGCGACCGACAACCACCGTTGCAGGGCGCGGTCGTCTGGAAAGAGCTCCAGCAGCATCCGGTCGATCACCGCGATGTCCTCCGCCTCGCCGGAGAGGGCCGCCCACCGAAACGGCCCGATCCCCTGGCAGAAGAGCGGCCGGATATAGGCCGGGACAAAGCCCGGGTATGTGAATGCGTCTTCGACTCCCGCTTCTTCGGCCTCACCTCTCAGGTTGTTGCCATAATCGAAAACATAGCTGCCGTGTCGGACGTACTCGAGCAGGCCTTCGACGTGCCGGGCGATCGACTCGCGGGCGCGCCGGACATACTCGTCCGGCTCCGACTTGCGAAGCTCCGCGGCCTCGTCGACCGTCAGCCCCATGGGCACGTATCCGTTCAACGGGTCGTGCGCCGCCGTCTGGTCGGTGACGAGATCGAAGTGCTCGCCGCGGCGCGCAAGCTCGGGGACGACCTCCGCTGCGTTCCCCAGGACCGCGACGGACAGCGCTCGCCCTTCCGCGGCCGCGGCCCGAACGCGAGCGAGCGCGTCGTCGAGCGACTTGGTCGCCTCGTCGAGATAACGCGTCTCCAGCCGCCGGCGAATGCGAGCCGGATCGACCTCCACACAGAGAATCGCAGCGCCGGCCAGCGTCGCCGCAAGCGGCTGCGCCCCGCCCATCCCGCCGAGGCCGGCCGTCAGGATCGTGCGACCCGAGAGGTCGGGGGAACCGAAGTGCTTCTCGCCGGCGGCCGCGAAAGTCTGGTAGGTGCCCTGGAGGATCCCCTGCGTCCCGATGTAGATCCAGCTGCCGGCGGTCATCTGCCCGAACATCGTCAGGCCGAGCGCCTCGAGGCGCCGGAACTCGTCCCAGGTCGCCCAACGCGGCACGAGCAGCGAGTTGGCGATCAGCACGCGCGGCGCTGCGGGCTGCGTCCTGAAGACGCCCACGGGCTTCCCGCTCTGGACGAGCAGCGTCTCGTCGTCGCCCAGAGCGAGCAGCGACCGAACGATCGCCCGGAGCGCCTCCGGGGTGCGGGCGGCCTTCCCGGAGCCGCCGTACACCACGAGCTCCTCCGGGCGCTCCGCGACCTCAGGGTCGAGGTTGTTGAGCAGCATCCGCAGCGGCGCCTCAGTCGACCAGGAGCGCGCATTCAACTCCGTGCCGCGAGGTGCCTTGATCGACGTCAGGTCGCCGCACAGGGCTTCGACGGCAGCGTCGATTGACCGTGTCGCGCTCACCGGCGGCGCTGGCCCTCCCGCCCGCGCAGGCTGCGCCAGGTCCACAACATCGCGAACATGAACGCACCGACGGCGAAGACGACCGCCCAGAGGACGCGACCGCCGGTGACGACCGCCACGATGATGACGATCGCGGCGAAGGCGCCGTAGATCAGCGCGCTGTCGCGGAAGGGGCGCTTCGAGACTCGTCGCGCCGGGTCGCGCCCGTTGACTTTGCTCATCGAAGCTCGCCGATCTCGCCCTCGACAGCCTCGACGAGTGAACCGTTCCGGACCGCCTCGGCGACGGCTTCGATGTCACCCGACAGCGGACGGTCGTCCCGCAGCCTCGGCGAGAGCGAGCGGACGACCTCGCGCGCCGCGCGCGCACCCCTCCCGGGCTGGAGCGGCGCGAGGAACTCGACGCCCTGCACTGCGGCGAGCAACTCGATCGCGAGCACCCGCTCGACGTTCGCCAGCACCTGCCAGGCCTTGATGCCTGCGGCATTGCCCATCGAGACGTGGTCCTCCTGGCCCGCGCTCGTAGGAATCGAGTCGACGCTCGCCGGATGGGCAAGAACCTTGTTCTCGCTGACGAGCGATGCGGCCACGTACTGGGGGATCATGAATCCGGAGTTCAGGCCCCCGTCGCCGGTGAGGAACGCCGGCAGCCCTTCCGAGAGGCTGGGATTGACAAGCCGCTCGATCCGCCGCTCGGAGATGTCAGCGAGCTCGCAGACCGCCATCGCCAAGGCGTCGAGAGCGAACGCGAGCGGCTGGCCGTGGAAGTTGCCGTTCGAGACCAGGAGCTCGTCTTCGACGAGGACGAGCGGGTTGTCCGTTGCGGAGTTGAGCTCAGTGGTCACGGTGTACGAGACGTAGTCGAGTAGGTCGCGGCCGGCGCCGTGCACCTGCGGCGCGCAGCGCAGCGAATACGCGTCCTGCACCTTGTCGCACCAGCGGTGCGCCTCGTTGATCGCCGAGTCTTCGAGCAGATGCAGCACGTTCGCCGCCGAGTCGGCCTGGCCGCGGAGGGGCCGGACCGCCTGGATCTGCGGCAGAAAGCTCGTTCGCGAGCCCTGCAGCGCCTCGAGGGACACCGCGCACGCAATGTCGGCGGCCTTGGCGGCGCGGACGGCACGCGTGAGCCCCAAGGCGCCGTACGCGGCCATGAACTGCGTCCCGTTCACGAGCGAGAGGCCTTCCTTCGCCTCGAGCCGAACCGGCGCGAGGCCCGCGGCCGCCAGGGCCTCGTTGCCGGGCAGGCGCTCGCCCTCGAACCAGGCCTCGCCCTCGCCGATCAGCGGGAGCGCGAGATGCGCCAGCGGCGCGAGGTCGCCGCTCGCGCCGACCGAGCCGCGGCTCGGGACGTGCGGCAGAACGCCGCGGTTGAGGAACTCGACGAGCAGCTCGACGGTCTGCACGCGCGAGCCGGAGAAACCCTTGGCGAGGGCGTTCGCGCGCAGCAGCATCGCCGCGCGGACGATCTCGTCCGGATAGGGCTCGCCGACCCCGCAGGCATGGCTTCGAAGGAGGCGCACCTGCAGCTCCTCGGTCAGCTCCTCCGGGATCGAGCGCGAGACGAACCGGCCGAAGCCGGTGTTGACGCCGTACGTGTGCTCCTGCTTGCCGTGAACCGCGCGCTCGACGAGGTCGCGGGCGGCCTGCATGCGCTCCCTGGCGGAGTCCGGGAGCCCGACGGGCGCGTGATCGACTGCCACCGCCCACACGTCGGCGAGAGCGAGGTCGTCGCCGGTGAGAGCCTTGCTCTCGATCACGACGCGAGTGTATCCCGAGGGTCTCCGCCGGCCCGGGACGCCCTACGGTCCCTTAGTACGGTTCGCCCGGCCTCCTCCCCGAGGCGAGCGTATCGGTGAAAGCCGCACGCGTCTGTCACGGATTTGCGCCGGAAGCGTGACGAGTTGCGCACCGCGAAGGCAGGAGGCACGGCCGCCGCGCGTCAGTCTTCGAGCAACCGGAGCTCGAGCACGCGCGAGGCGTCGAACCCCTCGATCCCGAGCATTGCGCCGGCCGCCGCGAGCGCAGCACCGGCCGGCATCAGGCCGACGAGCTCCGATCCAACGAGCTCGGCTCCCCGTGCCGACGCCTCGCGCGTAATGCGTTCGACGATCTCGTGCAGCGCGACGGCCTCGTAGTCCTCGACGTTCATGCTCACCTGCACGAGACCGGCGCCGGGCAGCTCGAGCCCGAGCGCGCGCACCCCGGGGAAGCCGCCGTCCCGCTCGCGCACGGACGCGGCGACCCCGCGCGCAGCCTCCGGCGAACCGCGCAGGTTGACGTTGAACGCGATCAGCGGCCGGCGCGCCCCCACGAGCACGCCGCCCGCCCGCTCGTCCAGCCGCGGCGGCCCGAAGTCCGGCACGAGCTCGCCCGCCTCCAGGCGGCGCGCAAGCTCCTGCACCCCGCCCCGGCGGAAGAAGGCAGGCCCGCGCCCGGGCGCCAGCCCGCCGTAGAGGAAGACCGGCAGCCCGAGCTCGCCGCCGACCCGCTCCGCGAGCGCCAGCGCCGCCTCCCGCGCCCGCTCCATCTCCTCCGGCACGAGCGGTACGAGCGGTACGACGTCCGCAGCGCCGATCCGCGGGTGCGCCCCCTCGTGCGTGCGGAGGTCGATCCGCTCGCGCGCGCACGCGATTCCGGCAACCAGCGACTCGACGAGCTCCTCAGCCGAGCCGACCAGCGTGAAGACCGACCGGTTGTGGTCCGGATCGGAGTGGACGTCGAGCAGCCGGGCTTGCCCTCCCAACGCCTCGCCCAGCGCATCGATGGTCGCGCGGTCGCGGCCCTCCGAGAAGTTCGGCACCGACTCGAGTGGCCGCGCCACGAACGTACTCTAGAAGGCGGTGAAGACCTACTACGAGCGCCGCGCGACCGAATACGACGACTGGTGGCTCGGCACCGGCCTGCACGCCGGCCGCCACCGTCCCGGCTGGCACGAATCGGTCGCCGAGCTCACGCAGACGCTGACGGCACTCGAGCCCGCACGCACCCTCGACGTCGCCTGCGGGACCGGCTTCCTCACCCAGCACTTGCCCGGCGCGATCGTCGGTCTCGACCAGAGCGAGTCGATGCTCGCGCTCGCGCGCGAACGAGTCCCGCAGGCGACCTTCGTCCAGGGCGACGCGCTGCCGCTTCCCTTCCCCGGCGACTCCTTCGAGCGGATCTTCACCAGCTTCTTCTACGGCCACCTCGAGGAGGAGGATCGGCTCGACTTCCTGAGCCAAGCGCGACACGTGGCAGGCGAGCTCGTCGTCGTCGACTCCGCGCTGAACGAGGAGCACGAGCCCGTCGAATGGCAGGAGCGTGTGCTCAAGGACCGGTCGACGTGGCAGGTCTACAAGCGGTTCTTCACCGCCGCGGTCCTCGCCGAGGAGCTCGGCGGCGGCGAGACGCTCTACGAGAGCCGCTGGTTCGTCGCCGTCCGCTGTTGACCCGCCGCCGTTCGAGCTACCGATCGCTCGCTTCGCTGCAGCGCGACAATCGCGTCTGCCGGGCCTGCGTCGAGGCCGGCTACCCGCTCGAGTCCCTCCCGATCGTCCAGCCCTACGAGGGCCAGCGCGCGTACATGTTCGGCCAGGCGCCGGGCGTGCAGGAAGGAGAAGAGCGGCGCCCGTGGCGCGGCCGTGCGGGCCGGACGCTGCGCCGCTGGCTCGACCTCGACGAGGACGAGTTCTACGCGACCTTCTACTGCGCTTCCGTCACCCGCTGCTACCCGGGCAAGGCGGCGAGCGGCCGCGGCGACCGGACGCCCGCGCCGCGGGAACAGGAGCTCTGCGCGTTCTGGCGCGACTGGGAGTGGCGCCTGCTCCGTCCGCGCCTGGTCGTCCCGGTCGGCGGGCTCGCCGCCCGACGGCTCCTGGGACTGAAGAGCGTCAGCGAGTGCGTCGGCCGCCGCTTCGAGCACGACGGCGCCGTCGCGATCCCGCTCCCCCACCCGTCGGGCGCGAGCGGCTGGCTGAACGACCCGGCCAACCGCGCCCGCGTCGTGGAGGCCGCAGCGCTGATCCGCGAGGAGCTCCGGGCCGTCGGCCGCGAAGAGGAGGGTCGCTAGATTTCGAGGGTGCAGGAAACGCCCGCTTATCGCCACACGTTTGCGCGACTTCTCGGGTTTCTGCGTCCCTACAAGCTCTCGCTGATCGTGTCGATCGTGCTCGCGGTCGGCTCGCAGGGCGCCCAGATCGCGTTGATCTGGATCACGAAGGACGTGATCGACGGCGCACTCCGCCCGCACGACCGCCACAAGCTCTGGATCTTCGTCGGCGCGATCGTGGCGCTCGGGCTCGCACGCGCGATTTTGATGGCGGCACGCCGTCTGATCTCGGGGCGGCAAGCGCTCGCCGTCGAGATGGACATGCGGCAGGGCTTGTATGCGCACCTCGTGCGCCTCTCGTTCGGCTTCTACGACCGGCACCAGACCGGCCAGTTGATGTCGCGGGCGACCGTCGACCTCCAGGGCGTGCGCTTCTTCCTCGGCTACGGCCTGATCTTCTTCTTCCAGAACGTCCTCACCGTTTTCTCGGTGACCGCCGTGCTGCTCGTCTTCCAGTGGAAGCTCGCGCTGATCGCACTGGCGATCACGCCGGTGCTCGTGGTGCTGGCGTACCGCTACAGCCACATCGCGCACCCGACTCTTCGGGAGGTGCAGCAGAAGCTCGCCGACGTCGCGACCGTCGCCGAGGAGAACATCGTCGGCGTCCACGTCGTCAAGTCGTTCGCGCAGGAGCCGCAGGAGTCAGCCAAGTTCCACGCACGCTCCGAGGACGTCTTCCAGCAGACGCTTCGGGCCAACCGCCAGCGCGCGCTATACGTGCCGTTCATCTCGTGGATTCCGTTGCTCGCGCAGGGCGCGGTGCTGCTTGTCGGCGCGCGGATGGTCACGAGCGGCGAGCTCAGCGTCGGTGGCTTCGTCGCCTTCAACCTCTACCTCGGCATGCTCGTGACGCCGCTGCGCTCGCTCGGGATGTGGATCGGCCAGGCGCAGCGCGCAACCGCTTCGGGCGAGCGCATCTTCCAGGTGATGGACGAGCCCGAGGAGATCGCCGAGCTGGAGGATGCGGTCGAGCTGCCGGCGGGCGGAGGCGACCTGCGGTTCGAGCACGTGCGCTTCGAGTATCTCGAAGGGCGACCGGTTCTCGACGACGTCACGCTCGACGTTCCCGCCGGCCGGACGATCGCGCTGATCGGACAGACCGGATCCGGCAAAACGACCCTCACGTCGCTCGTTCCCCGCTTCTACGACGCCACCGCCGGCCGCGTGCTGGTCGACGGGACGGACGTGCGCGAGGTGACCCTCACGTCGTTGCGGCGCGGCATCGGGGTGATCTCGCAGGATCCGTTCCTCTTCTCCGCGACCGTCCGCGAGAACATCACCTTCGGCGCGCCCGATCTCGACGACGCGGAGGTCGAGCGGATCGCGCGGCTCGCGCAGGCGCACGAGTTCGTCGCTGAGCTGCCCGACGGCTACGAGACGGTGATCGGCGAGCGCGGGATCACGCTCTCGGGCGGCCAGCGCCAGCGGCTGGCGATCGCCCGGGCGCTCGCCGTCGACCCGCGGATCCTGATCCTGGACGACGCGACCGCGTCGGTCGACGCGTCGACCGAGGCGCGAATCCGGGTGGGCCTGCGAGAGGCGATGCGGGGCCGGACGACCCTGATCATCGCGCACCGGCTCTCGACGATCGCGCTGGCCGACGAGATCGTCGTGCTCGACGAGGGCCGGATCGCGGCGCGCGGCGAGCACGCGGAGCTTCTGGAGTCGAGCGAGGTCTACCGCGACATCTACGAGCACGGGCTGCTGGAACGACGGTTCGCGGACGCGGTCGAGGCGCGGGCGGACAAGGAAGCGCTGGAGGCCGCGTCGTGAGAGTTTGGCAGCCCGGCGGACACCTGATGCGCGAGCGGGGAGCGCGCGTCGAGGACTGGTCCTGGCGGCAAACGCGGCGGCGGCTCGGAACGCTCGTCCGCCTCACGCGGCCGTACCGCACACGGACGCTGCTCTCCGTGGTCTCGCTTCTACTCGCCACGGCCACCGCGCTCGCACCGCCGTTCCTGTCCAAGTACGCCGTCGACGACGGCATCCGCCAGCACGACCTGGCGAAGCTCTGGTGGATCGTCGGCGCCTTCGTCGTCGCCGGCTTCCTCAACTGGGGAATGAGCTACGCGCAGACGTACCTGACCGGGTGGGTCGGCGAGCGCCTCCTCGCCGATCTCCGCAACCGTCTCTTCGACCACCTCCAGCGTCTCTCGCTCGGCTTCTTCGAGCGAAACCGTGCAGGCGTGATCATCAGCCGGCTGACGAACGACGTCGAGGCGATCGATCAGCTCGTCACGGACGGAGTGACGAGCCTGGTCCAGAACACGCTCACGCTGGTCGGCACCGCGATCCTGCTCTTCGTCCTCGACTGGCGGCTCGCGCTCGCGACCCTCCTGGTGATCCCATTCATGAGCGTCGCGACGATCATCTTCCGCACCCGCTCCGCGCGCGCCTACTCGGCGGTCCGGGAGCGACTCGGCCTCGTCACGGCCACCCTCGCGGAGGACATCGCCGGCATGCGGATCGTCCAGGCGTTCACCCGCGAGCGCACGAACATGCGCAACTTCCGCGAGGTCAGCGAGCGCTACCGCGATTCGAACATGGAGACGGTCGTCCTGAACGGGCTCTACTTCCCGTTCGTCGACCTGCTGTCCTCGGTCGCGCTGGCCGTCGACGCTGTTCGCCTTCATGCTCTACGTGCAGAACTTCTTCGACCCCGTGCAGCAGCTCTCGCAGCTCTACGGCACCTTCCTCTCGGCGACGGCGGCGCTCGACAAGATCGTGGACGTCCTCGACCAGGAGCCCGAAGTCGTCGACAAGCCGGAGGGAAGGGCGCTTCCGCGGGTCGACGGACACGTCCGCTTCGAAGGCGTCCGCTTTGGCTACGGCGAGGGGCCCGAAGTGCTGCATGGGCTCGATCTCGACGTGCCTCCCGGAACCACCGTCGCGCTCGTCGGCCATACGGGTGCGGGCAAGTCGACGATCGCCAAGCTGCTCGCGCGCTTCTACGACCCGCGCGAGGGCCGGATCACGATCGACGGACATGACCTGCGCGACGTCACACAGGCTTCGCTTCGCCGCCAGCTCGGAATCGTCCCGCAGGAGGGCTTCCTCTTCGCCGGCACGGTCACGGACAACATCGCTTTCGGCCGCCCGGACGCGGCGACGCAGGACGTCGTGCGCGCCGCGGAGACGATCGGGGCAAACGACTTCATTCTCCGGCTCGAGGGCGGCTACGAGACAGATCTGCAGGAGCGAGGGAGCCGGCTGTCGCTCGGCCAACGGCAGCTCATCGCCCTGGCTCGCGCGCTGCTGGCCGACCCGCGGATCTTGATCCTCGACGAAGCGACCTCCTCCGTCGACATCGGGACGGAGCGGAAGATCGAGCAGGCGCTGCGAACCCTGCTCGCCGGGCGGACGGCCTTCGTGATCGCCCACCGGCTCTCGACGATCCGCGACGCCGACCTGATCGTCGTGCTCGAGCACGGGCAGATCGTCGAGCAGGGCTCGCACGACGAACTGCTGCGCAAGCGGGGCCTCTACACCTCGCTCTACGGCGACTGGGCCGCCGACGTGGCTTGAAACGGCCCTACGCTTCCAGAACCTCCAGCTCGGAGAGAAGGACGACTCGTGGACGCCGCTGCGTCACCCCCTCGTCCGCCTCCGCGTCCAGCGCGAGCGACGGCTAGAATTCCCGCGCCGCGACGGCACGTTGCGGGGTCGTCTAATGGTAGGACGCTCGGCTCTGGACCGAGTAGTCTAGGTTCGAATCCTAGCCCCGCAGCCTTTCCCACCGGGAGCCGCCAACCTCCTCGCCACCCCCCTAATGCTCGCGGTCGCGGGCCCGGCGCTCCTCGAAGGACTCGCCTTCCTGCGGCGCGCCCGCGGGCCCGCTCATGACGACGCCTTCGTCCTCGACGAGGTCGCGTGGATCCGAGTGGCGGTACTCGTCGCTCTGCAAGCCGCCGCGCGGATCGCCCTCGACCGCAAGAGCCTGCGGATCGCCCTCCTGCTTCGCCGCGCGGCGCTTCTCTCGGCGCCTCAGCCATCGTCCAAGCATGGGCGGGTAATGCCCGTTCGCGGCTACACTACGCCTCCGCCGGGCGCATTCGTCTAGTGGCCTAGGACACCGCCCTCTCACGGCGGCGGCACGGGTTCGAATCCCGTATGCGCCTTTTCGTGTCACAAAGTCAGGCCGTTTTGGCTTGGTTGAGCGGACCATTTGTGACAGACGTGCCGGGAATGAGCGTCGCCTGCAGACCCCGGTGCAGACCTCGGTGACGTGAGGGATCGGAGCAGCGCCGAACCGCCTGCTCCCTGCTCGAAGCCCTGCTTACAGGGTGCTGGCCCTGCAACTCGAACTCTGTTTGCCT
>VAXM01000096.1 GCA_005883335.1 Actinomycetota bacterium
TCCCTGCGCTTGAAGCGTCGTCGCCGACCAGGCGCTGAGGTCTGCCGGTACTGCTCCAGCCTGGTTGCTGAGGATGGACCTTTGGCGGGATCGATTGTTTTGATCCCGCCTGTAGTTTGCAACGCCAAAGGCTGAGGCGTTGTAGTGGCCAGGTTACATCGTCCGCCCAGAATGGGCCAGGCCCTCGGCCGAGGTGCGCTAGACTGCCGCGTTCTTTTTCTCACTCCTCGGTCGGGTGAGGATGCTGGAATCTTGGAGCGCTCAGGGTCGATCATTGAGCATCTTTCGGATCGCGGCGACCGGAGTCGCGTGAGCTTGGTCGAGCCCGAGCCGCATCTTCGTGTCCTGATCGCAAACGAGATGCGTGATCGGCTCGAGTTGCTTGCTCAGGTCGTCTCAGGGCTCGGCCACGAGGTGATTGCGCGCGAGATCTACGTCAAGGAAGTCGGTTCCGCGACCGAGCGCGAGCGTCCCGATGTCGCGCTCGTCGGACTCGGGTTGAGCTCCGAGCACGCGCTCGATCTGATCACGGAGATCGTCCGTGAGTCGTCCTGCCCCGTGATCGCGTTGCTGTCCGCGAAGGATCCCGAGTATGTGCACGAAGCGGCCAAGCGCGGCGTCTTCGCCTACATCGTGGACGGGGACGCTCAAGAGCTTCAGAGCGCGATCGACATCACACTGCAACGGTTCGCGGAGTACCAGAGCCTGCAAGGAGCTTTCGGCCGTCGCGCCCTGATCGAACAGGCGAAGGGCATTCTGATGGCGCGACACGCGGTGGACGCCGACCGCGCGTTCGACATGCTCCGCGACCACTCGCAACACAACGGCAGGAAGGTGGTCGACGTCGCGCAAGCGATCGTCGACAGCCATCAGTTGCTGTCGCCGCCGCTGACTGAGCCCGCGTCTGCCGAGCCTCCTAGGGCCTAACGCCCGTCTCGGGTCGAAAAGACCGGCTATTTGCGGGAAGTGTGGTGATGCTCACATTCGCAGCGAGCCCCTTCGCCGAAGGGCGTAGGTAGAGTCCCGCCCCGAAGCGCCTAATTGATCGGCGCTGCGAACCACTCCGCGGGCCATAGCAATCGGTGCCGCGAATCGTCCGCCCCCAGCAAAGCGGGTTGGAGCACGATCTTGGCCGGCCGAATCTTGGCCGGCGATGTAACTCGACGTTTTGCTGGAGGCTAAAAGCTGGATCTCCGAGTCTCACGACCGCAGGGTCGGAGTCACCATCGTCAGCGAGCCTTGATCGGCTACCTGCGGAACGGGGAGAGCAGGAAGTGGATCGAGAGGGGTGCTTGGACACCCCAGCCGCGAAGGGCTCCCATGCACGGGGACTGGGGCGGAGTCCTTCGCTCTCTACCGGGCGCGCCTGCTTCGGCGGGCGCGCTTCTGTCCGAGCGGGCTTTCCTGCCGCTCTTCGCGCGAAGCTCCGCCCGGGCTGCTGGTCGCCCCGGCGGGGCTTCGCGGCAAACGCGGCCCTAGGCCTCGCGACCGCGCGCCGCCGGGATCACGGCTATGCTGGCTGGGCGCGTTGGGCTTAGCGCTGAAGCCGCCGAGGCTCGAACCCTCTTCGACTGTCATATTTGGCCTGGGTGCACCAGGAGAGCTCGTCTCGAGCTCGCCATTCGATCGAAGAGAAAGGGAGTACCACATGCATGCGACCCTTCGACGCTACGAAGGTGTGGACCGAGAACGGACCGACGAGCTGACCGAGAAGGTCACCGACAGCTTGATGCCCCGCCTGAGCGAACTGCCGGGGTTCAACGGTTACTACCTGATCGAGGCCGGCGAGGGCGTCATCACTTCGATCAGCCTCTTCGAGACCTCGGCCCAGGCTGACGAGTCGACCCGAGTCGCAAGCGAGTGGGTGCGTGAGCAGGAGCTGGAAGCAGCCCTTCCGCATGAGCCAAAGATGACGAGTGGACCGGTGATCGCACACAAGACGGGCCATCTGGTCGCGGCCGTCTAGAACCGCCGAGACAATGATGGGAAGGGCCCGCGCGGGTCCTTCCCATCGACCGACGCAACCCCGAGCCAGAGGAGGTGCTTCTGTCTTGGCCAGCGGGACCGTGAAGTGGTTCAACGAGGAGAACGGCTACGGCTACATCGTCGCCGACGAGGGTGGGCGGGATCTCTTCGTACATCGAGGCAGCATCATGGGCGACGACTGGCGTACCAGGACACTCCTCGAGGGCGCGCGAGTTGGCTTCGACCTGCTCGAGGGAGGCATGAATCCAGCGGCCATCCATGTTCTGCCACTTGCGGCGACAGGAAGTCCCTGATCGCTGCGCTGCCGCAGACGGCCTTGCAGGAGCCGACGACCGACGCCCTCCAACTCTTCCTCCGTGAGGCAGCCCGCCACCCGCTCCTGACTGCGGCCCAGGAGGTCGAGTTGACGAAGCGGGTCGAGCGGGGCGACGTCGACGCGAGGCAAACGATGATCGAGTCGAACCTACGTCTGGTCGTCTCGATCGCGAAGCGGTATCGCCACCAGGGTCTCCCTTTCCTGGATTTGATCCAGGAAGGGACGCTCGGACTGATCCGCGCGGTCGAGAAGTTCGACTGGCGCAGAGGCTTCAAGTTCTCGACCTACGCGACTTGGTGGATCGCTCAGGGGGTCGTGCGCGGGCTCGCCGACAAGGCGCGCACGATCCGGATGCCCGTCCACATCGTCGAGCGGATGCAAAAGCTGGACCGCGCAGAGCGGACGTTGTGGACGGAGCTCGGACGCGAACCGTCGCTCGCGGAGGTGGCTGAGCGGGCAGGGCTCTCGCTCCAGCAGGCGCTCGACGTGAGGGCGGCGTCCCGGGCTTCGACGAGTCTCGACGAGCCGCTCGGCGACCGGGGGGATGCTGTTTTCGGCGACCTGGTCGCCGGCGAGGGGCCGCTGCCGGAGGAGAGGGTCGGGGAGACGCTCCGCAACGAGGCGCTGGCTGGAGCAATTGCGATCCTGGGCGAGCGTGAGCGCGGCGTGATCGTCCACCGCTACGGCCTGTACGGCTCCGAACCAGAGACGCTCGACGAGATCGGGCGGCGGCTTGGAGTCTCGCGCGAGCGCGTGCGTCAACTCGAAACGAAGGCGCTCAAGCACCTCGCCGCGCTGCCCGAAACGGTTGCCAGCAGTTTGCTGCTATAGCGCCGGCGCCGCTGCGTACTCCTCGTCGGTGACGTGGTCGCCCCAGGTCGCGGGGTTGCCGTCGTCGTCGACCTCGAGCATCGCAAGATGGGTCATGAAGCGGTTCGGAGCCGCGCCATGCCAGTGCTCCTCGCCCGGCTCGAAGAAGACGCGGTCGCCGGGGCGGATCTCCTCGATCGGGCCGCCGCGGCGCTGGCAGAGACCGACGCCCTCGGTGACCCAGATCGTCTGGCCGTTCGGGTGCGTATGCCATGCCGTTCGTGCGCCGGGCGTGAAATGGACGCTGCTCGCGCTCAGGCGCGAGCCGTCCGAAGGCGACGCGACTGCGTCGATGAAGACTGCACCGGTGAACCAGTCGCTCGGCCCGGCCGCGGTCTCGACGCTGTTCCTGGTGATCTGCATGGTCAGCGCGGCACGAGCTTGAGCGTCGTCGCTCGTACCTCCGGACTGACCATCGGGTCGACGTGGTCGGCGGGGTAGCGGCCGCCGTACTTCGAGCGGTACGCCGCGTCGACCTCGTCGTCGACGTCGCCGGCCTCGACGAACGCGACGTCCTTGTCGACACCGCCTGCGGAGATGCGGCCCTCGTGGCGGTCCTGGACGCCCCGGAACCACTTGCTGGTCGGGCCTCTGACGGAGCGGACGTAGAGGCCGTCGCCGTGGCGCACGACCCAGATCGTCACCGGCCGTCGCCGCGTTCCGTTGCCCCGCAAAGACGCGAGCTGTAGTTCTTCGGCCGAGCCGGCCTTGTCGAGCTCGTCATTCGTCCAGGCGCTCACTAGGACTCGATCATGACCTTGATCGCTTCGCGGTCGTTCATTGCCCGGTAGCCGTCGGGTGCCTCGTCGAGGCCGATCACCCGGTCAAGGACGCGGCCGGGCTCGATCTGGCCTTCGAGGATGTCCGGCAGCAGCTCCTCGATGTACGCGCGGACCGGAGCGGGACCGCCGCTCACGCTGACGTTGTTGTAGAAGGCCGGCTGCGAGGCGGGCATCGTCTCGTCCTGCGGCACCCCGACTCGGCCGACCGCGCCGCCCGGACGCGCGATCTCGATCGCCGTGAGCTCCGACTGCTCGAGCCCAACGCATTCGAGGACGGAATGGACGCCGAAGCCGTCCGTGAGGTCGCGCACGCGCTCGATCGCCTCCTCGCCGCGCTCGCTCACCACGTCGGTTGCGCCGAACTCCCGTGCGAGTGCAATCCGGTCCGGATGGCGGCCGAGGATGATGATCTGCTCGGCGCCGAGACGCTTCGCGGCGATCACGCCGCACAAACCGACGGCGCCGTCGCCGACGACCGCGGCGGTCTTACCGGGGCCGACGTGGCCGGCGACGGCCGCGTGGTGGCCCGTGCCCATCACGTCCGAGAGCGTGAGCAGCGACGGCATCAACGCGTCGTCTTCGTCGACCGGCAGGACGACGAGCGTTCCGTCCGCCTGCGGGACGCGCACCGCTTCGGCCTGTGCTCCCGCGACGTCCTCCGTGCCGAAGAAGCCTCCGTGAACACACGACGTCTGCAGCCCCTCGTGGCAGAACACGCACGTGCCGTCCGAGAACGCGAACGGCATGACCACGAGATCGCCCTGCTTCAGGGTACGAACGTCGGCGCCGACGTCCTCGACGATGCCTATTGCCTCGTGTCCCATCTGGCGGCCGGCATCGCTGCGCTCCATCGTCTTGTACGGCCACAGATCGCTACCGCAGATGCAGGCGTGGGTGACCCGGACGAGTGCGTCGGTCGGCTCGACGAGGCTCGCGTCGGGCACGTTCTCGACGCGAACGTCGCCCGCGGCGTACATCACTGTCGCGCGCATTGCCTCCTACGCTAGCTCGGGATGCCGCACCTGTGTCCGGTGCTCGCGGCGGCGGATCGCCTCGTAGGCGACTACCGACGAGCAGACGGCGGCAACCAGGCCGAGGGCGGCGAGCGCGGGGACCGCCACCGCGGCCGGGATGAGAGCGAGCAGCACGATGGCTCCGATTGTTCGCCGTCGCCAGAGCCGGCCGGTCGTTCGGAAGAGGAACGCGACGTGCCCGAGCAGGTAGAGCGCGGCGCCGCCGCAGAGACCGACCGCGGGGACCGTGGCGAGCTCCTGCCCAGCGTGGCCGAGCGTCGTCTTCAGGCCGAAGGCGAAGAGCACGATCCCGGCGACGAGCGGCAGGTGGAGGTAGCTGTAGCCCTCCCGCGCGAGATTCGCCTGCGCGACGCCGCTGGCCTGGGTGAGCCGTGTCCGCGCGAGGATCGCGGCCACGTCGAAGTAGAGCCACCAGAGCGCCGAGATGACCACGATGCCGAGCGCGGCGGCGACGATCACGCGCGTCACGAGCTCGAAGCCGGCGCCGACGCCGATCGCGATGATCGACTCGCCGAGCGCGATCAGCACGATCAGGCCGTGCCGCTCGGCGAAGTGCTCCGGCGCGATGTGCCAGCCGCGCCCGGGGCCGATGATCGCGGGCCCGACGTAATCGATCGCGAGGGCGATCAGCCAGATCGCGACGCGCTCGTCTCCGTGGAAGAAGCCCGCCACGACGATCAGCGAGGCGCCTACGATCGCGGTCGGCGCGAACCGCAGCACCGCGCCGAGGAGGTCGGGGTCGTCGCGTCCGACGATCGCGTAGAGGACGACGTGCAGGAGCCGGACGAGCAGGTAGCTGACGCCGAACAGCACGGCGTCGTGGGTGAAGGCTCCGGGCGCCGCGAGGGCCGCGAAGAGCATCGCGCCCATCGAGGCGAGCATCGCCAGCCGCACGCCGCCCTCGTCGACGTCCATCGTGCTCGTCAGCCAGGCGTACCCGGTCCAGGCCCACCAGAGCGCGACGAGGACGAGCATCCCGCGGAGCACGCCGTGCCAGGTCGGATCGTGCGCGAGCAGGCTCGTCACCTGCGTGATCGCGAAGACGAAGACCAGGTCGAAGAAGAGCTCGAGCGGCGTGACCTGGTGCTCCTGCGCGCGCTCGACCTCCGACACGCGCGGACCTTAGTGCAACGGCTCCAAGATCAAGCGGCGATGTCTCTGTCCCTACCCGTGGCGACGGAGGCGCCGGAGCGCACCGTTCCGGAACGTCTCGAATCCGGTGTCGCATACGCCTCGAAGAAGCCTTGCCGCCAGCTCGGGTGACGCGGCGTCCAGCCGAGCTCTCGCTTGGCCTTGGCGTTCGACGCGCCGCGGGCCTCGGTTCCCATGACGACTCCGAGCTCCCCCGCAAAGAGGCGCGCGAGCCAGACCGGGACGTGTCGGGGCGGTTTCGCTCCGAGGGCCGTCGCGAGCACCGGCAGCCACTCGCGCACCGGGGCGGGCTCGTCGTCGACGATGTTGTAGATCGCCGGGCCGTCGTGCTCGAGCGCGAGCACGGTCGCCGCGGCGGCATCATCGAGGTGGATGAACGAGCTGACACCGCCGCCGTCGCCGGCGATCGGGAACTGCCGCTTGCGGACAGGCTCGATCAGTCCGTCGTTTGCGGCACCGTAGAAGTTGCCATAGCGAAGCGCGATTCCACCGGCCTCCGTGACCGCCTCGTCGAGGTGGGCCATTGCCGCGAAGGTCTCGCGCATCGCTTTGACCGGGGCAGAGTCGAGCGGGTCGTCCTCGGTCTTGACCGGCCCGCCTTCACGCGGATAGCGGAGGTTGACGTAGCTCTGGGCGACGAACCGGCGAACGCTTGCCTCCTCCGCCGCCGCCAGGAGCGCGTCCGTGCCCTCCCGGCGAAGGCGGTTGGTCTGCTCGAAGCTGCGGTCCAGGTTCTTCGAGAAGTTCACGTCCGCGAGCGCGGTCGCTTCGTGGACGATCGCCTCCGGCTCGGCCCTGCGGACGGCCTCGCGCACGGCGCGCGCGTCGAGCAGATCGAGCACGACCGCCTCCGCGCCGAGCGCCTGCACGCGCGCGGCGTTTCCGGGCGACCTGGACGTACCGGTCACCTCGTGGCCTGCGTCGATCAGCTGCGCAACGAGCCGGGTGCCGACGGCGCCGCTTGCACCTGCTACGAAGACTCGCATCGTCTTCTCCTTTCTCTCGTCACATCGGCCCGCTTTGGCGGGTCTACTGCTATGACCCGCCACGACGGAGGTATGTGACAGGTGAGCGAGCGCGACTGGCTGGCAAGCCGATTCGAGGAGCACCGGGCCCGCCTGCGGGCGGTGGCCTACCGGATGCTCGGCTCGGTCAGCGAGGCAGACGACGCCGTGCAGGAAGCGTGGCTGCGGCTGAGCCGCACCGACGAACACGAGATCGAGAACCTCGGCGGCTGGCTGACGACCGTCGTCGCGCGTGTCTCGCTGAACATGCTCCGCTCGCGCAGGACGCGACGCGAGGAGCCGCTCGGCGTCCACCTGCCGGAACCGATCATCGACCGCGCGGACGGGCTCGACCCCGAGCACGAGGCGCTGCTCGCGGACTCGGTCGGCCTGGCGCTGCTCGTCGTGCTCGAGACGTTGTCTCCACCGGAACGCCTCGCGTTCGTGTTACACGACATCTTTGCGATGCCGTTCGACGAGATCGCGCCGATCGTCGACCGCTCGCCCGAGGCGGCACGGCAGCTCGCGAGCCGGGCCCGGCGGCGCGTTCAGGGCGAGACCACCGTTCCCGACGCCGACCTCGCAACGCAGCGCAGGGTCGTCGACGCCTTCCTGGCAGCCTCGCGCGAGGGCGACTTCGAGGCGTTGCTCGAGGTGCTGGACCCCGACGTGGTGCTGCGCGTCGATTTCGGCCCCACGGAGGAATCGAGGGAGGTGCGCGGAGCGCGGTTGGTTGCCGGCCAGGCGCTCTTCTACGCACGGCTCGGCCTGCTCATCCGGCCCGCGCTCGTCAACGGCGCGGCCGGGATCGTGTCGATCCGGGAAGGGGAGCCCTACGCGGTCGGAGGCCTCACGATCCGCGGCGGGAAGATCGTCGAGATGGACATCCTGGCCGACCCGGAGCGGCTGCGCCGGCTAGACCTGACGGTCCTCGACTAAGCGGCGACCCGGTACGCGTGGCGGATCGTCCCGTCGGGGAAGGCGTGATGCTCCTCGAGCTCCAGCCGCCGCTGCGGCGAGCCGTACAGCGAGAACGGAACGCCGTCCCCGAGCAGGATCGGGAGCTCGAGGAGCTCGAGCCGATCGATCGCGCCCAGCTCGAGAAAGGCGTCCAGCGTCGAGCGCCCTCCGAGCAGGAAGGCGTCGCGCGTCAGGCCCGCGCCGCGCAGCTGCTCGAGCAGGCCCCGCGGCCTCGGGTCGGCGACGACGACATCGGCCGGGACGTCCGGAGGAATGGGCCGCGACGTCAGCACGAAGATCTGCTTGCCCGGCCAGGGCCACTCGTTCGCGGCCAGCCCCGCGTCGAGCGCGAACCGCCCGAGCACGACCGCGTCGATCTGCTCGTCGAACTCGGGCCAGCCGTACGACTCGTGGGGAACGAAGCCCGGCATCGCGACGAACACCGGCACGCCGTCGGGCGTCGCGATGAACCCGTCGACGCTCACGCCCATGCGCGTGCGGATGAGCATCAGCCCAGCGCTCCGTTCAGCGCCTGGTCGACGAGCTGGATCGTGTCGTCGAGGAGCTCGTTCTCCTCGGGTTGCGCGCCGAGCGTTCTTGCGGCCTGCAGCGCCCGGTAGACGAGGGAGAGCTCGCCGTAGGTGAGCCGCAGCTCGTGCGTCTGCGCGTCCGCCACGCGAAGGAGTGCGTCAACCCGCCTCAGCCGCTTGAGTTCGCCGGCCGGCAGATCGGTGTCGATCAACTGGCGGAGCGGGGGTATGCGGTGTGGGGTCTGTCTCATCGGGTCCTCTACGAATGCGGACGCCCGCGGGCGGCCAGTCCTTCCCGCGGGATCGCCGTTGTCGGCGATACTCGAGCCATGGAGACCTTCAACCTCTTCCACGACGCGACCGACGTCGGCCCCGACGGGAGTGAACCGGAGGGCTACCTCTGCCGAGCGGCCCGGCTGGGGCCGAAGCTGGGCGCCTCGAGACTGGGAATGAGCGTCTACGACCTACCGCCCGGCGAGGCCATTTGCCCCTACCACTTCGAATGGACCGACGAGGAGTGGCTCGTCGTCGTCACGGGAAGGCCCACTTTGCGGACACCGGAAGGCGAGCATCGACTCGAGCCCGGCGACGTCGCCTGCTTCCCGGCCGGCCCGGACGGTGCGCACTACGTGCGAAACGACGACGAGGCACCGGCGCGCGTCGCGATGGTGTCGACGAAGAACGAGTTCGGCATCGCCGAGTACCCGGACAGCGACAAGGTCGGCGTCTGGGCCGGTGACGCGCACTACATGCTCCGCCGCTCGGGCCATCTCGACTACTGGGAGGGCGAGCGCTAGTACCGGATGCGCGGGTCGAGCACCGCGTAGAGGACGTCGACCACGAGGTTGGCGAGGATGATGAAGAAGGCTCCGAAGAGCACGGTGCCCTGGATCGAGGGCAGGTCGGAGTTGATGATCGAGTCGTAGGCGAAGCGGCCGACGCCAGGGATGTTGAACACGGTCTCCGTGAGCACGGCGCCGCCGAGCAGCAGGCCGATGTCCAGTCCGGCGATCGTCAGGATCGGCGTCAGCGCCCCGCGCAGCGCGTGCCGGAGGATCACGCGCCGCTCGGGCAGTCCCTTCGCGCGGGCTGTGCGGATGTAGTCCTCGCTCATGGTCTCGATCATGTTCGCCCGCGTCATCCGCGCGTAGAAGGCCGCGAAGGCGGCGGCGAGGACGAACCAGGGCAGGACGAGCGACGAGAGCCACTGGCCCGGGTCCTCCGTCAGCGGCACGTAGCTGCCTGCGCCTCCGAACCACTGGAGCTTCCCCGTGCCCTTCGCGAAGAGGAACAGCGCGACGAGGCCGAGCCAGTAGACCGGCGCCGAGATCGCGACCAGGGCGCCCCCCATCGAGAGCCGGTCGAGCAGCGTCCGCGGCCTGATCGCCGAGATGACTCCGGTCGGGATGCCGACGGCGATCCAGACCGCGAACGCGCCGGCCGCGAGGGAGATCGTCGCGGGCAGCCGGGAGCGGATCTGGGTTCGCACCGCCTCGTCGTTCTGGTACGAGAAGCCGAGGTCGAAGTGGAGGACGATCCCCTTGACGTAGATCCAGTACTGGTCGTAGAAGGGCTTGTCGAGCCCGAGCTGGTGCCGGATCTGGGCGATCAGCTGGGGCGTCGCCGACCGCCCTGCGCGCAGGGCGGCCGGGTCTGCCGAGGGGAACAAGTAGAAGATCGCGAACGTCAGGAAGCTGACGATCAGCAGGAGCGCGACGCCCCAGAGAACGCGCCGGACGACGTAGGCCGTCACCCGGTGACCTCCATGAATGTCACGTCGGGCGCGCCCAGGTTCCAGAGCTCGGGCACCTTGGTGACGTTGCTCGAGAAGAGGGTCGGGAAGGTCTCCCACAGCCACGGGATCGCGACCGCGGTCTTGGTCACGAGCTGGTCGATCCTCGCCCAGGCGGCGAAGCGCTGCTGCGGGTCGACGATCGTCTCGGCCCGCGCCATCAGCGCGTTGATCCGCGGATCGTTCAGCTGCGGCCAGTTGCTGTTGTTGACCGGGACGATGTTCTTCCCGTTGAAGGTCGCGTCGAGCAGCGCCTGCGGCTCGTGGAAGTCCGCGATCCAGCCGACGTTCGGGCAGATGTTCGGCTCCTGCTTCGGCACGTTGCAGAAGCGCGTGAACATCGTCGCGTGTGTGACCGAGATCGTGCGTACGCGCATCCCGATCCGGGCCAGGTTGCTCGCGACCACGCGGGCGGTGTCCGAGCCCGGCGGGGTGTTGTCGGCGACCTGGGTCAGCCCCGGTCCGGAGTACTTGCCGTTGGCGAAACCCGCCTTCTGCAGCATCTCGCGGGCCTTCCGGAGGTCGCCCGAGTGGTCCGGAGTCGCGAACGGATCGAAGCCGGACCCGCCTGCCTGGACGAAGCCTTTGTCCGAGAAGGACGGGTCGATGAAGTGGGTGGCGATTCGCCCGTCGATCGGTCCGCCGCGGGTGAGCCGCAGCGCGTTGCGGTCGAGCGCGTAGGCCACCGCCATGCGGACGAACTTGTTGTCGAACGGCGGCTTGGCCGTGTTCAGCGAGATGTAGCGGGCGCCGCCCTCCAGCGTGAACGTGAGCTGGTCCTTCTCGCTCGGGTTGCCCGTGATCGAGCGCAGCTCTGCCGGCGGCGGCGGGGTGTCGCCGTTCGCGTCGGCGTCGCCGTTCAGGATCATCCGCGTCAGCACGGTCGGGTGCTGGAAGCCCTCCCTGAAGACGATCTGGTCGGCGAAGGCCGGACGCAAGGTCGTGCTCGGATTCCAGTTCGGGTTGCGCACGAGCAGGATCCGCCGGCCCGGCTGGTAGCCGGTCAGCTTGCCGGCGCTGCTGTTCTGGATCATGTACGGGCCGGTCGCGACCTGGTGCGTGCCGTAGTCGGACGTCGTCTTCGAGTCGAACTGCCGCGCGTACTCGGGCGGCACGGGCGCCGTGATCAGCATCCCGAGCGCGCCCTGGAAGACGCCCGAAGGCCGCTTCAGCTTGAAGACGATCGTGTGCTTGTCCGGCGTCTGGATGCCGGGGATGCCGGGGACCCCGCTGGTCGCCTGCTTCGGCGCGCCGACGAGATCGTCGAAGTACGTGGTCACGTAGCCGTTCGCGACGCTCGAGGCGAAGCCCCGCTCGATCGCGTACTTGACGTCGGCCGACGTCACCGGCCGGTTCACCGGCGGGCTGAAGCGGACCCCGCGGCGCAGCTTGACGGTGAACGTCTTCCCGTCCTTGGAGACGACGGGCTTCGCGACCGCGAGGTCCGGAACGGTGTCCACGCTGTCCGGCTTGTAGGCGAACAGCGGCCGCTGGGTCGCGTAGCCGATCTCGTAGCTGAACGAGTAGTACATCTGGCCGGGATCGATCTGGTCGACGTCCCCGGCCGAGAGGACGGTGATCGTCCCGCCCTTCTGCGCGCTGCCGCTCGATCCGCTCTTCAGGCTGCCACTGCCGCCGCAGCCTGCCGCGGCGAGCGCGAGCGCCGCGATTCCGGCTGCAAGCGCAGGTCTCATGATGTTCCCTCCTTGGTGGTGGGGACGCTTCATGGCGTTGTCCTCGGGTCGAGGGCGTCCCTGACCCCGTCCCCGAGCAGGTTGAAAGCGAGCACGGTGAGGAGCAGCGCGGCGCCGGGGAAGGCGAAGAACCACCACGCCGTGTTGAAGATCGGCGTCGCCTCGGCGATCATCTCGCCCCAGCTCGCCTGCGGCGGGTTGATGCCGACACCGAGAAACGAAAGCGCCGCTTCGAGCAGGATGTTCTGCGGAACCACGAGCGTCGAGTAGACGACGATCGGCGCGGCGAGGTTCGGCAGGATCTCGCGGAAGAGGATCCACCGGTCCGTCGCGCCTGCGGCGCGGGCCGCCTCGACGAACTCCTTCTCCCGCAGCGAGAGGACCTGGCCGCGGATGATCCGGCCGATGTACGTCCAGTTGATGACGACGATCGCGACAATCACCGTCGGCAGCCCCGGCTTCACGGTCCCGCCCGCGCAGCCCTTCCCCAGCGAGCACGCCGACCCGATCCCGAGCGCGAGCAGCAGGATCGGGAAGGCGAGCGTGACGTCGATCACGCGCGAGATCAGCGTGTCGACCCAGCCGCGGTAGTAGCCGGCCGTCATCCCCAGCACGACTCCGATCGCGACCGACAGGAACGTCGCGAGGAACGCCACCTCCAGCGAGACGCGCGCCCCGTAGAGCACGCGCGAGAAGACGTCCTCGCCGACCTTGTCGACCCCGAACGGGAACGTCGAGGAAGGGCCGGTGGGCGTGCCGAACTGCGGATCGAGCGCGTTCGGGAACTGAGCGTTGGGAGGGTGCGCCACCGCGCGCGTGATCGGGCTGGCGAGGATTGTCGCCAGGACCAGCAGCACGAGGAACGCAAGCGCCACCAGCGCGACCTTGTCGCGGCGGAAGCGCACCCAGAAGAGCTGCCGCGGCGTCCGGCCGACGACCTCGGTCGCGCCGAGCTCCGCCGCCCCTTCGCGGCGGAGCTCCTCCTGTTCCCTGACGCTCAGGGTGGCCACGCTTCTAGTAGCCGGGGATGCCGCTGCCGCCGTTGTCCCCGCCGCTCTGTGAGCCGGTGGAGCCGTTGGCGTGCACAACGTGCCAGGTGAACTTCATGCCGCCGAAGGCGTCGTCGAAGCCGTCGCCGCCGACCTCACCCGGCGAGTCCTCGTAGAAGGTGTAGAGCAGCTTGCCGTTGAAGGTGACCTGGCTGGCCCCGTCCGGCCGCTTGACGACGCCGAGCTTCCCGTTGAGCGAGTCGCCCTTGGGCTGGCCCTTGACCGTCAGCGGCGTCCAGAAGGAGAGGCAGGCCCCGTCGCAGAGCGCCATGCCCTTCTCCTGGTCGTTGGCGTAGAGCGCCTCGCCGGCCGAGTCGACCAGCACGGTGCCGGAGCCGTCGATCTGCTTCGCGGAGACGGTCGCACCGCCCGAATTCGAGGGAGGCGCGCCCGTTGCGCCCTTGTCGTTCCCGCCGCCGCCGCCCGACGCAAGCGCGATCGCAATGCCGACGATGAGCGCAACGACGACAACGGCGCCGGGGATGAGCAATCGTTTCATGATTGTGAGCCTCCTCACGTCGATGGCTTTGCTCTTCACCCACGTCCGACGCCTGCGGAGCGGGATTCCTTCCCGCCGCTGATGCCGCCGCTGCGCAGGCTCGATCCCGACCGCGTGGCGGAGCACCTGCCGCGCCTGTATCGCGCCGCAAGGGCGTGGACGCGCTCCCGCGAAGAGGCGGAGGACCTCGTCCAGGAGACCTATGCGCGCGTGCTCGCCCGCCCGCGGCTGCTACGCAACGAGGACGAGCTCGGCTACCTGCTGCGCTCGCTGCGGAACACCCTGATCAGCCAGCGCCGGGCCCAGAGCCGCCGGCCCGTGACGACCGAGCTCGTCGACGAGGCGACGGTCGGGACGCGGGCGAGCGACGACCCGGCGCAGGCCGTCGAGATCCATCAGGTCTATGCGGCGATCTCGCAGCTGCCGGACGAGTTCAAAGACGCGCTCGTCGCGGTCGACATCGCCGGGCTCTCCTACCCGGAGGCCGCCCGTTCCCTGGGGGTTCCCGAGGGCACGTTGACGAGCAGGCTCTTCCGCGCGCGCGACCGCGTCGCGCGCCTGCTCAGCGACTGAGCCGCCAGCTCGCGAACTTGAGCAGCTCTGCGCGCGTTGCACCGCCGGTCAGGACGCACGTGTGGCCGCCTCGCGGCCAGGTCACGGCGAGCCGGCCGTTCAGCCGCAGCAGCCGGTACTGGACGCCGGCCCTCGTCGTTACCTCGGCGCCTGACGGCCAGGACAGCTCGGATCCGGCGACGATTACGTACGCGATCCGCCTTCCGTCCCTTCGGTAGTAGGCGACCGTTGCATTGCGCCCGTCGATCCGCCCGCGGCGGACGCCGACGGTGTGCCAGCCTGCCCACCGCGCCAGGTTGGGAAACGCGACGCCCTCGACGTCCAGGGCCAGCTTCGTCGAGCCCTTGCGCAGCGGCGGCGGCGCAGGCGCGCTCGGCGACTCGCTCGCCAGGCGCGCGGCATCGGCGACCGTCGGGCCTCCGGGCCCGCCGATCAGGACGATCGCGGCCACGACCGCCGCAACGGCCGCGAGCCCGCCGGCGAGCGCGAGCCGCGGCACGAAGTAGGACCGCGGGGCCCTTCGCTTCGGCCGGAGCGCCTCCACGCTCTCGACGAGCGAGGCAGGCGGCGCCTCGGCGGAAAGGCTGTGGGTTGCCGTGACGGCCTGCCGCTGCCGCTGGACGAGCGCGATCAGCTCCGGAGACGCGGCGACGCGGGCCTCGACCTCCGCGCGGCGCTCGGCCGGCAGGGTCCCGTCGGCCAGAGCCGCCAGCTCGGCAATCTCTCGCTCAGTCAGTCCGGACACCGCGTCGCTCATCGCTCCGTTGATAGCACAGACCTCGCCTCACCAGCTCCCGGCGGTCTTACGCCACCCGAAGCGCGCCGCCAGGTAGCCGGTCAGGCTGACCACCGTGACGGCCTCGGAGACGCGGGCGGCCAGGATCGCGGGCGGGTCGTAGTCCGGCTCCATGAACCCGAACAGCGGCGTGTGCTCGGCGACCAGCAGGAAGACGAACGCGCTCGCCGCGAGCCCGATGGCCCCGAGGGCGAGAAGCGCCAGCGCAGGCGCGCCGAACCGGCCGAGCAGCCGCTCGACCGGAGCAAGCAGCCCCAGCCCGATCGCGGTCGCTCCCAGGAAGTTCAACAGGAACAGCGTCCCGATCGTCGGGATCGTGGAGTAGAGGTAGTTGTACTGCTGGAGATGCACCGCGCCGACCGAGAGCACGGAAAGCGCGCCCAGGAACCTGGCCGCCAGCCAGGCGGATGATCGGTCAGCCGCGTGGAATTGCACGGCCGCCGTGTGTCTGCTCGAGACTTGCATCGTGGACCTCCTCGATTGACGACTTCTCGATGGAGGACGCCCGCGGGCGCCAACCCTTCCCGGGCTCGATCTCAGGCGGCCAGCTTGTCGGTGGTCGCGTAGGCGAAGGGGTGACGGTAGGCGTCGAGCGCGCTGCGCCCGTCGACGTCGACCTCGAAGCGCTCGCCGGACCGCGCGTCGTAGACCTTGACGGTGAGTCGGTGCGTTCGCTCGTTCCAGTGCAAGGAGACGTCGATTCCGTCTCCGGCACGGTGGGCAAGTTCTCTATCGGAGCTCATCACGACTCCTTCGGCTCGTAGGTGGGACGACCCTCGCTCGTGCCGCGGCGGGCTTTTCGGCTCTGCCGCCGAGCGCGATCAGCGAGATCAGCACGTAGCCGAGCGCGAGCAGCGGCAAGGCGAGGAGAACGAGCCCGCCTGGGAAGGCCGCGGCGAGGAAGAGGATGGCGACGGCCGGGCTCCAGATCAGCCACTTCATGGCGCCACCTCCGTCGTTTCTTTCGCGCATCGCGTGACCTCCTCGATTCGTGACTCTTTCCATAGAGGACGCCCAGCGGCGCCAACTCTTCCCGGACTTGGGCTAGGCGGCGGCGGCGGAAGCCGCGAGGACCGAGTCGAGCAGGCCCGGGAAGCGGCGCTCCAGGTCGTCGCGTCGGAGCGAGACGAGACGTTGTGTCCCCGAGACGCGGGTGCGCGTGACCCCGGCCTCGCGCAGGATGCGGAGGTGGTGCGACCGCGTCGGGTCGCCTACCGGCAGCGGGAAGCTGCCGCAGGGCCGTTCCCCCGCGGCGAGCGCGGCGACGATCTGCAGCCGGACGGGGTCGGCGAGCGCCTCGAGCACCTTCGAAAGCTCGAGCTCGTCGGCGTCCGGCATCGGCAGGTACGTAGCGTCAGTCATTCGAAGACGGTCGAAATAAACGCTGCGGCGGCTGCGTTCCTTCCTTCGACTGCCATCGAATTATGCAGGAGGCTGGATGAGGCGACTGCTGATCGGATCGGCACTCGGAACCACCACCGGACTCGCCTGGGGCGGGCAGTTCGTCATCGGCAAATCAGCGGTCGAGCGGGTGGATGCCTTCCATCTCACCACCGTCCGCTACGCGTTGGCCGGGCTCTTGCTCCTCGCGATTCTCGCAGCCGTCGAGGGTCGCCAAGCGCTCCGCCTCGACGGCCGCGGGCTGCGGCTCTGGTGGCTCGGCACGCTCGGCTTCGCCGGCTTCAACCTGCTCGGGTTCACCGGGCTCGAGCACGCGCGGGCCCAGAGCGCCTCGCTGATCGTCGCGCTCGCGCCGCTGCTGACCGCGCTCGTGCTGTGGCAGAGGTCAGGCGTCCGGCCGCGGCGCGCGACTCTGCTCGCGCTGGCGGTCGCGCTCGCCGGCGTGGCCCTGGTGATCAGCGGCGGCGATCCCGCGTCTATCGTCGACGGCTCGATCGGCTACGGAGACGCGCTCGTCCTCGGCGGCGTCTTCAGCTTCATCCTCTACACGCTCGGCGCCGCGCGGTTCCCGGAGCTCTCGCCGCTCCGCTACACAGCGCTGACGGCTGCGCTCGGCTGGCTCTCGATCGCCGCGGCCACCGCGGTCGCCTCGGCGGCGGGGCTCGAGCCTGAGCCGTCGCTCGGCGCCTACTCGGACATCTGGTGGCAGATTCTCTACATCGCGCTCGTCGGCGCGGTGGTGGCGGTCGTCAGCTGGAACGGCGCGGTCGCGGCCCTCGGTCCGCAGAACGCGACGCTGTTCGGGAATCTGATACCGATGACGACCTTCGTCATCGAGATCGCTCGCGGCTACCGGCCGGGCGCGCTCGAACTGTTCGGCGCGGCGCTGACGATCGCCGCGCTCGTCGCGAACAACGTCCTCACCCGCCGCCCCAAGCCCCGTACCGCCGAGGAGGAGCCGCGGCCGGCCTGGGAGCCGGCGAAGGCGGCCTGACGGGTGGCCGTGCGCCTCTACGTGCTGGACACCGGCCTCATCGAGTCCGCCGACTTCGCGATGTGGAGCCCCAGCGCCGAGGCCGGAGAGCACCGGGAGATGAGCGTGCGCAGCTACCTGATCGTCCATCCGCGCGGGATGGTGTTGTGGGACACGGGCATCGATGACGCGATCGCCGCGCACTCCGAAGGCCGGCGAATCGCCGACTCGATCGTGTTCCGCGTTCCCAGGACGCTGCGCAGCCAGCTCGCCGAGATCGGGGTCGCGCCGTGCGATGTCGGCCAGGTCGTTCTCTCGCACCTGCACGTCGACCACGTCGGCAACGTCGGCCTGTTCCCGGCTGCCTCCGTGCTCATGCAGCGGGCCGAGTACGAGGCGGGCTACGGACCGAGCCCGGAGCGGTTCACGCTCGATCCCGATGCCTACGCCGCGCTCGATCGCGGCCGGATCGAGACCGTCGACGGCGACCATGACCTGTTCGGCGACGGCACGGTGGTCCTGAAGACGCTGCCGGGGCACACCCCCGGCCATCAGGGCATGCTGGTTCGGCTGCGCGAGAGCGGCTCGGTCCTGCTCGCCGGCGACGTCGCCTACACCGCGCGGGACTACGCGGAGGGGGCCGTGCGCGAGGCGAACGTCGATCTCGAGCAGTCCCGGAAGTCGATCGAGGCCGCGCAGCGAATCGAGCGCGATCTCGGCGCGACGGTGTGGCTGCACCACGACCTAGACGCCCAGCGCATCATCCGCACCGCGCCGAGCTTCTACGACTAGTCTCGCCGTTCGCAGCCAAGCAGGCCGGCGATGAGTTTCCGGGTCTCCGGGGGTCTCATTTGCTGTTGCGACGACTGGAGGGAGACGAAGATGCCTGAGCACAAGATTGCTACCCACGATGAATGGCAGGCGGCACGAGACGAGCTCGCCAAGCTCGAGGCCGAGCACGCGGAGCGAAACGAGGAGATCAAGAGCAAGCGTCTCGACCTCCCCTGGGTCCCGGTCGAGAAGGAGTACGAGTTCGACACCGAGGACGGCAAGAAGACCCTCGTCGAGCTTTTCGACGGCCGCTCACAGCTGCTCGCCTACAACATCATGTTCGGTCCCGACTACACCGTCGGCGCCTGCCCCGGCTGCACCAGTCTGGGCGACGGGCTCGACGGTTCGCTCGTCCACCTGAACCACCGCGACGTGACGCTGCTCTGCTTCTCGCGGGCGCCGATCGAGCGGCTGACCGCCTACAAGCAGCGGATGGGCTGGGAGTTCCCCTACGTCTCCACCTACAACACCGACTTCGCGTTCGACTTCGGCCTCGCGCTGACCCCGGAGCAGGCGCAGCAGATTCCCGAGGTCAAGGAGATGCTCGACAACCCGCCCGACTGGCTCGAGGAGTGGTCACAGCAGATCGGGGCGAAGCTCGAGGACGGGCTGCGCGAGGGCCCGGGCTGGATCGCCTTCGCGCGCGAGAACGGCACCGTCTACCACACCTATACGGTGATGGCGCCCGACCCGTTCGTCTCGCCGTTCTACAGCTTCCTGCTCGAGCGAACGCCGAAGCCCCAACCTCCCGAGCCCCGCGCTTGGAGGAAGGACGAGTACCCGGACTGACGACGTCACATGGCTGAGGCCGCGAGCGCGAGCGCGGCAAGCAGTGCGGCAGTCGCGGGCGGGTCGGGTGGCTCGCCGTAGGTCGCGGCGAAGACGTGGCGGTCGGCGCCGGTCAGTTCGGTCGCGATGATTCCCTTGCTGCGGTGTGCGCGTAGGGCCAGGCCGGGGATGGTCGTCACGCCGTGTCCCGCCGCGACGAGTGCTTGCATCACGACCATGTCGTCGCTGCTGTAAGCAATGTCGGGCGTGAAGCCCTCCCGGGCGCACAGGTCGAGGAGGTGGCTGCGGCAGCGGTCGCAACCTGCGATCCACGTCGCGTCGCGCAGCTGGGCAAAGGTGGCGCCGCGGCGGGCCGACAGCAGGTAGGTCGGGTCGTCGAGCAGGTGGTGCAGCCGGATTCCGTCGGGCTCTGGGGCCGTCTCGTCGTAGCGGAAGATGACTGCGACGTCGACCTGCCCGGCGCGCAGCATGTCCAGGCCCTCGGGCGGGTGGGTGTCGTAGAGGCTGATCTGCAGGCCCGGATGCTCGCGGGCGAGAGCGGCCATCGCCCGGGGGACGAGCGAGCCGATCGCGGAGGAGAACCCGGCCAGCCGCACCTTGCCGGCGCGCAACCCGACGTGTGCGGACAGTTCTGCATCCGCGGCGTCGACTCGGCCGATGATCTCGGCGGCACGGTCGGCGAGCAGCTGCCCGGCCTGGGTCAAACGGATGCCGCGGCCAACCCGCTGCAGCAGCTGGGCCCCGGTTTCGGCCTCCAACCGCGCGAGGTGGTGGCTGACGGACGGCTGCGAGTAGTGCAGCTCCTTGGCGGCTTTGGTGACCGATCCGTGCCGGGCGACGGCATCGATGACGCGGAGGCGGACGACGTCGAGCATGCATCGACTCTATCTATGAGTGCAAGACAGAATTGGCATTGGACGTAATGAGTCCTCGCGGGCAGGCTGCTCGTCATGAGCACGACAGTGATCAGCCGCTCGAACATGCTCAGGTCCGACCTGGCTGAGCTCGTGACCGGGGTGCGGGCCGCGGTCGCCGAGCACGCCGACTGGTCGCAGACCGCGCGGCTGGTCGCAGAGCAACTCCGCCTGCACCTGCCCACCCCGGATGTGCTGAGCGCCGAGCAACGACTCGGCTCTGCCGACGCCTACCGCACTCACATCCTGCACACCGAGCCCGACGGCTCGTTCTCGATCATCGGCCTGGTCTGGCGACCCGGTCAGGTCACCCGGATCCACGACCACCTCACCTGGTGCGTCTTCGGCGTCCTGCAGGGCATCGAGCACGAGGAGCTGTTCGACGAGAACCTGAGCCTGCTCGGAACGAGCGACAACCGCGCCGGCAATGTCAACGGCTTCGCGCCCCCCGGCGACATCCACCGGGTCCGCAACACCGGCGACACCACCGCAATCTCCATCCACCTCTACGGAACCGACGTCACCCGCGTTGGATCGAGCGTCCGCCGCTACTACGACTAGATGGTCGAGCGAAAGATCGCAGTGGCAGGAGCGACCGGGAGGGCCGGCCGCCACGTCGTCGATGTGCTGACGGCCCGTGGCCACGACGTCGTACCGATCTCGCGCTCCACGGGAGTGGACGTCATTACCAGAGCCGGCCTCGCCGACGCGCTCGAGGACGTCGAGTGCGTCGTCGATACGACCAGCGGCCCTTCGCCCGAACAGGAGGCGGCGACAGCGTTCTTCACCACCGCTGCCCGTAACTTGCACGAGGCCGGAGAGCGCGCAGGCGTACGGCGGATCGTCGTCGTCTCGATCATCGGCTGCGATCGATTCTCCGGCGGCTACAACGCTGCGAAGCTCGCCCACGAGCAGGCCATGCTGTCGGGGCCGCTCCCGGTCTCGATTCTGCGTGCTGCGCAGTTCCACGAGCTCGTCGGGCAGCTCGTCGACTGGGGCAGGCAGAACGAGGTGAGCCACGTGCCGGAGATGCGCACACAGCTCGTGGCCGCGAGGACGGTCGCAGAAGCGCTTGCCGACCTCGCCACAGGCGACGAGCCGGCGCATGAGGGACCGCTCCCGGAGATCGCCGGGCCGCGCGAGGAGAGCCTCATCGAGATGGCGATGCTGCTCGTGCGAAGACGCGGCGAGCCGCAGCGGATCGAAGGCGTGCGTGATCCCGACGACCTGGACAGCGAGCTCTACCTGAGCGGTGCGCTGCTACCCGGCCCTCACGCCACCCTCGCAGGCCCGACCTTCGAGCAATGGCTCGACTCCGCATGAAAATCGGAGTTATCGGCGCCGGAGCCGTGGGAGGCACACTGGCACGCCTCCTCGCCAAGCTCGGCAATCAGGTCTCGATTGCGAACTCGAGGGGACCGGAAAGCCTGACCGCGTTGGCGACCGAAATCGGGGCGTCGCCCGCTTCCGTGGTCGACGCCGCCAAAGCAGCAGAGATCGTCATCGTCGCCATCCCGACGAAGGCCGTGGCCGATCTTCCGCAGTCGCTGTTTGCGAACGTGCCGGGCAGCGTCGTCGTGGTCGACACCGGCAACTACCACCCGGAGCTCCGCGATGGCCGCATCGACGCGATCGACCGCGGCATGCTCGACAGCGAGTGGGTCGCGCAGCAACTCGGCCGCCCGGTGATCAAGGCGTTCAACAACATTCTCGCCACGAGCCTTCTCGAGAAGGGAGTCGCGAGAGGGATGACGGGGCGGATCGCTCTCTCGGTCGCGGGCGATTCGGCTGACGCCAAGGCAACAGTGCTTCGGCTCGTCGACGATCTCGGCTTCGACCCCGTCGATGGTGGCGAGCTGGACGACTCCTGGCGGCAGCAGCCCGGAACGCCGGCTTACTGTCGGGATCTTGACGCCCCTGCTCTCCGGCGGGCGCTCGCCGAAGCCGACCGGAGCCGGATTGCCGCGTACCGCGCTGAACGCGAGGCTGAGATCCGCGGCTCAGCGCGTTAGGCGCGCGTCCATGCGGTCGAAGAAGGCCGACCACCCCGACCGGGTGCCCTCGTATTCCTCGGGCGACTGCAGCCCACGCTGCTCGAGCAGCATCTCGGTGCGCCCGTCGCCGAGGTCGGTGAGCACGACGACGATCAGCTCGTACCGTTCGTCGTCAGGCTGGTCGGAAATGGTGAAGACGAGCCGCTCCGGCGCGACGACCTCGCGGTAGACGCCCGTCCAGTTGATCTCGCGGCGCTCTCGCCCGGCGAACATCGTGAACCGCAAGGACCCTCCCGGCCTGACGTCCATCGAGACCGTGGGCAGCGGCACCTCGCCGTCGGCTGCGCCGAACCAGTCCGCGAATGCCTCGGGCTCCGTCCACTCGCGCCAGACGCGCTCGCGGGGAGCGTCGAACACGCGGGTGATCCTGATTCCGGTCCGGAATGCGTCCTCTTCACTACGCGATCCGCTCAACGCCGCTCCGTCCTGTCCGGTGCCTGCAAGCGCTCGTCGAGTCGATCGAGACGCTCTTGCCAGAACGGACGGTACTTCTCGAGCCACTCGGCGGCCTCGCCGAGCCGCGCTCCATGCAGACGCGAAGGCCGCAGCTGCGCCGAGCGCCCACGGGTGATCAGCCCGGCCCGCTCGAGCACCTTGAGGTGCTTGGACACCGCCTGAACGGTGATGGGGAACGGCTCGGCGAGCTCGTTCACCGTTGCTTCTCCGTCTGCGAGGCGTGTGAGGATCGCACGACGGGTCGGGTCGGCAAGAGCGGCAAACGTGTCTGTGAGCTGGTCGACGGTCATTGCACCTGCGCTTCTTCAGCCGAGCGGTTTATAAACTTCTACTTTGAATATGATACCGCGGCGCCTGGACGGGCGCCGGAAGCAAACGAGCAAGGAGGATCGCGTGGGCAGGATCGTGGTCACCGAGTACATCTCCGTCGACGGCGTCGTCGAGGCGCCGAGCGGGACGGAGGACTTCGAGCGCGTCGGCTGGACGGACGCGTTCTCACGCGGGCCCGAGGGCGAGAAGTTCAAGGTCGACGAGACGATGGCTTCGGATGCGCTGCTGCTCGGCCGCGGCACTTACGACGGTTTCGCACCGGTCTGGCCGCATTACGAAGGCGAGTTCGCGGACAAGGTCAACAGCATGCCGAAGTACGTCGTCTCCTCCACCCTCGAGAGCCCGGAGTGGAACAACACGACGGTGCTCCGTGGCGACATCCTCGAAGAGGTGAAGAAGCTCAAGCAGCAGTACCAGGGGGACATCGCTGTCCACGGCAGCCCGCAGCTCGCCCAGACGTTGATCGAGCACGACCTCGTCGACGCACTCCATCTGCAGGTCTACCCCGTGATCGTCGGAGCGGGCAAGCGCCTCTTCGACAAGACGAGCGCTACGAAGCGGCTGCGCCTCGTCGAGGCGAGGACCGTCGGTGACGTTCATCTCCTCATCTACGAGAAGGCCGCCTGACGGGAGGGGCCGCGGGCTCGATAGTCTCAGGCCGCGCCGCCCAGCGGTTGCATCGCAGGGCTGAAGTTCGCTATAGTGAACCGAGTGGTTCAGTATTCAACGACCGTTGACCGCGCCTTCACAGCCCTCGCCGACCCGAACCGCCGCGCCGTCCTCGAACGGCTCGGCGCCGGCAGCGCGACGATCAGCGAGCTCGCCGAGCCCTTCGGCATGTCGCTGACTGGGATGAGGAAGCACATCCGGCTGCTCGAGGAGGCGGAGCTCGTGACGACGGAGAAGGTTGGCCGTGTCCGCAGGTGCATGCTCGCGCCCTACGCCTTCGAGGGCATCAGCACGTGGCTGCAGCGGCTCGACCGCTTCGCGCAGGTCGTCGAACGCACGAAAGGAGACCGATGAGCACCACTACGAAGAAGCGCAAGCAGCAGAAGAGCCAAGGATTTACCGCCGAGGAAAAGGCCGCGATGAGAGCGCGCGCGAGAGAGCTGAAGGCGGCCGAGGACGGGGAAAGCGCCGTGCGCGCCGCGCTCGCCGCGATGGCGCCGCACGATCGCGCGATCGGGAAGCGGCTACACGCGATCGTCAAAGAGAGCGCCCCGGACCTCTCTCCGAAGACCTGGTACGGAATGCCCGCGTACGCGAACAAGGACGGCAAGGTCGTCTGCTTCTTCCGCAACGCCACGAAGTTCAAGGAGCGGTACGCGATGTTCGGCTTCAACGACAGCGCGAAGCTCGACGACGGCTCCATGTGGCCCATCGCCTTCGCGCTGAAGAAGCTGACCAAGGCAGACGAGGCCAGGATCGCGAAGCTCGTCAAGCAGGCGGTGAGCTGAGCGATGAACGAGACCACAGTCACCATGCCGAGCGAGCTCGAGATCCGCGTCGAGCGGGTCTTCGACGCGCCGCGCACGCACGTCTACTCGGTCTGGACGGATCCGATGCTGATCCCCGAATGGTGGGGCGACGGCACCGTCGTCGAGGAGATGGACGTCCGCCCCGGTGGCACCTACCGCTTCCAGACCGCGTATGGCGCTGTCGAGGGCGAGTTCCGCGAGGTCGATCCGCCCGAGCGCCTCGTGCAAACGTTCCAGAACCACCTGCAGACGCTCGAGTTCGAGGATCTCGGCGAGCAGACGAAGCTGACGCAGACGATGCGCTTCGACACCACCGAGGAGCGGGACACCACCATGCAGTACGGCGTCGAAGAGGGCGCGAAGAGCGGCTTCGCACGCATCGACGCGGTGCTGGAGAAGATCGCGGCCCTCAACACCTCCGGCGGATAGTTACGAACGCAGGAAGCCCCGCTCGGCGGGGCTTCATGTCGAGCGAGTGATACTTCCTGAGTGGACGACGCGACCACGGTCGAGTCGATGCGTGACTACTACGCGCAGCGCGCCGCCTACTCCGACCGGTTCTACCTCGTGCCGGAACGGCAGCGTGACCTGCGCACGATGGAGGCCTGGTTGCCGTCGATGTTCGCGGCCCGCCGCGTGCTCGAGGTCGCGTGCGGCACCGGCTGGTGGACGCCGCACGGCGCGTCGCTTGCACGCGAGTGGCTCGCTACCGACCTGAGCCCCGGGACGATCGAGGTGGCCCGCCGCAAGCAGATGCCGCCGTGCGTTCGGTTCGAGACCGTGGACGCGTACACGCTCGCCGAGCTCGGTGATCGCCGCTTCGACGGAGCGTTCGCCGGGTGCTGGTGGAGCCACGTGCCGCTGGGCCGACTTGCAGGCTGGCTCGATGCTCTCCACGCGCAGCTCGAGCCCGGTGCACGGGTCGTGATGCTCGACAACAGCTACGTGCCGTCGAGCCGCACCCCGAGCAACACCCCGATCAACAGGAGGGACGCCGACGGCAACACCTATCAGCGGCGCAGCCTCGACGACGGGAGCGTCCACGAGGTGCTCAAGAACTTCCCGACCTGCGAGCAGGCGTTCTCGATGCTCGGTGAGCGTGCCGTCGAACGACAGTGGATCCAGCACGAGCACTACTGGATCCTCAGCTATCGACTCATGTGACGAGTCCGGCGCGGAGGAGCGAAGCTGGCGGAGCGAATGATCGAAGCGAATGGGGTCGCGGTCTGCACCGAGTCGTTCGGCGATCCGGCGGACGTGCCGATTCTGCTCGTGATGGGCGTCGGCGCGTCAATGCTCTGGTGGGAGGAGGGCTTCTGCCGGATGCTCGCCGATAGCGGGCGATTCGTGATCCGCTACGACCACCGCGACACTGGCCGCTCGGTCACCTATGAACCGGGATGCCCTGGGTACACGGCTGCCGACTTGGTCGCCGATGCCGTTGGTGTGCTGGACGCCTACGGCCTTCCAGCCGCCCATGTTGTGGGCGTTTCAGCGGGCGGTGCGTTTGCGCAGCTGCTCGCGCTCGGCTTCCCCGGCCAGGTGCTGTCGCTCGTCCTGATCAGTACGTCTCCGGCGATGCCGGGTGACCGTGATCTTCCAGCCTCAAACGAGGATTTCGCGCGATTCGTGACGACTGCGACGGTGGACTGGTCGGACGACGGATCGGTGATCGAGTACCTGGTCGACTACTCGCGCGTGCTCGCGGGAGGCCGGCGTCCGTTCGATCAGGCGGCGGTGCGCGAGCTCGTCCGTCGCGATGTCGAGCGGGCGCACAACTTCGCGGCCACAAAGAACCACGACCTCATCCCAGAAGGCGGGCAGCCGCGCGAGGCCCTGTCCTCGATCGCGGCGCCGACGCTGGTCATCCACGGCACCGCCGATCCGATGTTCCCGCTCGAGCACGGGCAGACGCTGGCTGAGGAGATCCCCGGCGCAACACTCCTGCCCCTGGAGGGAGCTGGTCACGGCGTCGAACGAGCTGACTGGGAAACGATCGCCCGGGCGATCCTCGAGCACACCGGCTGATCTGGTACCCGCGGCTCGTTGTCTGTCTTCACAACACACAACGACGGCGCTGATCACCCGCCAGCGCCCGCCGACGCGTGATGCGCGGCCCTCCGTGTCGTTCGCGATGACGACGAGGCAACGTTGCGGCCGCCAGACAGCGCCAGGCCTGCCGGGTCTTGGACATCGGCGTTGATTCGAGCGATAGTCGGTGGATGAGAGCTCAACCGACCGGGACAGTGACCCTCCTGTTCACCGACGTCGAAGGGTCTACGCGTCTGCTCCGTCGGCTAGGCGGGCGGCGCTACGCGGACGCGCTCGGCCTGCACCGGCGCCTGTTGCGTGAGGCCTTCGAGCGCCACGAGGGCTACGAGGTGGATCACGAGGGCGACTCCTTCTTCGTGGCGTTCGCACAGGCGTCGGCGGCCGTCGCCGCAGCGTCTGAGGCCCAAGAGACCTTGGCACGAGCGGAGTGGCCCGGCGGCGAGGCGTTCCCGGTACGGATGGGGATGCACACCGGCGAGGCGATAACCGAGCCGCCTAAGTACGTCGGGCTCGATGTGCACCTGGCCGCAAGGATCATGGCCGCAGGCCACGGCGGGCAGGTGCTGCTGAGCCAGGCCACGCGCAGCCTCGTCGACACGCCGGCTGCCGATCTCGGCGAGCACACGTTGAAGGACTTCGACGAGCCGGTACGGCTGTTCCAGCTCGGAGGCCGCAGATTTCCGCCGCTCCTGACCATCGCGAACACAAACCTCGTGCGCCCGCCGACGAGTTTCGTCGCTCGCACCGATGAGCTGGCCGAGGTCTTGACGTTCCTCCGCTCTGACGCTCGCCTGGTCACGCTCACGGGCCCCGGCGGGACGGGCAAGACGCGGCTGGCTCTCGAGGCTGCGCTCGCGTCGATCGGCGACTGGCCGAACGGCGTGTGGTTCGTGCCCCTTGCGCTCGTCAGCGACGAGGCTCTTGTCGAGCCGACGATCGCCAGCGCCGTCGGTGTGTCCGGAGAGCTGCGGGAGGAGCTCCGCTTCAGGCGATTGCTGCTCGTGCTCGACAACCTCGAGCATCTGTCCGCGGCGCCCCCGATCGTCGCCGATCTACTCGCTGCGTGTCCGGACGTGCGGGTGCTCGCGACCAGCCGGACACGGCTCAACCTATCGATCGAGCAGGAGTATCCGGTCTCGACACTGCCGACGGCCGACGCCGCCGAGCTGTTCGTGCAGCGGGCCCGGCTGCGCAAGCCGCGGTTCGAGCCGGACGACTCCGTGCTCGAGATCGCAGGCCGACTCGACGGCCTGCCCCTGGCGCTGGAGCTCGCCGCCGCCCGCATCAAGGTGCTCACGCCGGCGCAGATCCTCGAGCGGCTGGGCCGGAGCCTCGACGTGATCGGTGGCGGCCCGGCCGACGCCCCGGAGCGACAGCGCACTCTGTGGGCCGCGATCGACTGGAGCCACGCGCTCCTCGACGACGACGAGAAAGCGCTCTTTCGGAGGCTCGGCGTCTTCGCCGGCAGCTTCGACCTCGAAGCCGCCGAGGCAGTCGGCGGCGGCGACCTCGACACTCTCGCCTCGCTGGTCGACAAGAGCCTCCTCCGCCCGGCCGACCAAGGCCGCTTCGCGATGCTGAACGTCCTCCGCGAATACGCCCGTGGCCGGCTGGAAGTCGCCGGCGAGATGCGCAGCGCGTCCCTCGCGCACGTTGTTCACTACCTGCGGCTGGTCGAGCGAACCGAGCCGGAGCTCCGAACGTCGCGGCATATGGAGACGATCGATCGCCTCGAAGCCGACCACGCCAATTTGGTGCGGGCGATCGAGTGGGCAGTCGAGAACGAGCATGAGCTCGCCCTCGATCTCTTCGGGAAACTCAGACACGTCTGGTGGGATCGCGGTCGCGAAGGATGGGTATTGGCGCAGCGCGTGCTCGCCGCGGGGCCGGCGCAGCCGACGCCCGCGCGTGCCGGCGCGCTTCACGCCGCCTCCGGACTTGCGTGGGCTTACGGCGATCTCGAACAGGCTGTATCGCTGGACGAGGAGGCGCTCGAGATCTACGAGCAGCTCGACGATCCGATCAGGAGCGGGAACGCGTTGGTCTTTCTCGGCACGCTCTATCAGGCGGTCGGTCGAGCGGACGGGCGAGAGACGCTCGAGCGGGGACTTGCGCGCTTGCAGGAGGCCGGTGACGAGTACGGCGCCACCATCGCCATGGGCAATCTCAGCCACTTCGCGCTCGAGGACGGTGAGTTCGCCGCGGCGGCCCTCCTCAGCGAGCAGGTTGCGGCTAGGGCCCGTGAGCACGGCTTTGAGTTCATCGAAGCCATGGCGACGTGCAACCAGGCCTTCGCGCTCAGCCACGAGGACGATCCACGCGCTGGGGGGACCGCCCTGAGCGCGCTTCGGCTCTGCGCGCAAACGAAACTGCACCTTTGGATCGGAAACGGCCTCTTCCTTGTCGCGGCAGCCATCGCGGCGGACGACCCCCGACGCGCAGCGGTGCTCCTCGGAGCCGCGGAAGCGGAACTCCAGGGCGCGCGCATGGCTCCGGCCGAGACGGCGGTGTACGAGAACGCCACGACCGCTGTGCGGGCAGCGCTCGGCGCGGCCGCGTTCGAGCAGTCGATGGAGGAAGGTCGCGTACTTGGCCGTGACGCCGCGGTGAAGCTCGCGCTCGACTCCAGCGACGAGCGCGCCCGCTCCCTCGACGGCACGGTCCGGCTCTCGTAAGCATCAGCGAGTCTGCCGAGGCCTCGATCGACTCGCTGGTTAGAGGACGCTGGCTACCTGGAACGCCGAGAACACAGGCAGCTTGAGAGCCCGATTTGCAGGTACGGGCTCTGCTGCGATCGATGAGATCCGCGCCCGGGTGCGGTCATAACGAGAAAGGCCACCACGAGAGAAAAGGACCAACCCATGAAACTGACCACCATGACGCAAGTCACCGTCGATGGAGTGATGCAGGGAAACGGCGCCGCGTCAGATGAGGACCGAAGGAACGGATTCGAGCGCGGCGGATGGGCCATGGGGGTGTTCGACAACGAGACCCTGACGTTCATCAACCAGACCTACCAGCGCGCCGACGCGTTCCTGTTCGGCCGGCGGACCTACGAGCTCTTCGCCGGCTACTGGGGCGCGGAGGAGCGGGCTCGCGCCGCGGCGGAAGATCCTGGCAATCACCAGATCACAGCTGCCTTGAACACGAAGCCCAAGTACGTCGCATCGACCACGCTCACCGACCCGCAATGGGCGGACACGACCGTCCTCTCCGGTGACCTCGCGGCTGCCATCGGCGAGCTAAAAGCCAAGCCGGCAGGTGAGCTGCAGGTGCACGGCAGCGGTGCCCTGACCCGATGGCTGCTCGTACACGACCTCGTCGACGAGATCAACCTGCTCATCGTCCCCGTAGTCCTCGGCCAGGGCACGCGGCTGTTCCCCGACGCCGGCCCGGACATGGCACTTGACTTGGTCGACTCGCGAACCGACTCGAAGGGAGTAACGATCCAGGTCTACCGGCCCAACGGGCGCCCGCAGTACGCCGACTGAAAGTGGCGAAGAATGCGGAGAGCGCCAGGATGAAAGGCGAGTCGCTGTGGCCGCGGCTCGCGGGGCTCCCGCTCGTGATCGAGGCGTGCGAGTACGAGCGCCTGCACGCCGTCCTCGCTCACGAGTTCGAGCGCATCACGACGCACGTGCGGCTCGTCGGCTCTGGCGTTGACGGGCTGGGCGAGGACATCTCCGTGTTCCGCGAGAACGGCACCGCGCTGCATGAGACCCGACCGGCGCTGCCGCTCGAGGGAGAGTGGACACTGGCCGCCTTCTGCGAGCATCTCGCAACGCTCGAGCTGTGGCCTGAGCCGCCGGAATGGGACGGGGCGCTGCGCTTTCGCCAATGGGCG
>VAXM01000152.1:0-5090 GCA_005883335.1 Actinomycetota bacterium
ACCCGGACACCGGCGCGCCAATCGGTGGGCCATTCGGGCCGGCCGGCGACGCACTCGGAATCGCCCTCGACCCCCAAAACGGAGACTTCGTCTATGTCGGCTCGAACGGCACGCTCTACAGGGTGAACGAGAGCCTGACCGTGGCCTCGACGTTCTCGACGGTCACCACGGGCAACTTCGTCGACGGGGTCGCCTGGTCTCCGGACGGGAACTTCGTCTTCCTCTCGAACCGAACCCCGAGCACCCGTCTAACCATCCTCGACCGCAACGGCAATCTGGTCCAGCACGTCCCGATGACGAGCGAGCCGGACGGGATTGCGTTCCATGCGTCGACCCCGAGGTTCGTGGTCACGAACAACACGAACGGGACGATGACGCGCTTCGACTTCCCGGGCGACGACTACACGCTGGTACCGGTCCAGTCGGTCTTTGCGAGCGGCGGCTTCCGCGGGGATCTCAGCCAGGTAGGAGCGGATAGCTGCCTCTACCTCACGCAGGCCGGAACCCGCTACGACAACGGAGCCGTCACGACCGAGAACAGCCTCGTCCAGATCTGCGGCGGGTTCGCGCCGCCGATCCCGACTGCCGACCTGTCGATCACGAAGACGGGGCCGGCGACTGCTCAGAACGGCGGGACGATCACCTACACGCTGAGCGTGTCGAACGCAGGCCCATTCGATGCCCACAACGTCACGGTCGACGATCCGCTTCCGGCCGGCGAGACGCTCGTCTCGGCGACGCCGAGCCAGGGCTCGTGCAGCGGCACCGTCACGTGCGACCTCGGCACGGTTGCCAACGGCGGCGCAGCAACCATCAGCATCGTCGCGAGTGTTACCGCGTCCTGCGGGTCGACGCTGACGAACACCGCCACGGTCAGCGGCGACGAGCCTGATCCCGACACCAGCAACAACAGCTCCTCGAGCTCGGCGTTCGTCTTCTGCGTCGTGGCGAGCGGAGGCAACTTCGTGATCGGCGACAACAACGCCGCGATCGGCACCTCCGTCACCTTCTGGGGAGCGCAGTGGTCGATGCTGAACAGCCTGACCGGCGGCCGCGCACCGGCGTCGTTCAAGGGCTTCGAGAAGAACCCCGCGAGCGTTACGTGCGGTACGAACTGGACGACGGGCCCAGGCAACAGCGCAAAGCCGCCGCCCGGGCCGCTGCCCGAGTTCATGGCGGTGATCGTCTCGAGCTCGATCACCAAGTCAGGCTCGACGATCTCGGGCAACACCGTGCACATGGTCATCGTCAGGACGAACCCGGGTTACGCACCCAACCCCGGCCATCCCGGCACCGGGGACGTCGTAGCCCAGATCTGCTAGACGAGCAACGAGTCACCTCACGCGCGGAGGGAGCGGCGAGCCCGCTCCCTCCGCGTCATGTCAGTGCTCCTCGTCTCCGGCAGGTTCCGCCCCCTCGGGCGCTGGTAGCGTCGCGCGATCAACAGGCGGGAGCGAATTGAGCTGGCAGTCGACGCGGTCCTGGTAGCCGCCGCGGCGCTCGCTCACTTTCTCGACTGGCACCCGGTTCTCCGCTTCGCGTTGGCCGCCTTGGCGATCGCCGGCCTGGCCCGCACGGTCGGGCTTGCGACCGAGCAGCTCGGCGGCCGCTTCGGATCGTCGGGCGCGGGCGCGGTTCAGTCGGCGCTCGGCAACCTGCCCGAGCTGTTCATCGGCCTCTTCGCGCTCAACGACGGACTGATCAGGCTCGTGCAGGCGTCTCTGATCGGCTCGGTCCTCGCAAACAGCATCCTCGTCCTCGGACTGGCGTTCAGTGTCGGGGGGCTCCGCAATGGCATGCAGAGCTTTGACGCGCCCCGCGCGCGCATCATCGCGACCCTCGGCGTCCTGGCGGCGGCGATCCTCGCGGTCCCCACACTCGCCCATACCTTCCACACGCCCGCGCGCGCACACGAGGAGACGCTGAGCCTCATCTGCGCCGGGGTCCTGCTCGCCGTCTTCGTTTTGACGCTCCCGGGGTTGCTCCAGGCGCTGCCCGGTGAGCCGGAGCACGAGCCGCCGCGCTGGTCGCTCGTGACGACGCTGGTTGTCCTCGGCACGACGGCCACTGCCGCAGCGCTGGCCAGTGACTGGTTCGTCAGCGCGCTCAAGCCGGCGATCGAGATCCTGCACATGAGCGAGAGCTTCGCCGGCCTGGTCGTGGTGGCGATCGCCGGAAACGCGGTCGAGAACGTCGTCGGAGTCCAGCTCGCGGCTCGCAACAAGCCGGACTTCGCGATCTCCGTGATCGTGAACTCGTCGCTGCAGGTGGCGCTTGCCTTGACGCCGGTCCTCGTCTTCCTGAGCCTGCTCTTCCCTGCGACGCTGACGCTCGTCTTCAGCCCGCTCCTCGCGATCTCGCTCCTGTTCGCGGCCGGCCTGGCCGCGCTCGTCGTCTACGACGGCGAGAGCACCTGGTACGAGGGCGTGATGCTCGTCGGGCTCTACGCGGTGATCGCGGCTAGTTTCTGGTGGGGCGCCTGACCCTTAGTCGGGCCGGTGGCAGACCGCCTCGATGTTGTGGCCGTCCGGATCGAGGACGAAGGCCGCGTAGTAGTGCTCGTGGATGTCGGACCGGATGCCCGGAGACCCGTTGTCCGGCGCGCCGGCCGCCAGGGCCGTCTCGTGGAACGAGTGAACGCCTGAGCGATCCGTCCGGAACGCGACGTGCATCGGCATGACCTCCTCGCTCTGACGCAGCGCGACCATCCCGTCGTCGGTGCCGAAGAGCACCCCGCCCGGCCACTCCATCATGACCTTCGCGCCGAGTCCCTCGAAGAGCGGTTCATAGAACTTCCGGCTCGCATCGATATCGCGCACCGGGATCGCAACGTGATCGAGCATCGCTCCCTCCTTGGTCGGCTGATTCTCACTCGCTCAACCAGTCAGTACAACCTTGAAGACGACCACGCGGCTGAAGCTCGCGCCGTCGCACGCCGGTTGACGCCCAACTGCAGGAGCCGAGCTGCCGGCATCGAAGGGTGTGGGTTCGGGGAACGGCGAGATCCCTTCCCGCCGGGGGCGTCAGCTAGCCGCAGGCTCTGGCGCCCTGTCCCCGATCCGCTTGGGTTCTGTTTAGGGAGGACCGGGAGTGGCAACTAGCCGCGGTGCGCGGCAGGGGTCTCGGGGGCGGGAAGAGGCAGGTGTCGTCTTGAGGGAGAGCGCTTGCCTCCCCCTGCCGCGGTTCTCTGCGCGGGGCTGCGGTCCTTCCGGGGTCCTGAATCCATCCGACCCCCTCTCTACATTGGGCGGTCCGCTCGACCCGCGCAGGCGCGCCGGGCCAGGCGCAGTCAATACCATTCGGAAGAGCCCGGGAGGTCGCGGAAGATGGCGTCACAGCAAGAAGTAGAGATCGTTCAGCTCACCGACGAGCAGCTCGAGAACAGCGTCGTTCAAGAGGACGCCAGCATCGGCGTGCGCCGCCTCTTCACGATCCCGGGACGCGACCCGTTCGAGGAGATCGAGTGGGAGTCGCGCGACGCCCTGATCCCCGGCAAGGAAGGCGCCGTCTTCGAGCAGAAGGCCGTCGAGTTCCCGAAGTTCTGGTCGCAGACCGCGACCAACATCGTCGCGCAGAAGTACTTCCGCGGCCGCATGTCCTCGCCCGAGCGCGAGGAGAGCGTGCGCCAGATGGTCGGCCGGGTCGTCGACACGATCGGCACCTGGGGCCGTGAGGGCGGCTACTTCGCCGACGAGGAGGAGGCCGAGACGTTCGAGGCCGAGCTGAAGGCGATCCTGGTCAACCAGTACGCCGCCTTCAACTCGCCGGTCTGGTTCAACGTCGGCTTCGAGGAGACCCCGCAGTGCTCGGCGTGCTTCATCCTCTCGATCGAGGACTCGATGGAGTCGATCCTCGACTGGATCCGGCGCGAGGGGATCATCTTCCGCGGCGGCTCGGGCTCAGGCGTCAACCTTTCGCGGCTGCGCTCCTCCAAGGAGCAGCTCTCCAAGGGCGGCTACGCCTCCGGACCGGTGTCGTTCATGCGCGGCGCCGACGCGAGCGCCGGCACGATCAAGTCCGGCGGCAAGACGCGGCGCGCGGCGAAGATGGTCGTCCTCGACGTCGACCACCCGGACATCGAGGAGTTCATCTGGTGCAAGGCGCGCGAGGAGGAGAAGGCGCGCGTGCTCGAGCAGGCCGGCTACGACATGTCGCTCGACTCGGGCGACTGGGCCTCGATCCAGTACCAGAACGCGAACAACTCGGTGCGCGTCACCGACGGCTTCATGGAGGCCGCCGACGCGGACGCCGACTGGAACCTGACCGCCCGCACCGACGGCACCGTCGTCGACACGACCAAGGCGCGCGAACTGCTGCGCCAGATCGCCGACGCCGCGTGGCGCTCGGCCGACCCGGGCGTCCAGTACGACACGACGATCAACAAGTGGCACACGCTCCCGAACACGGGCCGGATCAACGCGTCCAACCCGTGCTCGGAGTACATGTCGATCGATGACTCCGCCTGCAACTTGGCCTCGCTGAACCTCCTGAAGTTCCGCCGCGAGGACGGCGAGCTCGACGTGGACGCGTTCGAGCACGCGGTCGACGTCGTCTTCCTCGCGCAGGAGATCCTGGTCGGCTACTCGTCGTATCCGACGCCCGAGATCGGGCGCAACGCGAAGCGGTTCCGCCAGCTCGGGCTCGGCTACGCGAACCTCGGCGCGCTCCTCATGGCGCGGGGGCTCCCGTACGACTCCGACGAGGGCCGCGCCTACGCGGCGGCGATCACCGGTGGGCTCGTTCGCCGGCTACCAGCCGAACGCCGGCGCGATGATCGGCGTCATGTCGATGCACCGCGCGTCGGTGGGCAACATCGAACACACCGAGTCGGTGCCGAAGGATCTGCTGACTGCGTGCCGGCGCGCCTGGGACGAGGCGCTGAACCTCGGCGAGGTGCACGGCTACCGCAATGCGCAGGCGACTGTGCTCGCGCCCACCGGGACGATCAGCTTCATGATGGATTGCGACACGACGGGGGTCGAGCCGGACTTCTCGCTCGTCAAGTCGAAGAAGCTCGTCGGCGGCGGCGAGATCACGATCCCGAACAAGACCGTGCCGATGGCCCTCGAGAAGCTCGGCTACGCGCCGCG
>VAXM01000152.1:5196-5674 GCA_005883335.1 Actinomycetota bacterium
CGGGCGCGATTTCGAAGACGGTCAACCTGCCCGAGACGGTCTCGGTCGACGAGGTCTCGCAGCTCCTGCTCGACGCGTGGAAGCTCGGCGTGAAGGCGATCGCGATCTACCGCGACAACTGCAAGGTCGCGCAGCCTCTGTCGGGCAAGGCCGACAAGCTGGTCGTCGACCCCGCCGTACCGCCCGTCCCGCTGACGCAGCGCCGCCGGCTACCGGAGGACCGCACCGAGATCGGCCGCAAGTTCCGCGTCGGCGACTACGAGGGCTACATCCACGTCGGCCTGTACGAGGACGGCACGCCCGGCGACATCTTCGTCGACATCGCGAAGGACGGCACCACGATCGCCGGCCTGATGAACTCGCTGTGCATCGCCGTGTCGATGGGCCTGCAGTACGGCGTCCCGCCGGAGGTCTACGTCTCGAAGCTGACGCACATGCGCTTCGAGCCGAGCGGGATGACGAACGACGCCGACATCCG
>VAXM01000097.1 GCA_005883335.1 Actinomycetota bacterium
CACATGCGCACCGCGATCGCGCGTCACCCAGACGATCGCGCGACCCGAGCTCGACGAGCCGCAGCCGGCCGCCAGAACGACGGCGCCGAGAAGCGGGACCAGCCTCACGCCAGCGCGTTCGAGCGAACGGCGCCCTTCAGCGTCGCCCGGACGAGCCCGCGATGCGCCCCGACGCACGCCGAGCCGGCCCGCGCCCGCACCGAGCGTCCGTCCACGCGCAGCATCGCTCCGCGAGCCGCGCGCGTCTTCCCCGCGTCGTCCTGCGCCAGCACGCGGTAGCAGCCTCGGCTCGCGCGCCGGAGCACGAGCGTCGGCGGCCCGCCGCTCGGCCCGAAGGTCGCCCAGTACCACAGCACGCGGTCGCCGGGCTTCAGCACGACCGCGTCCGCTCCGACCGGCGGCGAGAGGCCGTTCACCTTGAAGACCCAGCCGCTCGAGCCCCCGGCCGGGTAGCGGCCGATCTGGTCGACGTACGGCCCGAAGCCGCCGACCGTCACGTGGTAGTAGAACTCGCCGGCCAGGCTGGCCGACTCCAGCGCGTCGAGCGCGTTGGCCTTGACCGCAAGCGTCGGCTCGGCAGCGCCGAAGATCGTCTGCGTCTTGCCCTCGACGCGCACGTGCACGCGAAGAGCCAGAGCGGCCGGGACCAGCAGCAGAGCGGCCGCAGAGACGGCCAGGAAAATCAAGAGTCGCCTTGACACGAAGCCTCCTTCCGCGAGGGGTTCGGTTTCATGGCGGGCGGCAGGTCTTCTGACTCGGGGCTCCCTCCTCCGCCGCCTTCCCGGCCCGCGGGCCAGTGGCACTTCGGCGGGGAGCGTCTCCCCTCACAGCGGCGGGACCGTCCCGGATTTCCACCGGATTCCCTTACCGCTCGCCTATCGAGGCCGAGCCTATCATGGCCTCCGATGCGCCAATTCAAGCTCTGGGGGCCGGTCGTCGTTTGGGCGGCGCTGATCTTTGCCGTCTCGTCCGTCCCGTCCCTGTCGTCGGGCCTCGGCACCTGGGACGAGGTGCTGCGCAAGGGCGCGCACGTCACCGAGTACGCGATCCTCGGCGCACTGCTCTTGCGCGCGCTCAGCCGGCAGCTCCCGGCACTGCTGATCGGGATTGCCTACGCGGGAACCGACGAGCTGCACCAGCACTTCGTCCGCGGGAGACACCCGTCGCCGTTCGACGTTGCATTCGACGCGTGCGGCCTTGCCCTCGGGCTGCTGGTCGCCCTCTCCGTACAATCCCAGCGTGCCCGAGCGAAGAAGCTTCGACGACCGTCAGCTCGACGCGATCCTCGAACGGCTGGACGCGCTCCGTGACGAGCTCCAAAACCTGAACCGGCGGCTGGACCACACGGAGGGCTTCGTTCAGATCGCCCATGAGCTGCGCACCCTCAACGAGTCGTTGCAAGCGCTCGCGTACGCGGCTCTAGGGCAGCAAGGCCCGCAGGTCCGGCGCCGCCGGACCGGCTAGCGGTAGATGTTCAAGACCCCGGACTTGCTGTGCGCGTTGGCGTCGCCTTCGGGAAGCGCGATGCGGCCGTCCGTGACGATCGGGCTCTCCCAGTGGCCGCCGCCGGCCGGAAGCTGCGCCACCAGCGCACCAGTGGCCGGCCGGAAGACGTTGAGCCCGCCGTTCGGGTCGTAAACGTAGAGCAGCCCGCCCGCGACCACCGGGCTCGTTCCCGCCTCGCCGCGCCTCCAGGCAACCTGCAAGCGCCCGCCGCTCAGCACGTAACCCCAGACTCCCGAGTCGTTGCCGACGAACATCCGCACGGTCCCGCCGGCCCGCCAGACCGCCATCGTCGAGAACACGCCGGACGTCCCGGGCGCCGGAACCGTCTCGAGCTCGCCTCCGGTCTGCCCGAGCGTGCCGCCGAGCTCCGGCAGCCTGAGCAGGCGGATGATCCCGTCCTTGCCCGACTGGGCCGCGAGGCTCGCCCCGAGAATCGCCGGCGCCGTCGAGCCGAGATCGACGTCGCCGCCGTCCAGCTGCGCCTGGTTGCGCGGCGTCCAGTTGTGCAGAAGCCGCGCCGCGTTCGCCGAGAGCATCAACGCGCTGTCCCCCCAGTACCGACGACCGTCGAAGCGTGCATTGCCGGTTGCGACGAGCAGGTTGCCGGAGCCCGGGACGACGACGGCGCCGGAGCGCGCCCAGATCGCCGAGTCGCTCTGCGGGCACGAGGACGGCGCGATCAGCGTGTGACGGTCGCTGCAGAGCGAATTCCAGACGTGCACGATCCGGCCTCGTCGCGAGATCGCCGCGACATGGCCCTGATACGGCGGCGCGTCTCCGATGTAGCCGCCGGTGGTCGCGATCAGGAGCCCACGCGAGAAGTTCAACGGCGTGCCGAGCTTCTCGCGCGACGGTAGCTTCGTAATCGAGACCGACCAGACGACGGCGCCGCTCGCGACGGTGAGCTTGTAGACGCGTCCGTTCGGCGCCTCGGCGTAGACGTAGCGGCGGGTCGGATCGGCGATCGGGCTCGAGTTCGTGATCCGGTCCGACCCGGCCCACGATGCGTAGCCCCGCGGCTTGAAGCGCCAGAGGATCGCGCCCGAGCGGGCATCGACCGCCACCGTGATCCCGTACGACGTCGTGACGAAGAAGACGTCGTGGGCGCGGCCCCGGACGCGCACCCCGCGCAGGTAGATCGGCGAGGAGTCGGCGGTTCCGGGGAGGCGAACCTGCTGCCGGTGCAGCTCGCCGACCTTCCCGGCCGCGATCCCGGTCCGGGCCGGCCCCGAGTTGCTGCGCGCCGCGTCGTAGCCGAACCGCGTCCAGTCTCCCCCGAAGCGCGAGGCGCTCACCGAAGGAGACTGCTGCTGCGAGCTCCCGCAGGCCGTCAGCGCGAGCACCGCGCCGATCGCGAGCAGAAGCCGCAGACGCATCAGCGCGTCAGCTTGTAGACCTGGCCGTCGAGCGAGGTCGCATACAGCTCGCCCGCAGCGTCCTGGCCGAACGACGAGAGCGAGCCGACCTTGAGCCGCTCCTTGCGCTTGCTCGCGAGCTTGCCGTGCACGGCGCGGAGGCTCCAGATCTCGCCCGTGCAGAAGTCCCCGTAGAAGTAGCGCCCCCGCGCGGAGGGCACCGCCTTGCCGCGATAGACGTAGCCGCCTGTGACCGAACAGCGGCCGCCGTCGTGCTTGTAGGTGACGATCGGGAAGACGAGCTTGCCGGCGCGGCTCGTCCTCTGCCCGGAGGTGAAGCGCGCGCGGCCCTCCCACACGCGCCAGCCGTAGTTGTTCAGGGAGCGCTGCTGTTTCGGCGTCCGCACGTCGACCTCTTCCCACTCGTCCTGGCCGACGTCGCCGATGTAGAGGTCGCGCGTGGCGCGGTCCCACGAGAAGCGCCAGGGGTTCCGCAGCCCGTAGCCGACGATCTTCCAGCTCGCTCCGGCCTTGTTGACGTTCAGGCGCAGGAGCTTCCCGAGCTGGGAGCCCAGGTTCTGCGAGTGGTTGTGCGGGTCGCCGCCCGAGCCGCCGTCGCCGGTGCCCGCGTAGAGCAGGCCGTCCGGCCCGAATTGCAGCTGGCCGCCGTCGTGGTTGTCGAACTCGCGGTGCGAAACGCGGAGGAGCGACTTCCCGGTGTTCGGCAACCCGACCGTCCCGTTCGACTGGAACTCGTAGACACGAACGTCTCCGGTCGTGTCGTTGAAGTAGAGGAAGAAGCGGTGGTTCTTGGCGTAGCCCGGATGGAACGCGATCGACAGCAGGCCCTGCTCGCCGCCGCTCTTGACCAGGTTGCTGATGTCGATGAACGGCTGCGCGCGGAGCTTCCCGTTGACGAGCACGCGGACGACGCCCGGCTGCTCGGTGACGTAGAGCACGCCGCGCTGCCCGGGCGCGGACGTCACGTACGTCGGCGAGTCGAGCCTCGACGCGATCTGGCGCAGATGGAATTGCGCCGCGCTCGGCGACGCGCCGCCGCCGCAAGCCGCACCGGGCAGCGCGGCCGCGAAGACGAAGACGAGGACCGCGAGCGCCCGCATCAGGTCTTGAGGAGCACCCTCCGCAACTCGTCCTCCTTACCCGGCTGGAGGATCGCGAGAACCTGGTCGCCCGGGTGCAGCTCGGTCGAGCCGACCGCGATCTCCGAGCGGCCGTTGCGCATGATCGAGATCAACCGCGAGCCCTCGGGCAGGTCGAGCGCCTCGACGCGCCGGCCGGCGGCCGGAGCGCCCTTGTCGATCATCACTTCGACGATCTCGAGGTTCTCCTTGCGCAGCTCGAGCAGGTGGACGAGGTCGTGCTCGGGGACCTCGTGCTCGATCAGCGCCATCAGCCCGCGCGTGGCCGAGACCGTCGGCGAGACCCCGAGGAGGTCGAAGTGGGCCTGGTTGCGCGGATCGTTGACGCGGGCGATTACCTTCGGGACGCCGTACTTCTCGCGCGCGAGCTGGCTGATCACGAGGTTGTCCTCGTCGTCCCCGGTCAGCGCGGCGACGACGTCCGGCGGCCGGGCGATCCCGGCGCGCTCGAGGATGTGGATCTCGGTCGCGTCGCCGAGGATCACGTGGTGCTCGAGCTCCTGCTCGAGCCGCTCGAACCGGTCGCGCCGCTGCTCGATCAGCGTCACCTCGCGCTTCCCGTCCTGGAGGAGCGTCCGCGCGAAGTTGGCGCCGACCTTCCCGCCGCCTGCAACAAGGATGTACATCTAGGTGGTGGCGGCCTCCGCGGGGCGGATCTCGCACGCGCGAACCGCGTCCAGCAGGACCTCGATCGCAACCGAGGTCGGGCAGACGGTGCGCAGGCCGCGCTGGCGGTAGAACTCGGCGCGCGCGGGGTCGAGTAGGCGCACGACGACGCATTGGTTGTCGAAGCGCTGCTGTGCGACCTGGCCGATGACGATGTTCGTGTTGTCGCCGTCGGTGGCCACTACGACGGCGTCCGCCTCCTCAATCCCTGCCTCGCGCAGGACCTCGATGTCCATGCCGTGGCCGAGCACGAAGCCGCCGCTCCAGTGGTCACCGAGGCGCGTGAGCGCTTCTTCCTTCTCGTCGACCGCGGTGACCTCCCAGCCCTCGCGATCCAGCTGGAGGGCGATGCTGGAGCCGACGCGGCCGCATCCGATTACGAGTGCATTCATAAAGTCACATTAGCGCCTAATGACTGTGCCGCGGCTCCCGTTTCGGCCTCCAAGGCAGTCTGTCAGACGGCCGTACCGGCGAAGCCGGCACGGCCTCTAAGCGGCATCGCAAGCGATGCCTCAGTCACTCAGGATTCGAGCCGTCTTCCTCCATCACGCCTTCGGGAAAGGCCACGACGATCACCTCGCAGGGAGCTTTTCGGAGCACGTATTCGACGGTCGGCGAGAAGAACCTGGACTGCCGCCGCCAGCGCGGCGCGGAGCCGAGGACGATCAGGTCGGCCCCGCTACGCTCGGCTTCGTTGACGATCGCCTCGCCGATCGAGCGGGCGCGTACCGTCTCGCCGCGCACCGGCACGCCGTGGTCTGCTCCGAGTAGCTGCGCCTCGGCCAGCGAAGCGGCGGCGCTTTCCTCCTCGAGGTCCAGCTCGGCGTCGATCGCCGTATCCAGCGGGACGCGAATCACGTGCAAGGCCTCCACTTCGGCGCTGCGCTCCTGAGCCAGCTTGACCGCGGTTGCGATCATCTCCTCCCCGATCACCCCGAGCTTCATCGGCACGAGGATGCTCGAGAACTCGGTCTCGGGCAGATCCTCGGAAGGAGCCTCGATGCGCTCGAGCAGGCCCTCCCCCCGCTCGCGCCGGACGAGCCCGTAGATGACGAGCCCGACGATCAGCCAGATCGGCCCGCCGTACCGAGCGCCGTCGTGGGTGACGAGCGCCATGAGGAAGATCACGAACGTGCAGGCGGCGCCGACCAGGGCCGGCAGCGGCACCTCGACGCCCCGCAGCGGAATCCCGCCGGGGGCTCGGTACGGCCGTTTGAGCTCCGGCTCCGTGAAGCGGAGCCTGATGACGGCGAGCTGCGCGGCGGTGAAGGCCGCGAGCACGCCAAAGCTGAACAGGCTCGCGAGGAAGACGACGGTGTCGGTGAGCAGCGACGAGATGAGGAGGAGCGCGATCGAAATCGCAGCGGCGGCGACGATCGCCTCGGGCGGCACGAGCGTCCGCCGGTTGAGGCGGCCGAACGCGCGCGGCAGCTGGCCGTGCTCGCCGAGCGAATGGGCGAGCCGCGTGAATCCCGAGATCGAGGTGGTGATCGCAACGAGCAGGATCACCGCGCCGGTGAGGCCGACGTAGAGCCGCAGCGCCGTCACCAGTCCGCCGGGGACGTGGCCGTGGAGCGCGGCGACAATCCCCATCATCGGCGAGTGCAGCCAGCGCGTTCCGAGCTGCGTCGTGCCGTGATCGGCCGGGAATGCGGACAGCGCGACGAGGCCGATCGCGACGTAGATCAGGACGACGAGCCCGATCCCGGAGAAGAGGCTCCGCGGCAGGTCGCGGCCCGGCTCGCGCGTCTCCTCGGCGAGATTCGCGACCGTCTCGAGGCCCGTGTAGGCGAGCATTGCCAGCGGCAGCGCGAAGGCGATCTGGTGCCACGACGGCTCGGAGCCGATCGAGACCCCGCGCGTGAGGGCGTCGCCGGAGAACAGGAAAGCGAAGCCGAGCGCCACGAGCCCGAGCTGCGTGACCAGGTCGAGGACCGCGACGACGATCCCGTAGCGGTAGAAGGCCGAGCGCCGTACGAGCCGGAGCGCGGCGACGCCGACGATCACCGCGACCGCGACGATCAAGTCGGAGGGATGCCTGCCCAGCGCCGCGACCTTGAAGGCCGCACCGAGGTAATGCGGCAGGAAGAACGCCGAGAGCGCGATCACGATCAGGTAGTCGAGGAAGAGCGCCCAGCCGGTCAGGAAGCCGGCCAGGTCGTTGAACGCGCGCCGAACGAAGGTCGCGGCCCCGCCGGTCTCGGGGATCGCGGCGGTGCCCTCGGCATACGAGAGCGAGACGACGAGGAAGAGCGCACCCACGAGCGCGAGCACTTCCGGGGTGAGGCCCAGCGCGTGCAGCGCGATGATCCCGAGCGCGACGTAGATCGAGGAGGCGATCTCGCCGTACGCGACCGAGAAGAGGGCCGGCGCATCGAGCACCCGCTGGAGCCCCGAGATCTTGCGCGCCACGCGCTCAGGTTAGTGGCTGGTGCGTACGAACAGGCGCGCTGTTTGCACTCCCAGATGGTGCGTTAGACGGCCGCACGGGCAGAGCCCGCGCGGCCTCTACGGTCGGCGCCGCCGAGTCGGCGCCTCAGTTCTTACGGCGGCGCAGGAGGTATAGCCGTCCGGCGCCGAGCGCGATGAAGAGCAGGCCGATCACGATGCCCACGCCGCCGCCGGCGATGGCGGTCCTGACGATCAGCGCGATCCCGATGCCGATCGCGACGACCCCGAACGTGCCGACGAGGTCTCGGTACAAGTTCACGCCGCCTTCGGCGCGGCGGCGACCATCACCCGGCAGGGCGCGTTCTTGAGCACGTAGTCCGCGGTGTCGCCGAAGATCCGGCCGCGCCGCCGCCGCACATCCCTACGCGGCGCGCCCATGACGATGATCTCGCTGTTGCGCCGCGTGGCCTCCTCGACGATCGCCGGGCCTGCCCGGCGCCCGCGCACGATCCGGCCGATCACGTTCACGCCGTAGGCGTCGCCGATCGCCCGGGCCTCGTCGAGCACTTCGTTCGCCCGCTCCTCCTCGCGCGGCAGCTCGGCGTCGAGCGGCAGCTCCAGCGGCACCTCGATCACAGTCAACGCGACGATCGAGGCGGCGCGCTCCGTCGCCAGCCTGCAGGCGAGGTCGATCGCCTCCTCCGACTCGTGGCGGCCGACGATCGGCACGAGCACGTTCCGGTACTCCAGCGCAAGGGCCGGCCCCATCGCGACGGGCGCGCGAATCGTCTCGGTCAGCGGCACGTGCAAGACCCTGCGGCGGTAGGCCCAGTAAGCGACAAAGCCCACGATCAGCCAGCCGAGGCCTGCGTAGCGGGTCCCCGGGCTCTGGACGACCACCACGAGCCACGCCAGCGCCGTCGCCGTCCCGCCGAAGACCGCGAACAGGGGCCAGTCGACTCCGCAGAAGCGGAAGTTCGGCCGCGCGCGGAACGCGAGCTCTTCGTCGCGATACCGTCGCCGAAGCTGGACGACCGACGCGTGCGCGACCGTGAACGAGAGCATCGCCCCGAACGAGTACATCGTCCCGAGGAACTTCGTCTTGCCCGGAAGGAGGATGAGGATCGAGACGAAGCCGGCGAAGACGAGCAGTGCGAGCCACGGCGTCTTAAAGCGCGGGTGGAGGCGCCGGAAGACCTCCGGCAACTGCCGGTAGGTCGCCATCGAATACGTGATCCGCGAGGCGCCGATGATCCCGGCGTTGGTCGCGATGAAGAGGATCGTCCCGGCGAGCAGGCCGACGTAGACCTTGAGCACGCTCAACAGGGTTCCGTGGATGCCGAGGTTCTCGACGAGGCCGAGCACGGGGTCGTTCTGGAAGCCGTGCTGCTGCGGCGGCAGCGCGAGCAGCGTCGTCTCCTTGCCGGCGATGTGGTGAACCGGCAGCGCCGAGAGCGCGATCATCGGCAGCGTGAAGTAGATCGCGAAGACGGCGACGGCGACCCAGCCGATCGAGCGCGGGATCGCCTTGACCGGGTCGCGCGTCTCTTCCGCGAGGTTCGACACGGTCTCGATCCCGGTGTAGGCGATCATCCCCACCGGAATCGCGAGGAAGAACTGCGACCACGTGGGTGCGGTGCCGAAGTGGACGTTGCCGGTCAGCGTCGAGGGGCTGAAGATCAGCGCGAACCCGATCAGCACGAGCAGGACCTGGGTCCCGAAGTCGATCAGGGCGAGGAAGATGTTCAGGCGCGCCGACTCCTGAATCCCGACGACGTTCAGAAGCACGAGCACGACGATCACCGCCGCGCCGCCGATGATGTCCCAGGGGTTCTGTCGCAGCGGTCCCCAGAAGATCGAGAGGTAGTGCGGCACGAAGAACGCCGAGATGGCGATCGTGATGATGTAGTTGAGCATCTGGGCCCAGGCGGCGCCGAACGACGCGAGCTCGTTGAAGGCGTGGCGCGCGAAGCTGGAGGAGCCGCCGGCTTCGGGGTAACGGACCGTTCCCTCCGCGTAGGTGAGCGCCGTCGCGGCGAAGAAGACGCCCGCGATCACGAAGACGAGGGGCGTCAGTCCGAGCGCGAAGACGGCGGTGACGCCGAGCGCGTAGTAGATCGACGAGCCGACGTTCCCGTAAGCCGTGGCGAACAGCGCCGGCGTGCCGAGCACGCGCTCGAGCCGCTGCTGCCGCCTACGCCGTGACATCGCGTCGGGACTCTATTGCGGTGCGCGGTCGCTCAGCACGGCCCTGCCTGGGGACTGTCCCCTGACATGTCCAAGAGCTTAGGTGTGGATGCTGACGACGAGCGGGACGATCAGGATCGCGACGATGTTGGTGATTTTGATCATCGGGTTGATCGCCGGGCCCGCGGTGTCCTTGTAGGGATCTCCCACGGTGTCGCCGGTCACGGCGGCCGCGTGGGCCTCCGAGCCCTTCCCGCCGAACGCACCGTCCTCAATCAGCTTCTTCGCGTTGTCCCAGGCCCCACCGCCCGAAGTCATCGCGATCGCGAGGAAGAGCCCGGTCACGATCGTCCCGATCAGGAGCCCGCCCAGCATGCGCGGGTTGATCAGCCCGACCACGATCGGGAAGCCGATCGGGATCAACGCCGGGATCATCATGCTCTTGATCGCAGAGCCGGTGACGATGTCGATCGCCCGCCCGTACTCGGGCCGCGCTGTGCCCTCCATGATCCCGGGGATCTCGGCGAACTGTCGCCGCACCTCGGTCACGACCTGACCGCCGACGCGTCCCACCGCCTCCATCGCCAGCGAGGCGAACAGGAACGGCATCAGCCCGCCGATGAATAGGCCGGCGACGACCCACGCGTCGCTGAGACTGAACGCGAGCGTCAGTCCCTGATTCGACAGCTCCGTCGTGTACGAGTCGAACAGCACGAGCGCTGCAAGAGCGGCCGACCCGATCGCGTAGCCCTTCGTCACCGCCTTGGTCGTGTTCCCGACGGCGTCGAGCGGATCGGTGATCGCGCGCACCGACTCATCCAGGTCGGCCATCTCTGCGATTCCGCCCGCGTTGTCGGTGACGGGCCCGTACGCGTCGAGCGCCACGATCAGACCGGTCATCGAGAGCTGCGCCATCACGGCGACCCCGATCCCGAAGAGCCCCGCGAAGTGATGCGCGACGAGGATCCCGGCCGCGATCACGATCACCGGCGCGCCGGTCGCCTGCATCCCGACCGCGAGGCCCTCGATGATGTTCGTGGCGTGCCCGGTCCGCGAGGCGCTGGAGATCATCTTCACCGGCCGCCAGCGCGTCCCCGTGTAGTACTCGGTGATCGCGACCAGCAGGAACGTGACGATCAGGCCGACGAGCGCCGAGATGTAGAGATCCCAGAAGTTGAAGCGGCTCGCCGGCGAATCGAAGGCCATCACGACCGGGATGAACCCGAGAGCCGAGAGGAATGTCGAGACCGCGACCGCCTTGTAGAGCGCGTTCATGATCGACCCGCCCCGCCCGACGCGCGCGAAGAACACGCCGACCACCGAGGTCAGGATCGAGATCCCGCCGATCGCCAGTGGCAAGAGCCACAGGCGGCTCGTCGGGAACGCCTTCGCGAGGAGCATCACGGCCACCGCGGTGACCGCATAGGTCTCGAAGAGATCCGCCGCCATGCCGGCGCAGTCGCCGACGTTGTCGCCGACGTTGTCCGCGATCACGGCCGGGTTCCGCGGGTCGTCCTCGGGGATGCCCGCCTCGATCTTTCCGACAAGGTCGGCGCCGACGTCTGCGGCCTTCGTGTAGATGCCGCCGCCGAGTCGCGCGAACACGGAGATCAGCGACCCGCCGAACGCGAGCCCGACCAGGTCGTCGATCGCGGACTCGTGCGAGTGACCGAGCCAGCCGGTCAGCACCCAGTAGTAGCCCGCGACCCCGAGCAGGCCGAGCCCGACCACGAGCATCCCGGTGACCGAGCCCGCGCGGAACGCGACGTTCAGCGCCGGCTTGAGGCCGTGCTTCGCGGCCTCGGCGGTGCGCACGTTCGAGCGGACGGCGACGTTCATCCCAATGAAGCCGGCCGCCGCCGAGAGCACAGCGCCGATCAGGAACCCGACCGCAGTCCCCCAGCCGAGCTTGTTGTAGAAACCGAGCAGGAGGAACGGCACGATCGCGACGATCGCGATCGTCGTGTACTGGCGGCGCAGGTAGGCGGCTGCGCCCTCCTGGACCGCACGCGCGATCTCCTGCATCCGCTCGGTTCCGCCGGGGCGGCCGAGCACCCAGAAGGTCAGCCCGACGCCGAAGCCGATCCCGATCGCCGAGCAGACGAGGGCGAAGAGAACCGCGTGGTCACTGAAGAAATCGATCGGAGGGCCTCCCTCAAGGTCAGCGCCGAGGCACCCCGGCGCCGCGGTTTTCTATCACAGGCGGTTAGACGCGTGCCCCGCGGAGGGCTGTGGCGCAGAGATGCTCTTCGGGCTGCGGCGGGATCTTCGGGACGACCGCGAAGAGAAGCTCGCGCAGGCGTTCATTGTTCGCCTGGAAGACCTCGATCACCGCCTCGTGGCTCACCGGAGGCGTGCCGTCGACGCCGACGTCGTGGTCGGTGACCATCGAGATGTTCGCGTAGCAGAGCTCGAGCTCGCGTGCGAGGTAGCCCTCGGGATACGCGGTCATGTTGATCACGTCCCAACCTGCGTCCTGGAACCACTTCGACTCGGCCCGCGTGGAGAAGCGCGGGCCCTGGATCGTCACGACCGTGCCGCCGTTCCGGACCGGGATCCCGAGCTCGCCCGCGGTCTCGACCAGCAGCCGCCGGAGGTCCGGACAGTAGGGGTCGGCCGCCGAGACGTGCGTCGTCTCAGGACCGTCGTAGAAGGTGTCGGCGCGGCCGGTGGTGCGGTCGACGAACTGGTCGCAGACGACGAACTCGCCGAGCCGCAGCTCTGCCTTCAAGGCACCCGAAGCGTTCGGCCCGATGATCCGGCGCACGCCGAGCTCCTTCATCCCCCAGACGTTGGCGCGATACGGGATCCGGTGCGGCGGCAGCTCGTGCGCCGGCCCGTGGCGCGGGAGGAATGCGACGCGCTTGTCCCCAATCTCGCCGATCACGAACGGCGCGGACGGCTTGCCGTACGGCGTGTCGAGCTCGACTTCCTCCACGTCCTCGAGGAACGCGTAGAAGCCGGAGCCCCCGAAGATCCCGATCTCGGCGCCCGCCATCAGGCGGCGGAGCCTAACGCCCGACGGTCAGCTTGACCTTCGCGTGGCTCCCGAGGTGCCGGCCCGGGGCCGGCGATTGTGCAAGGACACGGCCACGAGGGGCCTTGAGCGTGCGCTTACGGGTGATCTTGCCCAGGCGGCAGTGCCGCGACCGGATCCGCGCGCGCGCCTTCCCGAGCCGCAGGCCGACCACACGCGGGACCTGGCAGGCCGGCTCAAAGGCCGGCGCCGGGGCCGACGGGTCGACCCTCCCCCACCACGTCGCCCAGCGCCCGGATCCGTCACCGGCCCCGACCGGCCGTCCCGCGTACTCCTGGATCGTCCAGAGCGAGCGGTCGTCCAACGGGTCAACCTGTGCGGCGCTGTAGTCGCCCCACCGGTTGCGACTCCCGCCGAAGGTCTTGACGTACGTGCCTTCACCCGCCTTCAGCGTGACCGGAGCGCGCATCGCGTTGGGCGGATCGGTGCCGTAGCGGAACGCGTAGGCGGCCGAGGGGAAGCCGGTCGAGCGGAAGGCCGAGAAGCCGACCAGGACGTCGTCCACCGCGTTGACGGAGATGGAGGGATAGGCGTACCAGCGGCCGCCGTTGGATCCGGTCGCGCTCCGGTCGGCGATCCGGCCGCCCTGCACGAACGCGCCGGTGCGGTCGAGCTCGATCCACTGGACGGCTCGCGTAGTAGACGTGGCCGTTGCGGAAGACGGCGTTGCCGATTCGCGCGTCTTCCGAGTCGACCGGGTAGCCGCCACGCTGCGGGAGGAGGTCGCCGCCGCCGGGGATCGTCCACGGGCCGAGCGGGTTCGTCAGCGATGCGCCGCCGGCGAGCGTGGTTCCCACGAGCGAGAAGAAGTAGTACGTGCCGGCGCCGCTCGCTCCATGTTCTACGAGGTAGAGCGTGCTCTCCGTCGGCGAGTAGGTGACCGCCGGCTGGATCGTGAAGCCGTTCGGGATCGAGATCGCGGCCGGTGCGAAAACAGCGTTCGCTCTGAGCGCGGGGTAGTCGATCACAAAGAGCTTGGAGAGGCCCGCGTACTCGCCGGTCGCGCTCGTGAACAGGTTGACGCCGATCGCAACGGTGCTCTGGTTGAAGCCGAGCGTCGGGAAGTCGGCCCAGGTCGCGCCGGTCGGGTCGACGCCGACGGAGTAGAGGTGCCAGCTCCCGGTTGGATCAGCCGAGTCCGAGATGCCGTAGAGAACCGCCGAGGCAGGCCCCCCGGGATCCGCGACTGCCGCGACGAGCCAGCGGCCCGAGTACGGGTCGTAGAGGACGCGCGGGTCGAACGGCATAACCGCGCCGACCGAGGCCCAGAACGTCGACATCGAGACCGACGCGAGCACCTTTCCGTCGGCGCGGTCCTGGATCACGTAGTTGCTGTTCAGCGTCGACATCAGCCGGGTCGGACCGACCGCCCCCGCGGTGTCGGGCGGGATGAAGCTGGTCGTCGTGCCGTTGCGGGCTGCGTCGCGCTGAGCCAGGAAGCCCTGCGATGGAGCAGGCGAAGCCGCGCTCAGGGGTCCGTCCGGAAGGCCGAGCGGAGGCGCGAACGGCGAGGCCACCGTGATGTGGACGTTCGGCTCGGCCCGCTCCTGCGGCTCGGGCATCAAGCCTGGATGGAGCGGGCCGTACGCATGGCGCTGCGCGTCGAAGCGCGAGAGTTGCGCGAAGTCGACGAGGCTCGCGCGCGAGACGCCTACACGCGTGGCAGGGTAGGGCGTCGTCGCGCCGGCCTGCGCGCCCACGCCCAGCGCAAGGCCCGCGATCCCGCCGACAACCAGCAGCAGCGTGCCCCTCACCCGCAGTCCCCTCTCTTGCTCAACCAGCCCCTACTAATCGTTATAGGCCGCGGAGCCGCTCGCTACAAGGCCAGTTCGGCTAGGACCCTGCGGCGACCGCGGAGGCGTAGGCGAGTTGCATGTTCGCGAGCACCTGCTGGAAGTCCCGCAGCGCCTCCTCCGGGATCGATCCCTCCAGCACCGGGACGAGCGCCTTGAGCGACTCGATCGCGAGCTTCGCCTGGTCGAGGTCCTTCGTCTCGCCGCTCAGCCGGTGGTAGCCGAGCGAGGAGACGGTGTAGAGGGTCTGCAGGAGCAGGTCGGAGACCTTGAGCTTCGCCAGCTCGGCCTGAAGCTCCTCGACCAGCTGCTGCTCGTCATCAGACAACCGGGACTCCCGTTTTCACCTGCTCGGCGTAGATCTCCTCGAGCGTCGCGCCGGACTCGTGCCTCGCGATCTGGCGCTCCGCCGCGTTCGCCGACGGGATGCCGAGATAGGGCGCCGCGCCGATCTCCTCCGCCGCCGGCTGGATCCACTCGAGGAGGCGCTCGAGGTGCGCGCGCGCGGGACCGGTCTCGCCGGTCTCGAGGTCGATCAGCTCGCCCGAGAGGCCGTGGCGGATCGCACGCCAGAGGTTCTCCTCGATCAGGCGGTGCGGGTGGTCGGGGAGCGGCTCGCCCTCGTCAAGGGCGTGCGTGATGCGGACGGTCAGCGCGTAGCAGAAGGCGGCGAGCGAGCGGGCCTCGGCCAGGTCGGGCTGCGCGTCGCAGATGCGGATCTCGACCGTCGGGAAGGCGAGGTGCGGGCGAACGCTCCACCAGATCTGCGTGTGCTCCTCGATCGAGCCCGTGTCGTAGAGGAACCGCACGTAGCGCTCGAAGCCGTCCCAGCCGTCGTAGGCGTCCGGAACGCCGCAGCGCGGAAACATGCGCGTGAAGATCTGCGTGCGCGCCGAGTGGAGGCCCGTGTTCACCGCTTCGACGAACGGCGAGCTCGCCGAGAGGGCGAGCAGTTCCGGGAGGTAGTTCCGGAGCGCGTTGTTGACGGCAATCGCGCGGTCCGGGCCTTTGATCGCCACGTGCACATGGAGGCCGAAGCTGTTGTTGCGCCAGACGACGTAGCGGAGGATCTCGTCGTTCCGGCGGTAGTGCGGGGTGTCGATGATCCGCTGCTCCTGCCACGGGCTCCACGGGTGCGTGCCCGTCGCGGCGAGCGCGATCCCGAGCGGCTCGGCCAAGTCGTAGAGCTGCGAGCGGCGCTCGCCGAGCAGCGCGGCGGCGTCCTCGAAGTTGGCACAGCGGCCGGTGCGGATCTCGACCTCGGACGCGATCAGCTCGCCGACGAGGTGCGGCTCGAGCGGTGTGCCCTTCGCCGCGGCCTGGAGCTCCTCGAAGCGGTTGGTCAGCGAAAGGGTCGCGGGGTCGAGGACGGCGAACTCCTCCTCGACCGCGACGGCGAAGTCGTCCGCCGCTTCGAACTGCTCGCGAGCGAACCGAATCTGCTCCTCGGGGCTAAGCCTCTGCGTGTCGCCCACGGCGACTACATTAATTGAAGGGTTGCAACAGTCTTTCCGCGACGCCGTGCCAGCTCCAGCGCTCCACGGCCGCTTTGCGCGCCGCCTTGCAGAGCTGCTCACGCTCGGCTGGTGACAGACCCAGCAGCCGCTGCAGCTTGGCGGTGAGGTCCGTGACGTCGCCGTTGGCGAAGCTCGCCAGGTCGCGGTGCTCGGGGGGATACTCAGCCTCGAGGCCCTCGGCGACCTCCTGCAGACCGGAGTGACGGGCGACGAGCGGCGGGCAGCCGGCGGCGAGGGCCTCGGCGGCGACCATCCCGAACGCCTCCGGGAAGATCGACGGCACGACCGCGACGTCGGCGAGCGGGAGCAGGTGGGCGAGGTGCCGGTGCTCCAGCGCACCGGTGAAGAGCGTGCGTGGCGGTGCGATGGCCTCGAGCTCGGCGCGGTAGTCCCCGAAGCCGACGATCACACCGCGGGCGTCGAGGCCGCGGAGCGCTTCGAGCAACAGGTGGACGCCTTTGTTGTAGAGGAGCTTCCCGAAGTAGAGGACCGTCGGCTCGTCGGTCTCGAAGAACTTCGCGAAACGGCCGGCATTGCCCTCGTCTGGAAGACGCTCGTCTCCCCTGCTCGGCGGATCGAGGCGAGCCTCGTGGATCAGCGCGGCCAGCGCCTCCTCACGCGGCTCGGGGCGGAACTCGTCCACGTCGACCCCAGGCGGGACCTCGTGGACGCGATCGATGTGGCCAACCACCTCCTCGAGCACCTCGCGGATGTGCTCGGACCCGACGAAGACGGCCTCGGCCCTCGCAAGCGACTCCCGCGCCCAGGCGGCGAGCTCCTCGTTGCCGCGGATCGCGTACTCGAGCTCCGATCCGTGAGCCTTCACCGCGAAGCGCGCTCCCGTCGCGGCCGCCACGGGCCCGCCGAGCAGGACGTGGTTCGCGAACACGAGGTCGGCCGGCAGGTGCCGCCCGAGCGCAGCGGCGTTCAGCTCCACGTAGCGCTCGCGCTCGGCCTGCGTCAGGTCCGGCAGCCGCCGCGCCTCGAGGCCCTCGTAGCGGTCGAGGACGAAGACGGGCAGCAAACCGCCGATCTCGGGCCGCACGGTGTCGGCGCCGCCGAGGTCGTACAGCTCGGGCCGTGGGTCCTGGGAGAAGACAACGACGTCGTGCCCGGCGAGACTCCACTCCCGCGCGAGCGCCCGCGTGTAGACGTTCGACCCGGTCCCGCCCAGCAGGTACCCATGCCAGAGCAGGATCCGCACGCGCGGCTAGGTCAAGTGGAAGTAGAGAGCGTGGAGGAGGTCGACGGCAGGGTTCGACGTGTGCACGGTGACGTCGTGCGGGACGTCTAGCAGCGCTTCCGAGTAGTTGAAGATGATCTTCACGCCCGACCCCACGAGCTCGTCGGCGACCTGCGGCGCGCTGTCCGCCGGCACCGCGATCACGCCGACGATGATGTTCTTCTCGCGGACCGCGGTCGGGAGCGTGCGGATGTCACCGACCTCCATCGAGCCGATCGACCCGCCCACCTTCTCCGGGTCGTTGTCGAAGACAGCCGCGATGTTGATCCCATGCTCCGCGAAGATTGGCGACGAGGCGATCGCCTCGCCCAGCCGCCCCGCGCCGACCAGGGCGATGTTGTGCTGGCCCTGCGTCCGCAGGATCTTGCGGATCTCGCCCAGCAGCGAGTCGATGTTGTAGCCGACCCCGCGCTTGCCGAACCGGCCGAAGTTGGAGAGATCGCGCCGGATCTGCGTCGCGTTGATGTTCGTGTAGTCCGAGATCTCCTGCGAGGAGATCCTGTCCTTGCCCATCTTCTTCGACTGGGTGAGGACCTGGAGGTAGCGGCTCAGGCGGGCGGCGACGCCGACCGTCACCCGTTCCGTCGCTACAGAATTCGTTCCCTGGGCGGTTGCTTGTGACAGAGCACAACCATTCTGCCAGCCCCGCGTAGCTCCGTGCGTCAGACCGTCACAAGCTCGGCCGCACGGAGCCAGTTTGTGCAGCGCCGAGCCGCCGGCGGAACGCGTCCTCGTGCACGTAGTACGTGAAGACCTGCTCGCCGTCGATCTCGACGACGGGGATCAGCTCGCGGTAGCGCGCCTCCAGCTCGGGCGAGCCGTCGATCGCGATCTCCTCCAGCTCGAACTCGAGCTCCTCCCGCAGCGCGCGCACCTTCGCGAGGGCCCGCTCGCAGAGGTGACATCCAGCCGCGTGGAAGACGGAGACCCTAGGGATAGAGCCCCCGAGTGATGGTCGCGTCCGCGACGCGCCCGACGGCGACGCCGTACGACGCGGGCCGCATGGCGATGTCCCGCTCCTCCGAGACGTGCCAGGTCTCGTTGAACGCGCGCGTGACGATGTCGCGAAGCTTCGAGTTCACCTCGGGCTCCTTCCAGAAGTACTCCTGGAGGCCCTGGACCCACTCGAAGTAGGAGACCACGACCCCTCCCGCGTTGGCGAGGATGTCCGGCAGCACGAGCACGCCCTTGTCCTCGAGGATCTCGTCAGCGCTCGGCGTGATCGGGCCGTTCGCCCCCTCGCAGATGATCGACGCCTTCACCCTGTCCGCGTTGTCGCGCGTGATCACCTGTTCCAGCGCGCAGGGAGCGAGGACGTCGCAGTCGACCACGAGCAGCTCCTCGTTTGAGATGTCGTCGGCTCCACGCAGGCCGCGCAGGGTCCCGGTCTCCTGCTTGTGCGCGAGCGCCGCGGGAATGTCGATGCCCTTCGGGTTGTAGAGCCCGGCGGTCGAGTCCGAGACCGCCACGACCGTCGCCCCCTCCTCGGCCAGGAACCTCGCCAGGAACGAGCCGACGTTGCCGAAGCCCTGCACCGCGACGCGCAGCCCCTCGAGCCCCTGCTCCTTCTTCCGCACCGCCTCCTGGATGCAGTAGAGGCAGCCCCGCGCCGTCGCCTCAAGCCGCCCCAGCGACCCGCCCACGTTGAGCGGCTTGCCGGTGACGACGCCGAGCACCGAGTGGCCCTTGTTCATCGAATAGGTGTCGAAGATCCACGCCATCACCGTCCCGTCGGTGCCGACGTCAGGAGCCGGGATGTCCTTCTCCGGGCCGATCTCGTTGATGATCTCGCTCGTGAAACGGCGGGTCATCCGCTCGAGCTCGCCGCGCGAGAGCTTCTTCGGGTCGCAGACGACGCCGCCCTTCGCGCCGCCGAACGGGATGTTCATCAGGGCGCACTTCCACGTCATCCACATCGCCAGCGCCTTGACCTCGTCGAGCGTGACGTCCGGGTGGTAGCGGAGGCCGCCCTTCGACGGCCCGCGCGCGACGTTGTGGGTGACCCGGTAGCCCTCGAAGGCCTGGATTGTGCCGTCGTCCAGCGTCACGGGGATCGAGACGACGAGCGCCTTCTTGCACTCCTGCAGGATGTTCACCAGCCGCTGGTCGATCGCAAAGATGTCCGCGACGCGGGCGAGCTGCTCGCGGGCGATCGCGAAGGGGTTTTCTCGGAGGTGGGACTCGGGCGCTTCGACTGTGGTCACGCGTACTCCTTAGACGTGGAAAAAGTGCCGCAAACGGGGTGAGTATAGGCCGGTTTACTTGATGCGAAACCGGACTGCGACTCGCGTGGACGCTCCACCGGCAGTCGGCAACGCGACGAGCACGATCCGGTAGCGGCCCGGCGCGAGGCGGTTCCCGCCGGGACCGCGCCCGGTCAGGCCGAGCGCCAGCCGAGCGCCAGCTGGCCCGGGAGGAGGTCGCGCAGCCGGGCGAGCAGGCCGAGCCGCTGCTTGCCGCGCCAGAGCTCGAAGTCGAGCCGTGCCACCGGCTGGTGTCGGAAGGCTTGAAGCTCGAAGCCGAAAGCGCGATCTCCGAGAGCGCGGCCCGCGCGGGCTTGCCGAAGGTGATCGCCCACGGAATCCGCAATGGCTGCGAGCCTCGCGGAAGAAGCAGCACGGCACCCTCGGCAGAGCCGGCCGAGGGCGGGGCTCCGCGCAGGCGGGCCAGCAGCGCGACGGTCGTCGAGCCGCCCGGCTTGAGCCGCACGTGCTTCGGCTTCGCGATGATCTCCAGCCCGCCCTGGCCCACGCTGCGGATGCGCACCCGAAAGAGCCGGGACGAGACGTTGTGCAGCGTCAGCCGCTCGAGCGAGTGCCAGCCGTCGCCGCGCGCGTTCCCGAACGCGAGCGTGTCCGGCTCCGCGGTGAGCTCGGTCGCCGCGGCGGCGCCCACATCGACGAGCCCTCCGCCCTGCGCCGTGACGCTCGTCTCGGTCAACGGGCTCGCCGTCCCGGCCAGCAGGCTCTTCAGGTCGGATGCGCTCAGGTCGGTGCGGAGCTGGGCCAGCAGCGCGGCAGCGCCGGTCAGGACCGCGGCGGCGGCGCTCGAGCCGTTGACCGTGCCGAACCGGGGTGTGCCGTCGTCGTTCCGGCCGGCCTCGGCGGTCGCGAGCACGACCCCCGGCGCCGCGACATCGGGCTTGACGCGCCCGTCGAAGGCGAGCCCGTGCGACGAGAATGGCGCGATCTGCGCGGAGGTGCCGTTGCGCGCGGTATCCGGCAGCCCGATCGAGACGACCGGGTGGCCGCCGCGCTCGAGCGAGGCCACGGCCAGCTCGCCCACGCGTGCGGGAACGCTCACGACCGGCACGTCGACGGCCTCGTCGAGCCCGAGCCCCCCGGCGGGCAGATCGATCCCGTAGACGACGACCGCGCGCGCTCCGGCCTGCACCGCGTTCTCGATCGCCGTGCGCGGGTCGCTTCCGGCGCGGATCAGGGCGGCGCGGCCGGCGACGAGGCTGAGGCCGTGGCCGTTGTAGAAATCGGCCGGATCGGGGCCCGACCCGCGCGGGCTCGCGAGCTCGAGCGCGACCGGATGCTCCGAGACGACCGCGCCCGCGAGCGGAAGCCGCCGGTCCAGCAGCAGCTGCAGGCCGCTGCGCACCGCGACGGGAACCTCTTCCGCCTGCGTGCGCAGGTCGACCGCGCCGACCGTGAGCGCGGCAGGGGCCCCACCGGGGCTCGCGATGCTGCCGTAGCCAGGACCGGCGGGGCCGTCGTTTCCGGCGGGCGCGACGACGAGCGTGTCGAGGTCCAGCGCGCCGAGGATCGCGCGCGCCTCCGGCGAGTCCGCGAAGGCCGCATACGAGGCGGCGACGCCGATCAACGCGATCCGCGCCGCGTCGTGGGCGTCCCCGTCGAGATTCGGATCGACCGCGCGCTCGAGGCCGGCGATCAGCTGATCGGTGCGGGAGTAGACGGCCCAGCTCCCCTTCAGGTCGCGCTGCCAGCCCGCCACGCGGATCGGGAGCACCGACGCGCCGGTCGCCGCTCCCGAGATCCCGCCCGGGCCGCCGGCACCGACGAGCAGGCCCGCCATCTCCGTTCCGTGCTCCTCGACCCGGCTCGAGTCCGCCGGATCGACGACCGCGGGAGCGCCGCTCCGAACATCGGGATCGACCACGTTGATCCCGGACAGGATCCGCCCGCGCAGGTACGGGTGAGCGCTGTCGACGCCCGTGTCGAGGAGCGCGATCGTGACCCCGCGGCCGTCGTAGCCGGGCAGCGCGACCGAGGGCAGGCTCCCCGCTCCGAGGGCGATGCCTTCGCGGCCGAGGAGCTTCGACGAGATCGAGGCGGGATAGGCGACCCGCACCGGATAGACGCCGGCCACCTCGGACCGTCGCTCGAGCAGCGCAACCGCGCGCGCGTCGAGCGGCGCCGAGAACCCGTTCAGGACGCGCGCGAAGCTGAATTCCACACGGATCTGGATCCCGTGGATGCTGAGCTGCGTGAGCAGGCGCTTCTGCGCGGCGATCGCGGCCCTCGTCCAGTTGTGCTCCTGCTGCTGGGTCGCGAAGCCACCGTGGGCGGCCACCTGCTGCGCCATCGACGGCGCCTTCAGCACGACGAGCATCCGCTGGCCGACTTCGACGCTGGGCCGCGCTCCGCCGACAAGGCCGCGCCACGACGAGGCCTGAGAGCCGAGCGAGCGCTGGCGCGTGCCGCCGACGCCGAAGCCGACCACCAAAAGCGTCGCGGCGAGGACGATGATCGCCGCAGGCGCCAAGTTCCTGACCTCAGACAGCCTGGGCGTACGCATCCAGCGCAAGATAACGAGGGTACGGGATTGCGTCCGCGTAGCGGGCGGCCGAGGCGATCATCGCCGCGTTGTCGGTGCAGAGCTCGAGCGGCGGCGCGACGGCGTCCGGGAGCGCGGCGCGGAGCTCCGAGTTGGCAGCGACACCACCGACGATTGCGATCTGTTCAGCGCCTGCGCGCTCGGCAGCTTCGAGGGCTCTCTCGGACAGCGCCCGTACGATCGCGCGCTGGTAGCTCGCGGCGAGGTCGGCCTTGCGCGCCTCCAGGTCGCCGAGCGACCGGATCTCGTAGAGCAACGCCGTCTTCACGCCCGAGAACGAGAAGTCGAGCCCCGGGACGCGTGCGACCGGGAAGGCAAAGGCCTCCGGGTCGCCTTCTCGCGCGAGGCGGTCGATCTCAGCGCCGCCTGGATAGCCGAGGCCGAGCAGCCTGGCGCCTTTGTCGAAGGCTTCGCCCGCCGCGTCATCGAGCGTCGAGCCGAGCAGCGTGAACGAGCCGCGCTCCCGGACGTCGAGCAGCAGCGTGTGCCCACCACTCGCGAGCAGGCAGACGAACGGCGGCTCGAGCGGGTCAGGCTCGAGGTAGAGCGACGCGACGTGACCCTGCAGGTGGTCGACGGGAATAAGCGGGAGCTGCCAGGCCCACGCGAGCGCCTTCGCGGCCGAGAGCCCGACCAGCAGCGCCCCGATCAGGCCGGGTCCCCGTGTCACTGCAACGGCGTCGACGTCGTGACCGTTCAGCGCCTCGCGGATTACCGGGAGGACGAGCTCGAGGTGGTGCCGCGAGGCCACCTCGGGAACGACTCCCCCGAAGCGCGAGTGGAGATGCGCCTGCGAGGAGACGACGTTGCTCTTGATCTCTCCGCCGTCGACCACCGCCGCGGCGGTCTCGTCGCAAGAGGTCTCGATCCCGAGGATCATCCCTCGCGCCCCTGACCGGCTTCGCCACCGGGCGGCGGAGCCGCCCTCCGCGAAGCCTCGCTTCGCTGGCCGTGCTCCAGCCGTGAGTCCGTGCCTCCAGCACTGTCCTCACGGCCTACGCACACCCAGCGAACCGTCAGGAACGCGAGGGCCAGTGAACTCACGAGGATCGAGCTACTGGTTCCTGGACCGGGTCCTTCCACATGATGAGCGCGTCCTCGCGGTTGTCCGTGTAGTAGCCACGCCGGACGCCGCGCGGCTTGAAGCCGAGGCGCTCGTAGAGCTTGATCGCGCCCGTGTTCGAGACGCGCACCTCGAGCGTGTAGCCGCGGCGGCTGCGGCCGGAAGTCAGGTCGAAGAGCCGGTTCATCAGCATCGAGGCGATCCCCTGGCGGCGGTAGTCGGGCCGGACCGCGATGTTCATCACGTGCCACGCATCGACGTAGCGCGAGATGACGAGGTAGCCGACGAGCCGGCCCGAGTCCACATCGTGCGCCCCGAGGCAGAGCGACGACGGCTTCGAGAGCTCGCTCGCGAACATCGAGCGCGACCACGGGGTGGGATAGGAGCTGCGCTCGATCTCCTCGATCTCGGCGAGATCGCGTAACTCGAGGCGTTTGAGCTCGATCTGATTCGTCACGAGCTCGTCTCCGCGTCCGGCACGCGCAGGTAGAGCGGCTCGATCTGCTCGGCCGGGCCGAAGTCGCCCGCGAGCGCCGCGTGGAAGCGGGCCCGTGGGAGATGGCGTTCGTCGTCGTCCGGAGGAATCTCGGCGCCGCGCGACTCGAGGACGGCGCGGTAGCGGAGCGCCCCGTCGCCGACGCAGACGGTCCCGGGCTCGAGCTCGAGCTCCTCGGGCTTCCGCACCACCGGCTCGGGCCCATCGAGGACGAAGACCTCGCGTCGGCCCGCATCGACGACCGGCAGCGCACCCGGCGAGCCGGCGGCCAGCGCGCGGAGCGTCGAGACACCGGCGACCGGGACGTCGAGCGCGAAGGCCAGCCCGCGCGCCGCAGCGAGCCCGAGTCGCAGGCCGGTGAAGCTGCCCGGCCCGGTCCCGACTACAAGCCCCGTCAAATCGCGCTGCTCGGCCCCGGCTTCGCGCAGCAGCTCGTCAGCGTCCTCGAGCACGCTGACGGCCCGGGAGACCCGTTCTCCCAGCACCGTTCCGTCCCGCACGAGCGCCGCCGTGGCAACGCGCGTCGCGGTGTCAAAAGCGAGAGTCAGCACCCCCAAAAATGCCGTCTAGCAGGGCTTCTTCCGAGCTTTCGAGCGTGATCAGTCTATGCGTCGGGTCCATGTGCGACAAACGTACCTCCACACGGACGGGCGGTAGCGCGCCGGCCGCCGCCTCGGGCCATTCGACGAAGCAGATGGCGTCCTCGAAGTACGGCTCGAGGTCGCCCCACTCGGCCGCCGAGACGCCCTGGAAGCGGAAGAGATCGAGGTGTGAGACGTCCGGATCGCCCGGGTAGCGGTGGCCGACGGTGAAGGTCGGGCTCGTCACGTGCGCAGTGATCCCGAACTCGCGGCAGGCGCCGCGGACGAAGGTGGTCTTGCCGCTGCCGAGCTCGCCCGAGACCGTGACGACGTCGCCGGCCGCGAGCTCGCGCGCGAGCCGCCCTGCTACGGCTTCGGTCTCCGCCGGCGAGGCGGAGGAGAACTCCACCTAGAACAGGCCGAGCTGGACCGCGGGCTCGGCCGCGACCTCGACGAGCGGCGGTGCGGCCTCGACAGGCGGCGCGACCGTCCGCCCGAGGAGCTCCGGCAGGCGCGCGAAGTCCTGCTCGAGCACGGTCAGCATCGCGGGCGTGTAGAGCGCGGCTGCCGGGTGGTAGAGCGGGTAGAGCAGGACGTCGAACGAGCCGACCTTGAGCCGCTGCTCCTGCCCGTGGACGCGCGTGATTCCAGTCTCCTTGCCGCTCAGCTGCTTCGTTGCGTGATTGCCGAGGGTCGCGATCACCTTCGGCCGGATCAGCTCGACCTGGCGGAACAGGTACGGCTCGCAGGCCTCCTTCTCGTCCGGCACCGGATCGCGGTTGCCGGGAGGCCGGCACTTGAGGACGTTGCAGATGTAGACGTGGCTCCGCTCGAGCCCGATCCCCGCCAGCAGCTTGTCGAGCAGCTTGCCGGCTTGGCCCACGAACGGGATGCCCTGCTTGTCCTCGTGGAAGCCGGGCGCCTCGCCGACGAACATCAGGTCCGCGTTCGGATCTCCGACGCCGAAGACGACCTGAGTCCGGCCCTCGGCGAGTCGGCAGCGCGTGCAGCCCGCTACCTCTCGGGCAAAAGCTTCGAGCTCGGTCAAATGCTCAGCCGCAGCCACACGAACCGCCGCAACAGCCGCCACCGGACGATCCGTAGCTGGGCTGCTCGGCGGTGCCGTGCGTCGCGAAGACCGAGAACTGCTTGCGCACGTTCGAGGAAGCGCAGTCCGGGCAGTCCGGCTGCTCGCCGTTTCGGACGAGCTCCTCGAAGTGCGACTCGCACTCCATGCAGACGTACTCGTAGATCGGCACCGTGTCAGCAGACCCTAGCAACGGGTCCGCATGATCGACGCTGAACCGGACGGAGGGACGTTTGACCTGAGCTGGGTGATCTGTTTGTGTCGGCGCTCTGAGACCAGCTCTCGCACTGGCATTCGCGTCCCTGCTCCTGCTCGTTCCAAACGCAGCGTCCGCCCGGCGCGGAGAAAGCGCGTCCGGGCGGACGAGCGGAAGCTGGCCCGCCTGGTCACCGAACGGCCGCAAGATCGCGTTCACGAGCGTGAGCCTGTCCGCCTCCAGCATCGACGTCTATTCGATGAACGCGGACGGGAGCGCGCAACGCCGCCTGACGCGCGCGCCGGGGCTCGACACCTACGCAGCCTGGTCTCCGGACAGCCGCCACCTCGTGTTCGCGGCCGGGCGTGGCATATCGGCCGTCACCTTGGAGCTCTACGTCATGAACGCGGACGGCAGCGGCCGACGCCAGTTGACCCGCATGGGCGCGTTGTCGGCGATGCCTGCCTGGTCGGACGACGGCAAGAAGATCGCGTTCGAGATCGACGCCTTGCCCGCTGCTGTGTGGGTGATGAACGCGGATGGGAAACGACGGCACCGGCTGACGCCTAGGAGCGAAAGCGACTACAACCCCGCGTGGTCGCCGAACGGCCGCCGAATCGCCTTCGCACGCAAGCAGGGCGGCAACGTCGACATCTACGTGATGAACGCGGACGGAAGCCACGAGCGCCGCCTGACCCACACGCGGAGAGTCGACGCCAAGCCGGCCTGGTCGCCGAACGGCCACCGGATTGCCTTCCAGAGCAACCGCGACGGCAACTTCGAGGTGTACGTGATGAGCGCTGACGGCAGCAACCAGCGCCGGCTGACCCGAAACGGAGACGAGGACAGCAATCCCACGTGGGCGCCCGACAGCAAGAGGATCGCCTTCCAGAGCGATCGGTCCGGAGATTTCGAGATCTGGGTGATGAAGGCGGACGGCACCGCGGCGCGCCAGTTGACTCGAGGCTAGGCGGCGCGCGGGAGCTCGAAGTAGAACGTCGAGCCGGAGCCGGGATCCGACTCGACCCCGATCGTCCCGCCCATCCGCTGCACGAGCTCGCGACAGATGTAGAGCCCGAGCCCGGTCCCGGCCCGTACCTCCGCGCCTTCGAGACGGTAGAACTTCTCGAAGATCGACCCCTGCTCCGCGACGGGGATGCCGATCCCGTTGTCCCGCACCTCGACACGCACACCGTCCGGCAGCGCGGCCGTCGAGACGGAGACCTCGCCGCCGTCCGGCGAGTACTTGACGGCGTTGTCGATCAGGTTCACGAGCACCTGCTCGATCCGGTGGCGGTCGCCGAGCGCGGCGGCGCCGTTCGCCTCGGCGCTTGCCGTAAGCGCGATGGTTTCGGGCACGTACTCGCGCATGTGCTCGACGGCCGTGCGGACGAGCTCGGCGACGTCGACGTGGTCGCGCTCGAGCCGCAGCTCGTCGCGGTCGAGGCGGCTCGCGATGAGCACGTCCTCGGCGATCTTCGTCAGCCGCGTCCCCTGGGCGCCGATCATCTCCAGCAGCTGCCGCCGCCGCTCGGGGCTGAGCTCGATGTCGTCTCGCATCAGCGTCTTCGCCGCGCCGAGCACGGCCGTCATCGGCGTGCGGAGCTCGTGCGAGACCGTCGCAACGAACTCGCTCTTCGCCTCGTCAAGGCGCCGCTCGATGGTCAGGTCCCGGAACGCGTAGACGACCCCGGCAAGGCTGCGGACGGCGACGAACGACAGCCAGAGCTCGCGGCCGTCGACGTCCACCGGCAGCGTCACCGGGCGCGCCGCCGCCGACTCCTCCGAGACGGGAATGTCCTCGACAAGCTCGTCCCAGCGGCCGAAGATCTCGGTCGCTGCTCGACCCCAGACCTCATCGCCTGCTTTATGCGTGACCAGCTCGGCGGCGCGGTTCCAGAAGCGGATCAGCCCCTCGTCGTCGAGCAGGAAGACCCCGTCGCCGACGGCATCGAGGACTCGGGCCGCGTGCTCGCGCTCGGCAGCGGTCGCTTCGGCTCGCGCCCGCGCGGCCGCCTCGGCCTGGGCCGCCTCGTGGAGGCGCGCGTTGCGGGCGGCAGCACCCATCAGCCCCACGAGGCCCTCGGCGAGCTCTAGCTGCTCCTGGTCGTACTCCGCGTCAGCGTTCATCAGCTGGACGACACCGACGACCTGGCCCTCGTGCTTGACGGGCATCATCATCGCGGCGCGAACGCCGGGCGATCCCTCCTCCGGCACCTTCCGCATCTGCCCTTCTCGGTCAACGTCGTAGTAGACGCCGCCGGGCTCCTTGACCTGCGCGGGAACGTCGTTGATGAGCAGCGGCTCAGCGGTGGTGATCACGCGGCTCTGCATGCCGCCGCCCTCACGGTTGACCGGCAGGGCCGGGAAGATCGCAGGATCGAGCTCCTCGCCGTCGACCCAGGCGTACTCGCAGGTGATCAACTCGGTCGCGGGATCGAAAGCCGAGACGACGACTCCCGCGTGCGGGACCGCGTCCTCGAGCAACTCGTGGAAGCGGGCGTAGACGCGCTCCGGCTCGAGCGTCTCGTTGAGGTAGCGAGCGGCTGACAGGAGCAGCTCTGCCTTTTCCATTGGCTTCCGGCCCACGTACGCCATCATCATGCCTATCGGCATGTTCGAAAACCTCGCACAGAGGCTCGAGGGGCGGATCGTTGTTCTCGAGCCGCTCGGCCCAGAGCACGTGGAGGGCATCCGCGCCTCTGCCGCGGACGAGCGGATCTGGACCTGGATGTGGACGACGGACCTTGACGCCTGGCTCGAGCACACCTTCGGCAACGAGCGCCTGTACCCCTTCGCGGCGTTGCATGACGGAAACGTGGTCGGTTCGACGAGCTACCTGATCTGGGAGCCCCAGCATCTTCGGGTCGAGATCGGGAACACGTGGATGAACCCATCGATGTGGAACACCGGCGCCAACGTCGAGGCGAAGTACCTCCTGCTGCGGCACGCCTTCGAGGAGCTCGGCTTCCGGCGGGTCGAGTTCAAGACGGATGCCAAGAACGAGCGGGCGCGGCGGGCACTCGCGGCACTGCCCGCCGAGTTCGAGGGGATCCACCGCAAGCACATGGTCGTCCGAGGCGGCGAGCGGCGCGACTCGGCCTGGTACGCGGTGATCGACGACGACTGGCCCGAAGTCAAGGCGTCGCTGGAGCAGCGGCTGGAGAACCGCTAGCCCTCGGTTTCCTGGTTCTCCGCCCTCGGTCAGGCGGGGCGGACGCCGACGTGGACGTGGTTGTGGTGGTTCCCGCCCTGGTTGGTCTTCCAGATGCACTGGATGCGCTGATTGCCGTGCGTGAACGAGAAGAGTCCGCCCGTGCGCGCCTTGTCACGCGCGCCTTGTTTCGAGTCGCCGGCCAGGACACAGCAGGCCGCCATGATCCTGTCCCCGACGGGGCTGTCGTCGACCCCACCGTTCGCGAACATCCCGATGTCGGCAGCGTGACCGCTGAAGTGGTCAGAGACGTTGCCGTTGACCGTGAACTTATTGTGGTTCGTCCCAGTCGTGATCTTGATCGGCTTGCCGACGATCCCGGCCATCTTTGCGACGTAGTCGAGCGTCATCTTCGTGATCGGGTTGCCGGGCTTGTTGGCGCCGGGCTCGACGATCACCTCGCCTCCGTGGAACGAATCGCCCGGGAGCATGACCGGCGTCGGGTTGGTGACGGGCTCGTGGACTCCAAGCGCACCCCACGTGTCTTTGCCCACGAAGCCGTCCACGTGGATGTGCTTCGCCTCCTGCACCTTCCTTACCCCTTCCACCGCATCAGGCCCGTAGGTAGTCGTCCTGACGGCGATCTGGTGCGCGATCGACTCGAAGCCCAGCGCGAGCAATTCGCGCACGAGCCTTCTCTTCATCCTCGGGACCGCTTTGTTCGTCTGTCCTGGACTGAGGAATGGGACGGCCATTCCGAATCACCTCCATGGTGGCGCCAGCCGGGGACATAAGGACGAGTGCCAGCTTGTCCTTATCGTCACGTTTGATCTTACGACGTGGCGTGATGAGCGCCAACCCGGGACACCGCGGCGGAGTTGTCGTCGCTACGCCTCCATCGGCAACCTTCTCGGTAGTACATTCGGCGCATGACAGACGCGCCGCGCACGCTCCACAGCGTTCGCGAGGACGCCTTCAACTACGTCTGGGACAACGCGCTCGACCCGGCGCTCGAGGTCGAGCCTGGCGCGGTCGTCGAGCTGCAGGTGCGCGACGCCTCCGACGAGCAGATCCGAGCGGACTCAGGCCCGGAGGACGTCTCGAGGCTCGACTTCGACCACGTCAACCCGGTGAGCGGGCCTGTCTTCGTCAAGGGCGCGCAGCCTGGAGACGTGCTCGCCGTCGAGCTGCTCGAGTTTCGTCCCCCCGACTGGGGTTGGACGGCGCTGATCCCCGGCTTCGGCCTGCTCGCCGACGAGTTCCCCGAGCCGTGGTTGCGCATCTCGCGAGTCGACGGCGCGGCGGGCCGGGTCGCTTGGAGCGACGAGATCTCGCTGCCCTACCGGCCTTTCCCGGGAACGATCGGGGTGGCGCCCGCCGAGCCCGGGCAGCACCCGATCCTGCCGCCCTCTCGCTGGGGCGGGAACCTCGACACGAAGCATCTGGTCGTCGGGAGCACGCTGTACCTGCCGGTCGGAGTCGAAGGCGCGCTCTTCTCGCTCGGCGACACGCACGCGGCGCAAGGGGACGGCGAGGTCTGTGGAACGGCGATCGAGACCGCAATGGACGTCGTCGTGCGGCTTTCGGTCCGCCGCGATTTCGAGATCGACGCGCCGCAGTACGCGCTGCCCGAAGGCGGGCTGCCCGCGAGCGAGCATCCCGCGTACCACGTCTGCACCGGGGTCGGTCCCGACCTGATGGAGGCGGCCAAGGACGCGGTGCGGGCAACGATTCGACGGCTCGAGGACGAGCACGGTCTCGGGCGTGAGGAGGCGTACGCGCTCTGCAGCGTGGCGGTCGACCTGCGCATCCATGAGCTCGTGGACGCGCCCAACTGGGTGGTCGGCGCCTTCCTGCCCGGCGACATCTTCGAGAAAGGAGAGCGGTGATGGCTACGGACGCAGCAGCGGTCGAGGAGCCTCGGCGCGGCACGCTCAGGCGCGAGCTTCGCTTCTGGGAGGCGATCGCGCTCTCGATCGGGATCATGGCGCCGACGGCTGCGATGGCACTGAACGGCGTCGCGCCCGCCGGGCTGGTCGGCCGCGCCGTTCCGCTGGCCTTCCTCTTCGCGGCGATCGCGATCGCGTTCGTCTCCTACGCCTTCATCCGCCTGACCCGGCACTTCAACCACGCCGGCTCGGCTTACGCCCTCACGGGCGCGACGCTCGGCCCGCACGCCGGCTTCTTCACCGGCTGGGCGCAGATGGGAACCTACGCCGCCTTCACCGCCGCGTCGATCGCCGAGGTCGGTCTCTTCGGCACCGCGTTCTTCGACGGCACGGGGATCTGGCACGGCCCTTCGTGGATCGTCATCTCCTTGATCGCGGCAGTGGTGATCGCCGCGGTGGCCTACGCCGACGTGAAGTTCGCGACGCGCTCGCTGCTCCTGATCGAGGCGCTGTCGGTGACCCTGATCACGATCCTCATCGTCTGGATCTACGCGAAGGTCATCGGCGGGTCGGCTCCCAACGGGCAGGGCTTCTCCCTCAAGGCCTTCTCGCCTCCCGCGGGCGTCGGCATCGGCGCGATCGCATACGCCTCCGTCTTCGGCTTCCTGTCCTGGGCGGGCTTCGAGGGCGCGTCCGCGCTCGGCGAGGAGACCAACAATCCACGCCGCAACATCCCCTTTGCGATCGCCGGAGCCGTCGCGTTCACGGGCGTCTTCTACGTGATCGTGATGTTCGCGCAGTCGCTCGGCTTCGGCCTCGGCGCGAACGGCGTCAAGGGGTTCTCCTCTTCGGGCGCGCCGCTCGGCGATCTCTCGAAGACCTACATCGACAAGGGATTTGCGGACGCCGTCAACTTCGGCGCGATGGTGAGTGCCTTCGCGAGCGCGCTTGGAACCGCGGCTGCAAGCTCCCGGATCCTGTTCGCGCTCGGCCGCGACGGCTTCGTCACCCGCCGCCTCGGCGATGCGTCGGCTCGGACCGGCGCGCCGGCCAACGCGCTCGCGGTGGTCATGCTCGTCGCCGTGGGGACGGTCGTCGGCCTGCGCATCAACGGGACGAGCTCGACCAACGTGTTCTTCTACATGGGCACGATCGGCGTGCTCAGCCTCCTCGTCGCGTACATCGTCACGAACCTGGGCGCCGCGAAGTTCCTCCTGCTGGACCGGCGGGAGGCCCCGTGGCAGCTCGCGATCTTCACCGTCGCCATCGGCGCGCTCGTGTACGTCGAGTACAAGAACGTCCACGGGATCCCGTATCCGTACGACCGCTTCCCGTACGTCGTCCTCGGCTGGCTCGTGCTGGCGGTCCTGATCATGGTCGTCTTCCCAGGCCTGGTTCGGCGGATCGGCGCGAACCTGATGCGCGCCGAGGGCATCGAGCGGCCACCGCCTACCTAGGAGCTAAGCTTCCGCCTGCCCGGTATCCGCTACGGAACTGGAGCAGGCAAATGGTCGAAAGCGTGAACGTGATCGGTCGCGGCCGGGTCGGCTCGGCAATCGCCGCGCGCCTCGAGGAGCGCAATCTGCTCGTGGAGCGCGACGCCGAGGTGACCCTGCTCTGTGTCCCGGACACGGCGATTCGGGACGTGGCCCAGGGACAGTCCCCCGGACCCGGCTGGATCGGACACGTCAGCGGAGCGACGCCGCTCTCCGCGCTGGATCCGCATACGCGGCGGTTTTCGCTGCACCCGCTGCAGACGTTCACGCGCGCGCGAGGGCCGGAACAGCTCGACGGCGCCTGGGCCGCGGTCACCGCGGAGTCCGACGAGGGGCGCGCGCTCGGCTTCGAGCTCGCCGAGGTGCTCGGCCTGCGGCCGTTCGAGCTCGCGGACGAGGCGCGGCCGCTCTACCACGCGGGCGCCGCGATCGCCTCGAACTACCTCGTCACCTTGCATCGAGTCGCATCGGAGCTTTTCGCCGCGGCCGGTGCGCCGCCGGAGGCGCTGGAGCCGCTGATGCGCCGCACGATCGAGAACGGCTTCGAGCTGACCGGCCCGATCGAGCGCGGCGACTGGGAGACCGTCGAGGCACATCGCACGGCCATCCGTGAGGTCCGTCCCGACCTCGAGCCCCTTTACGACATCCTGGCCGAGGCGACGAGATGAGAGTCGTGCGAAGCGCCACGGACCTTCGGCTAGAAGGCTCGGTGGGCCTCGTGCCGACGATGGGCGCCTTCCACGAGGGCCACCTCTCGCTGTTCCGTGCGGCGCGAGCCGAGAACGACACCGTCGTCGTAAGCCTGTTCCTCAACGCCGCGCAGTTCGGTCCCGGCGAAGACCTCGAGCGCTATCCGCGCGACGATGAGCGCGACGCGCGCCTCGCCGAGCAGGAAGGCGTCGACGTCCTCTTCGCCCCCGCCGCCGATGAGATCTACCCGCCGGGCTTCCAGACCTGGGTCGAGGTCGAGGAGCTCGGCAGCATCCTCGAAGGCGAGCACCGGCCCGGCCACTTCCGCGCCGTCGCGACCGTCTGCCTGAAGCTCTTCAACCTCGTCCATCCCGACCGCGCCTACTTCGGCCAGAAGGACGCGCAGCAAGCCGAGGTCGTCAAGCGGATGGTCGGCGATCTCGCAGTGCCGGTCGAGATCCGCGTCTGTCCGACCCAGCGCGACGAGGACGGGCTCGCGCTCTCGTCGCGCAACGCCTACCTCTCAGCCGAGGAGCGCGAGCGGGCGCTCGCCCTGCCGCGTGCCCTACAGGCGCAGGACCGCTCGCTGCTGAACGGCCTCAAGGTCGACTACTTCGAGGTCGCCAATTTCGAGCCGCGCGTCCTCGCCGCAGCCGTCCGCGTCGGCGGCACACGTTTGATCGACAACGTCATCCTGGAAGGAGACAACCGATGAGCACCCCGCCCCAGGGCAAGCTCGCCCTACCGAAGCTCGCCGAAATGAAGCGCCGCGGCGAGAAGATCGTGATGGTCACCGCCTACGACGCCCCCGGCGCGCGGTTCGCCGAGGACGCGGGGATCGACATCATCCTCGTCGGCGACACCGCCGCGATGGTCGTCCTCGGCTACGACGGCACGGTGCCCGTGACCATGGACGAGATGCTCTTCCTGACGCGAACCGTCGTGCGGGCGGCGCGGCGGCCGATCGTGATCGGCGACATGCCGTTCGGGTCGTACCAGGTCTCGGACGAGGCGGCGGTCGAGAACGCGATCCGCTTCTTCAAGGAGGCGGGTGCTGACGCGGTCAAGCTCGAAGGCGCAGGGCCGTCGCTCTCACGCGTGCGCGCGATCGTCGGCGCCGGGATCCCCGTGATGGGACACGTCGGCCTGACGCCGCAATCGGCGACGATGCTCGGCGGCTTCAAGACGCAGGGAAAGACGGCGGAGGCGGCGCGGCGGCTGGTCGAGGACGCGGTGGCGCTCGAGGAGGCCGGCTGCTTCGCGGTCGTGCTCGAGGCTGTGCCGGCGCCCGTCGCGGCCGAAGTGACGCGCCGGCTCACGGTGCCGACGATCGGGATCGGTGCCGGCCCGGAGTGCGACGGCCAGGTGCTCGTCTACCACGACCTGCTCGGACTCACGGAGGGCCACCTCCCGCGCTTCGTCAAGCGCTACGCGAGCCTCTCGCGCGAGATCCGCGACGCGCTCGAGAGCTACGCCGACGAGGTCCGCTCGGGGACGTTCCCCGAGGAGCAGCACACCTACGAGATGCCGCCGGCGGAGCTCGAGGAGTTCGAGAGCAGCACCCGCAGCCCAAGCAAGAGCAGGGCGAGAGACCAGGCGGCGAAGAGCAGCTCCACCGAGGCGAACGCCCAGTTGCCCGCGCCGCGGTCGGAACCGCCGGTCCGGAAGACAGCCTCGCCGTAGACCGCGAGCCGCACTGGCCAGACGAGGAACAGCGACAGCGCGACCGGCGCAGCGGCAAACGCGAGCAGGTGCCGCGCCTGCCGGTACGAGATCCACCCGCCCGCGCGTGCGAGCCACTGGAGGATCAGTCCGCCGGCGAAGTAGAACGCGACGGCGTAGAAGCCGCCGCCGATGAAGGCCCAGACCGCGACGTCCAGCCAGTCGAGCGCGACGTCGTTCAGGATCCGGCCCGCCACAGGCGTCCAGAGCACCGACGCGATCCCGGAGAGCAGGACGAGCGCGAGCACGGCCTCGCTTCGTGTGCGAGCGGCCTCATCCGAGTCGTCCCGGAGCCCTTCGAGGACCATGCGCGGCGAGACGAGCACCAGCGGCGCGCGCCGCAGCCACCCCCACTCGTCGAAGACCCGCGGCTCGGCGCGTGCGCTCACGCAGCCGCGGAAACCAGGTGCAGGACCTGGCGGAGGTACTGGCCGGTCGCCGACTCCTCGACCTCGGCCACCTGCTCCGGAGTGCCCGTCGCGATCACCTCGCCGCCGGCCTCGCCGCCCTCCGGCCCGAGGTCGACGATCCAGTCGGCCTGCTTGATCACGTCGAGGTTGTGCTCGATCACGAGCACCGTGTTGCCCGTGTCCACGAGCCGCTGCAGCACCTCGAGCAGCTTCTCGATGTCCGCGAAGTGGAGGCCGGTGGTCGGCTCGTCGAGGATGTACAGCGTCCGCCCGGTCGCGATCTTGCCGAGCTCCTTCGCGAGCTTGACCCTCTGCGCCTCGCCGCCGGAGAGCGTCGTCGCCGGCTGGCCGAGCTTGACGTAGTCGAGTCCGACGTCGTGCAGGGTCTGCAGGCGCCGCCGCAGCTTCGGGATCTTGGCGAAGAACCGCAGCGCCTCCTCCACGGACATCTCCAGGACGTCCGCGATCGACTTGCCCTTGAAGCGCACCTCGAGCGTCTCGCGGTTGTAGCGCTTGCCGCCGCAGGTCTCGCACGGAACGTAGACGTCCGGCAGAAAGTGCATCTCGATCTTGATCGTCCCGTCGCCCTTGCAGGTCTCGCAGCGGCCGCCACGGACGTTGAACGAGAACCGGCCGGGCTTGTAGCCGCGCACCTTCGCCTCGGGCGTCAGCGAGTAGAGCTCGCGAATCGGCGTGAAGATGTCGGTGTAGGTGGCCGGGTTCGAGCGCGGCGTGCGGCCGATCGGCGACTGGTCGATGTCGATCACCTTGTCGAAGCACTCGATTCCCTCGCAGCCGAGGTGGTCGCCGGGCTTGACGCGCATCCGGTGGAGCCGGTTCGCGAGCGCCTTGTAGACGATCTCGTTCACGAGGGTCGACTTCCCGGAGCCCGAGACGCCGGTCACGCAGACCAGCTTCCCAACCGGGAACTCGACGTCGATGTTCTTCAGGTTGTGCATCGTGGCGCCGCGGATCCAGAACGAGCCGAGATCCTCGTCGCGCCGCTCGGGCACCGCGATCTCGCGCTTGCCGGAGAGGAACTCGCCGGTGACCGACCCGCGAGCCCGCTCGACGGCCTTCGCGGACCCCTCCGCCACGACGTGGCCGCCGTGCTCGCCCGCGCCCGGGCCCATGTCGACGAGGTGGTCGGCCGACCGCATCATCTGCTCGTCGTGCTCGACCACGAGCACGGTGTTGCCGAGGTCGCGCAGCCGCTCCAGAGTCCCGATCAGCTTGCCGTTGTCGCGCTGGTGCAGCCCGATCGACGGCTCATCGAGGATGTAGAGCACGCCAACGAGCTGCGAGCCGATCTGGGTCGCGAGCCGCAGCCGCTGTGCCTCGCCGCCCGAGAGCGTCGCCGCCGCGCGGTCGAGCTGCAGGTAGCCGACCCCGACGTTCTCGAGGAAGGTCAGCCGCTCCCGGATCTCCTTGATGATCCGCGCGCCGATCAGCTGCTCGGTCTCTGAGAGCTGGAGCGCGTCGAGGAACTCGATCGCCCGCTGCACCGACATTCGGGTGAACTCGTGGATGTTCTTCTCGCCGACCGTGACTGCGAGCACCTCTGGCTTCAGCCGCGCGCCGCCGCAGACGGGGCAGGGCCGGAAGCTCATGTACTCCTCGATCCGCTCGCGCTGCTGGCTCGAGTCCGTCTCACGGTAGCGGCGCTGGAGGCTCGCGACGATCCCCTCGAAGGCGAGCATGTACGAGCGGCGCCGCCCCATGCGGTTGCGGTACTGGACGTAGACGCGGTCGCCGGCGGTGCCGTACAGGAAGTAGTTCTGCTGCTCCTCGGCCAGGTCCTGCCACGGCGTCTCGAGGTCGATCTCGTAGCGGTCGGCGATCGCCTGGATCACCGACTCGTAGAAGCTGGAGTTGCCGAGCGACCAGGGGACGAGCGCTCCTTCGCTGATCGAGAGGCTCGGGTCGGGGACGAGCAGGTCGGGGTCGATCTCCTGCTGCGCGCCGAGGCCTGTGCAGCGCGGGCACGCGCCGTGCGGTGAGTTGAACGAGAAGATTCGCGGCTCGAGCTCGGGCAGCCCCACACCGTGCTCCGGGCAGGCGAAGTTCTCGGAGAACGTGGTCGACTCTCCGTCGATCACGTCGACCACGACCAGGCCCTCGGCGAGCTGGGCGGCCGTCTCGACCGACTGCGCCAGTCGCTGCCGGAGGTCCGGCTTCATCACCAGCCGGTCGACGACCACCTCGATCGTGTGCTTGAACTTCTTGTCGAGGACGATCTCCTCCTCGAGGAGGCGCTGCTCGCCGTCCACCTTCACGCGCGTGAAGCCTTCGGCCCGCAGCTCCTCGAAGACGTCCTTGTACTCGCCCTTGCGGTCGCGCACGACCGGCGCGTTTACGGTGAACTTCGTCCCCTTCGGGAGCTGCAGGATCTGATCGACGATCGACTCCTGGCTCTGGCCCGCGATCGGTCGGCCGCAGACCGGGCAATGCGGGTGGCCGATCCGCGCGTAGAGCAGGCGCAGGTAGTCGTAGATCTCGGTCACCGTGCCGACCGTCGAGCGCGGGTTGCGGCTGGTCGTCTTCTGGTCGATCGAGATCGCCGGGCTTAGGCCGTCGATCGAGTCGACGTCCGGCTTCTCCATCATCTGCAGGAACTGGCGCGCGTAGGCCGAGAGCGACTCGACGTAGCGCCGCTGGCCCTCCGCGTAGATCGTGTCGAAGGCCAGGCTCGACTTGCCTGAGCCCGAAAGGCCGGTGACGCAGATCAGCTTGTGGCGGGGCAGCCGGACGGTGACGTCCTTGAGATTGTGCTCCCTCGCACCGTGAACGACGAGCTCTTCCTGGCCCATAACCAAGCCAGTCTAGCCGCCCTCGCGGACACGAACAAGTGTTCTGACAGGTTGTTATTCCGGCTCTGAGACGAGCTCGACGCGGATCCGGGGCAGGCGTCGCCGTTTGCGCGGCGCGGAGATCTGCGCGACCCGCTCGACAGTCTGCTGCGTCTCCACGAGCGCCGACCTGGCGTGCCGCTGGTCGACGTGCATCTCCTGCTGGAGATCCCGGATCTCCTCTCCGATTCGCTTGTTCTCGACCATCAAGGAGGCGACCTCGAGCTGGATCCGCCGCAGCTCCCTACCCTCGCGGAAGCTCTGCAGGGCGAGGTAGATCAGGGGGAGCGTGGCGAGGATGCTGAAGCTGCCGCTGACGAGTACGAAGATCTCCAAAGGCTGCGCAAGCGCTCGACGAAGCGGGCGACGCTAGCGAAGGCGTCGCGGCAGCGCAAGGACGCTGCGATCGACACAGCTAGGTGATGTCCGCGCGCCTCAGCGCGTCCGCTCCCAGCACTCCGGCGATGATCACGTAGACGAGGGCGACTGCGAGACCGGCGCCGAAGCCGAGCAGCTCCGAGCCCTGGTTTCCCGCCTCCACGACCGACGCGATGGCGTGTCCGGGCCCGTACTTCTCCACGCCCGCGAGACCGAGCAGCGGCTCGCCGACGAACAGCCAGATCAGCGCGATCACGATCGCCCCCGTCTGCCGCCGGACGAGCGCGCCGAAGCCGATTCCGAGGGCGCCGCTGATCGCGGCGGCGGCGATCGTTCCGGGCACCAGCCGCAACGAGCTTCCGGAGGCAAGGTGCACCGGTACCGACCTCGCGGAGAGGAGCAGCGCGGCGAAGCCCCAGGCGAAGACGCACGAAACGAGCGCAAGCGCTGCGCCCGCCAGCGCCGCGGCGGCGAGCTTGGCGGCGGCGACGCGTTCGCGCACCGGCGCGACGAGGAAGGTGTGGCCGATCGTGCCATGCGCGAACTCCCCGGCCGACGAGACGATTCCCAGGATCAGCGCGATCAGCGCCGAGACGGCCGCGATCGAGACGACGTCGCGCTGGTTCCGGGGCTCGGCGAGCGAGCCGAGCGAGTCCTGCGAGACGTGCAAGGCGATCACGAGCACCTCGAGCGCCAGGATCAGCAGGCCGAGCCAGAGGAGCAGCCGCGTCGTCGACAGCTTGAGCAGCTCTGCGCGGACGAGCCGGATCAACGCTCGCCTCCGGT
>VAXM01000149.1 GCA_005883335.1 Actinomycetota bacterium
GCCCTCTTCCCGGCCACGCAGTACGTCACCTCGAAGCCGACGATCGAGCGCGCGGCCGAGCAGATCCGGCACGAGCTCGAGGAGCAGGTGAAGATGTTCGAGTCGGCCGGGAAGATGCTCGAGGCGCACCGACTACGGCAGCGCACCGAGTACGACCTCGAGATGATGCAGGAGCTCGGCTTCTGCAACGGGATCGAGAACTACTCGCGCCATCTCGACGGCCGCGCGCCCGGAACGGCGCCGCACACGCTGCTCGACTTCTTCCCGTCCGACTTCGTCATCTTCGTGGACGAGTCGCACCAGACCGTGCCGCAGCTCGGCGGGATGTACGAGGGCGACCGCTCGCGCAAGGAGACGCTCGTCGACCACGGGTTCCGCCTGCCGTCCGCGCTCGACAACCGGCCGCTCCGCTTCGACGAGTTCCTCGGCAAGGTGCCGCAGCTCGTCTTCGTCTCGGCCACCCCCGGGCCGTTCGAGCTGCGCCATTCGACCCGCGTGGCGGAGCAGCTCGTCCGCCCGACCGGGATCGTCGACCCCGACGTCGAGCTCCGGGCGACCAAAAACCAGATCGACGACCTCCTGAACGAGATCCGCCGCCGCGAGGAGGCGGGCGAGCGCGTCCTGGTCACGACGCTGACGAAGAAGATGGCCGAGGACCTGACCGATTACCTGCTCGAGTCGGGCGTCAAGACGCGCTACCTCCACTCGGAGATCGACACGCTCGAGCGGATCCAGATCATCCGGGAACTCCGGCTCGGCGAGTACGACGTGCTCGTCGGCGTGAACCTCCTGCGCGAGGGCCTCGACCTGCCCGAGGTCTCGCTCGTGGCGGTGCTCGATGCCGACAAGGAGGGCTTCCTGCGCGGCAAGACCGCGCTGATCCAGACGATCGGCCGCGCCGCGCGGAACGTCAACGGCAAGGTGCTGCTCTACGCGGACAAGCTGACCGAGGCGATCCAGGGCGCGCTCGAGGAGACGAACCGCCGCCGCGAGAAGCAGCTCGCATACAACGAGGAGCACGGCATCACGCCCGAATCGATCGTCAAGGGCGTCTCCGACATCGCTGAGTTCCTGGCGCTCGAGTCGCCGACGGTTCCGGGTCGCCGCCGCCGGGGCCGCGCCGAGGTCGAGGGGATGTCACCGGCGGAGATGGAGAAGCTCGTGATCCAGCTCGAGGAGGAGATGTTCGCCGCCGCCGAGGAGCTCCGCTTCGAGTACGCCGCGAAGCTGCGGGACGAGATCAAGGACCTGCGCCGCGAGCTTCAGGCCGCTGCTGAAGCGCCCGCTTAACGTTAGGCTCAACTCGTGGGCCTGCTCCTCTTCATCATCATCCTGTTCGTCGGCGGCTTCATCGTGGGCGGGCTCGCGCGTTGGGCGGTGCCCGGCCCGGACCCGATGCCGGTCTGGGCCACGGCCGCGCTCGGGATCGGCGGAGCGATCATCGGCGGGATCATCGCGAGGCTCCTGATCGGGACCGGCGGCGGCTTCCTCTTCGCCTTCCTCGGCGCCGTCCTGCTCCTGATTCTGTACCGAAAGTTCGTCCAGCACCGGCCGATCACCGGGCCTGGCGCTCACCAACCACCGCCTCCGTACGAGAGGCGTTCGACCCCTCGGGAACCTCCTGATCCCAGTGAGGCCCCAGTCGTCGTCTCGCCAGGTGTAGGTCTCGATGAGGAGCGAGTCGGCGCTCGCCTCGTAGACGTGCAGGCCGCGAGCCTCGCCGCGGCGGTTCGGGCGCGGCTGCCCCAGGCCGGGCGCCACGGAGACGGTGACGCCCCGCAAGCCGTTCCGCTCGACCTCGAACTCGTGGCGCTCGCTCACCGCGGCCTGGTGGATGTGGCCGGCGAGGATCAGCTCGGCACCCGCATCGACGAGCCCTGCGAGCACCGCGCTGCGCTTGGCCACCGGCTTCTTGCGCGAGCGCCACGGGGCTCCGATCAGGTGGTGGTGGAGCGCGACGACGCGCAGCGCCCCGGCCGGCGCCTCGGCGAGGAGGTGCGCGGCGCGCTCGATCTGCGGGCTGCGGATCCCGCCGGACTGATGGCGCCACGGGCGCACCGAGTTGAGCCCGACGACGATCACGTGCTCTGACCGGAACTCCGGCTCGACGGTCTCCCACTGGCGCTCGAACTCCGCCCACGGGCGGGTGAAGCGCGCGGGGAAGGTGTAGGGGATGTCGTGGTTCCCGGGGGTCACGAGAAGCGGCCGCCCGAGCCCGCGCAGATAGGCGGCAGCCCGCTCGTGCTCGCGGCGCCGGCCGCGGTGCGCGAGATCCCCCGTCACGACGATCAATTGGGGCCCGACGCGCTCGATCAGAGGCGACAGTCCGCGCTCGATGTCTGTTTCCTCCGCGCTTCCGGCGTGCAAGTCCGAGATGTGGAGGAGCCGCACGGGCAACGCCGAACCCACGCTATACACTGAGTTCGATGACTGAAGAATCGACCGAGATCTTCGACGACCTCTACCTCGGCTTGAGGGCTGGCGGCGCGCTCCGCAAACAGCGGCGCGGCGAGCCGCTCACCACCGAGGAGCAGGAGGTTCTTGGTCGCTGGGAGCGGCTCTCGTCGGTTCGCAAGGCGTTCGCGATCGGCGCCTTCGCAGTCGGAACATTCGGGCTCGGCTTCACACTCGGCGGCCTGATCTTCGGCCGCTGGCGCAAGGCGTAGAGAACCCTTAACGACCGGTCGATTCCTTCGCAAAGAGGACTGCCGGAACGTCTTCCTCGGCCGGATCCTTGTCCCGCACGATCACGTCGACGAGCGTGACGAGGACGGCCAGCAACGGCGTGGCCAGCAGCACGTAGAAGCCGCCGAACAGGAGCCCGATCGCGGTCACGCCGACGAGCACGAGCAGCGGTGAGATGCCCGTCACATGGCCCATCACGCGCGGGATGACGACGTAGTCCTCGAGCAGGCGGACGGCCAGAACCGCGATCCCGGCGGCGAGCGCCAGGTGCCACGACTGCGTCAGGCCGACGCCTACTGCGAGCGCGCCTGCGGCGATCGGCCCGATCACCGGGATGATCTCGACGATCCCCGCCGCGACGCCGATCAGGAGCCAGAACGGCAGGCCCATTCCCCAGAAGCAGAGCGAAAGAACCGTGGCGACGAAGGCGATCAACAACAGCTGGCCCCGGACGAAGGCGCCGAGCTTGAGGTCGATCAGCTCCCACGTGTCACGCACTACACGCCGGTGCTTGCGCGGCACGAGCGACGTGACTAAGCGGATCGCCCGCTCCCGCTCGAAGATCCAGTAGGCCGCCGTCGCGAACACGAACAGGATCCCGATCAGCACTTCGAACGCCTTGACGCCGATCGCGACGGCGCCGTGGATGAGCGAGCCAGCCTTCGGGAGCCTCTTCAGACGCTTCTGCACGCCTGCCAGGAGCTCGTGCTTGATCCCGGTCGAGTGCTTCGCCTGCTGCTTGAGCTCCTGGCGCGAGGTCGGGACGCTGCCGAGCGCGTGGCCGACCTGGTCGACTGCACGCGGCACGACGAGCCAGAGGAGCAGCGCGATCGCGCCGGCGACGGCGAGGTAGTGGACCAGCACTCCGGCCGGCCTCGGGATCCGCCACTCGGCGAGCCGTTCGACACCGGGCCGCACGGCCGCCGCGACGATGAAGCCGAGGAAAACGAGCGCGATCACGATCTTCAGCTTCCAGAGCGCGAGCGCGACAGCGACGATCGCGATGACGACGATCGTCGAGACCGCAGCCTTCCGGGCGACATCTCCCATGGCTGCTGGGTTCTCCCCCGAGTGGCGCGTGCAGCAAACAGCGCAGGACTGGCCTGCGCAGCGCCGAAACCGGGCGGGCGATGCTCGCTTCCCCGGACGAGCGGGTCTGCTTCGACGCGCGCCGGCACGGCGTCGTTCTCGCGCGCCCGCTCGCGCAGGCTGTCGTGCTGGCGGTCAGCGGGGCGGTGCTGCTCTTTCAGCCGTGGCCGCTGCAGCTTCCTGGGGCCGCGCTCGTTATCGCCGGCGCGCTCCTCTCGCTGCGCGCGGTCTGGCGCTGGGAGCGCTCCCATCTGATCGTCACGACCGAGAAGCTGTTCGTCGTCGACGGGACGCTGCGCCGCCGCTCGTCCGCGGTGCGGCTGCGGTCGGTCGAGAACCTCGAGCTCGAGCAGAGCCTACCCGGCCGCCTGCTCGGCTACGGCACGCTCGTCGCCGGCTCGCTCGAGATCGACCACGTACCCGAGCCGCGGAACGTCTACAGGCTCGTCGAGCGCCTGGCCGGCTGATGCCCGGGGCGCCGCCGCTCGAGGCCCGCGGGCTCACGAAGCGCTTCGGGTCGACCACCGCGGTCGACGACCTCACCTTCGCGGTCGAGCCCGGCCGGATCACGGGCTTCCTCGGCCCCAACGGCGCCGGCAAGACGACGACGCTGCGGATGCTGCTCGGGCTCGTCCACCCGAGCGCGGGCCGGGCGCTCGTCGACGGAGCGCCGTACCGGAAGCTGGTCGAGCCTGCCCGAACCGTCGGCGCCGTGCTGGAGGCGTCGAGCTACCACCCGACGAGGAGTGGCCGCAACCACCTGCGCGTGCTGGCGACCGCGGCCGGAATCCCGCTGACGCGCGCAGACGAGACGCTCGCACAGGTCGAGCTCTCGGAGGTCGCTCGGCGGCGGGTCGAGACCTACTCCCTCGGCATGCGCCAGCGGCTGAGCGTCGCGACTGCGCTGCTCGGCGACCCGCGTTTGCTCGTGCTCGACGAGCCTGCAAACGGG
>VAXM01000144.1 GCA_005883335.1 Actinomycetota bacterium
ATTCTGGGGATCGCCGGGATCGGCAAGACACGGCTCTCGTCGGAGTTCGAGCGCTACATCGACGGCCTGGTGGGCGACGTCTACTGGCATCGCGGCCGCTGTCTCGCCTACGGCGACGGCATCGCGTACTGGGCGCTCGCCGAGATGGTGCGCATGCGGGCCGGGATCGCCGAGCAGGAACATCCAGAGACGGCGGCCGGCAAGCTCCGGGAAACGCTCGAGCAGCACCTCGCCGACGCCGAGGAGCGCGCCTGGGTCGAGCCGCGGCTCGCGCAGCTGCTCGGGCTCGAAGAGCGCGTCTCCAGCGACCGCGAAGACCTCTTCGCCGCCTGGCGCCTCTTCTTCGAACGGCTCGCAGAGGAAGGCCCGACGGTGCTCGTCTTCGAAGACCTCCAGTGGGCGGACGCGGCGCTGCTGGACTTCGTCGACTACCTGCTCGACTGGTCGCGGAACCACCCGCTGTTCGTCCTCGCGCTCACGCGGCCGGAGCTCTCCGAACGGCACGCGGGCTGGGGCGCGACCAAGCGGGACTTCACCTCGATCGCGCTCGAGCCGCTCTCCGACGAGGCGATCGACGAGTTGCTCGAGGGGCTCGTGCCCGACCTTCCCCAGGAGTTGCGCGCCCGGATCCGGGAGCGGGCCGAGGGTGTCCCTCTCTACGCGGTCGAGACGGTGCGCATGCTCGTCGATCGCGGCGGCGACATCGAGTCGCTCGAGGTGCCGGAGACGCTGCACGCGCTGATCGCCGCGCGGCTCGACGATCTCGGGCCGACCGAGCGCCGCGTGATCGAGGACGCCTCCGTGCTTGGCAAGTCCTTCACGAAGGAGGGGCTGGCCGCCCTGACAGGGATGGACCCGCAGGAGCTGGAGCCCTCCTGGCCACGCTCGTGCGCAAAGACCTCCTGACGCTGCAGGCCGATCCTCGTTCGCCGGAGCGAGGCAACTACAACTTCCTGCAGGCGCTCGTCCAGCGGATCGCGCACGACACTCTCTCGCGCAAGGAGCAGAAAGCCCGACATCTCGCTGCCGCGCGGTACTTCGTGGAGAGCTGGGGCTCGGACGACGCGGAGATCGTCGAGGTCACCGCCGCGCACTACCTGGATGCCTACCGCGCCGACCCGGATGCGCCCGACGCGGGCGAGATCCGGGCGGCCGCGCGCGAGGCGCTCGTCCGCGCGGCACGCCGGGCCGCGTCGCTGGCAGCGACGGAGCAGGCGCAGCGCTACTTCGAGCAGGCGGCGGAGCTTGCGGAGGAGCCGCGTACACAGGCCGAGCTGCTCGAGCAGGCGGGGTCGATGGCCGAGGCGAGCGGCCGGCTCGGGGACGGCGTGAAGCTGTTCGAGCAGGCGATCTCGCTGTTCACCGCTGAGGATCTCCCCCACGCCGCGGCCCGGGTCGAGGCGAAGCTGGCCTCCGTCCTCTGGGACGAGGGCCAGATCGACACCGCCGCCGAGCGCATGGCGCGCTCCTTCGAGATCCTTCGCAACGACGAGCCGGACGAGGACCTCGCGACGCTCGCGGCGCAGCTGGCCCGCATCCACTGGTTCACCGGCAACTTCGAGGCCTCCGTCGAGCCGCTCGAGTTCGCGCTCGAGATCGCCGAGTCCCTGTTCCTGCCCGAGGTGCTCTCCGAGGCCCTGAACACGAAGAACCTCCAGTTGATCAACACCGGGCGAAGGCAGGAATCGGAGGCGCTCCTCAGGCACTCGCTCCGAATCGCGCAGGAGCACGGAATCCAGACCTCCGCCTTGCGCGCCCAGTTCAACCTTGCGTACCACATCGCAGGCGAAGACCGGTACGAGGAGGCGCACGAGCTCGACCGGGAGGGGCTCGAGCAAGCGCGCAGGCGTGGTGATCGTGGCTGGGCGTGGGCCTTCAGCGGCCACTTTGTGCAGACGAACTACCTGCTGGGCAACTGGAGCGAGCTCGAGGTCACCGACGAGGAGATCGTCGAGCGGCTCGAGGCAGGCACCCGCGCCCGCCTCGACGTGATCTCGGTCCTGCCGAGCCTCTACCTCAACACCGGCCGGCTCGACCGCCTGCAGTGGCTGGTCGAGCGGCTGCCCGAGGCGTCGGCTGAGGTCCAGGACACTGCCGGGCACGCGCTTGCCGACGCCGCTCACGCCCGTGCGCAAGGCCGTCTTGCGGACGCCCTTGCGAAAGTGGACGAGGTGCTGGCCATGCAGGACGAGCTGGGCTTCGAGCATCCGATGTTCCGGCTGGCGCTGGTCGACTCCATGGAGACCGCGTACGAGCTCGGCGATCTCGATTCGGTCGCGCGGCGACTCGAGGAGTTCCGGCAGCGGCGGCCTGCAGACCAGCTCCCGTTCGGGGTCGGGCAGGCCCGGCGTTTCGAGGCCCTGCTTGCAGCTCGGTCAGGCGACGGCGAGCGCGCCGAGGAGCGGTTCAGGGCGGCCGCCGAGATGCTCCGCGAGATCAGCGCACGCTTCTACCTCGGCGTCGTGCTGCTCGAGCACGGCGAGTGGCTCGCGGAAGGCGGTACGGCGGACGAGGCGGAGCCCCTGCTTGCGGAGGCGCGCGAGATCTTCGAGCGGCTCGGTGCAGCTCCGTGGCTCGAGCGCCTCGACGCGCTCGCCGAGCCGGCTCCCGTCTAGGTCGTAAAGCGCGGCCGCGCCGGGAGGAGGGGGCGGCGGTACTCGAAGACCTGCCAGACCCGTCGCTGCTCCGGCTGCGGCGATGCAGGCGCTTGGCGGCCGGCCGGCCTCACGAGGCGCCCGCGTGACCGCGGCGCCCTCATCGAACTCTGACCGTCGCGTACGTGGCCTGGTAGCCGGCGTACGTCGCGCGGAAGGTGAGCGTGCCCCTTCGCCGCGGCTTCAGCGTGAAGACGAGCTTGCCGCGCGCATTCGTGCGTCCGGACCTTGCCTTGATGCCCTTGCCGGTGACGCTGACACGGACGCGCGCGAGCGGCTTGCCGCCGTACGTCGCGACACGGACGGTGAGGCGGCCTTTGCGTCCGTGCTTCGCCACACCGGAGACCGACAGGCGCATCCGCGGCTGCAGCTGGATCGTCTGCATCGGCGACCAGTCGCCCTGGTTGCGGTCCTCGTCCACCGCCGCTACTCGCCAGTACAGCGTGCCGCCGGCGGCGTAGCCGCTCTGGGTCATGAGAGGCGCGTAGCTCGCGTTGTCGGTCGTCATCTCCTCGATGCGGTGGCTGAAGCTCTGGTCCGAAGCGACCTGCACCTTGTACTGGCGGGCGCCGAGACGCAGGTCCCAGCTCAGGAGCACGTGGTCCAGAGCGCTGTCCGTGTGGAGGTTCAGCGGCTCACCGATCGTGCGCGTGAACGTCTGCGTCGCCGAGTATGGGCCCGGGGTGTCGGGGCCGCTCACGCTCGGGAACTCGGCTCGCACGCGCCAGCTGAAGACGCCCGTGCCGGTCATCTTGATGAACGAGGCGACGGGAGTCCGGAAGCCGGAGAAGAAGTGGTGCGTGCCGTCCGGAGAGTCGACCGACAAGTCGTACGAGGATGCGCCCTGGACCGGCGACCACGCCCAGACGGGGAGCATGTCGCCGGAGGTCGGGTTCTGCGAGCTCTGGACCGGCGCGGCGAGCTTCTTCTGGAACATCCCGGTGCCCGACCACGAGAGCCCGACCAGGTTCTCGTCGTCAGCGCGAACGCGCCAGTAGAGGACCGTGTCGGCCGGGTACGTCGTGTTGCTCGAGTACGACGTGCCGTCGGTCGTGACGTCGTCGAGCAGGTTGCTGAAGCTCGTGTCCGAGGCGACCTGGAAGCGGTAGCGGCGCGCACCGTCGGCTGGGCTCCAGCGGAAGGTCGGCTGGTCGTAGAACAGCTGTCCGGCGGCCGGGTAGAGCAGGTTCGGCGCCAGCGACTGCTTCTGGAAGTTGTCGGCGCTCGACAGCAGCGGGTTCCCGAGCGCGAGGCCGCCGTCGTAGTTCTGTGCGGGCAGCACGGCCCAGTAGTAGCTCGTGGTCTCGTCCGAATACGTTCGAATGGCGTTTCCCGTCCGCGGCGCGTACGCCGGGATGTGCGTAAAGCCGTAGTCGACGATCGTCGTGAAGTTCGCGTCCTTGGCGACGAGCACGAAGTAGCT
>VAXM01000145.1 GCA_005883335.1 Actinomycetota bacterium
CGTCCCGACGGAGCTCTTCCTGGAGCTGGGCGGCTTCGACGAGCTCTTCTCGCCGGGCTACTTCGAGGACACCGATCTCTGCTTCAGGCTGAGCGAGCGGGGCCTCCGCACGGTGTACCAGCCGCGCTCGCGGGTCGTGCACCTCCTGCACGGCTCGGGCAGCTCCGAGAGCGCGCGCCGGCGGATGGAGCGCCACCGCGGGCTGTTCGTCGAGCGCTGGGGCGAGCGGCTCGCGCGGCGCCCGCGCGTCGTCGAGGCCGCGCAGGAGCCAAGCCAGATGCTGGCTGCGCGCGACGCGGAGGCGCTCGACCGCTTCCTCGTGATCGACGACCGCGTGCCCTACACCGACCGCGGCTCGGGCGACCCGAGGATGGCGCGGCTGCTCGGCGAGCTCGCGGCCCTCTGGCCCTCGGCGCGAATCACGCTGCTGGCAGAGAGCGGCAAGGACGCCGAGCGCTACGCAGAGCCGCTGCTGCAGCAAGGGGTCGAGATCGTCTGCCCGCCGATCGACTGGCAGGACTGGTTCGAGGAGCGGCGCTTCCACTACGGCGTCGTCATCGTCAGCCGACAGCAGAACGCGGAGCGCTTCGGCGGCTACCTCGAGCTCAGCCAGCCGCAGGCGCTGAGGATCTTCGACACCGAGGCGCTCACCTTCCAGCGGCTCGAGCGCCGCGGCGAGCTCCTGCCGCCGGGGAAGGAGCGCAGCGACGTGCGCGCCGAGGCGGCGCGAACGCGGGAGTCCGAGCTCCGCGCGATCCAGGAGTCGGACGTCGTCTTCGTCGTCTCCGAGGACGAGGCGCGCTTCGTGGCCGAGATCGCGCCCGGAAAGCCGACGTTCGTGCTCCCGGGCATCGTCGAGGCCGAGCCGGACCCACCCGGTTTCGACGCGCGCCGCGACCTGCTGTTCTTCGGCGGCTTCCTCGCCGGCTCCGCATCGCCGAACCTCGACGCGCTCACGTACCTCGTGCGCGAGGTGCTGCCGCTTTTCTGGGAGCGGCATCCGGACGTGGGCCTCAACGTCGTCGGAGCCGACATGGACGACGCCGTCCGCGCGCTCGAAGGGCCGCGCGTCCGCATCGTCGGCTACGTGGAGGAGCCCGCCGAATGGCTGGCCCGCGCGCGCCTCCTCGTCAACCCGATGCGCTTCGGCGCGGGGCTGAAGCAGAAGTTCCTCGACTCCCTCGCGGCGGGCCTGCCGTTCGTGACGACGACCGTCGGCGCGGAGGGCTTTCCGCTCGGCGAGTTCCGCGGGTCCCTCGTCGCCGACGACCCGGCCGGGCTCGCCGAGCTGCTCGACCGGCTCTACACCGATGGCGACGAGTGGGAGCGCGTCCAGACCCACCTGCTCGAGCTCGCGATGACCGGCTTCGACCGCGCGAGCTTTCAGCGGACGCTGCTCGAGGCGATGACGCATGTCGGGGTGGCCCCGCCGGCGCGAACGGCGGTGGCGGGTTGAGGCTCCCGCGACTCAAGCGGGGCTCCAGCCCGGCGCCGCAGACGCAGTGGGAGTGGTCCGAGCTCGCGCGGCGCAAGCAGCGGATGTCCGAGGACTTCCGGGCGGGCGCGGGAAGCGCGACCCTCGTCCAGCCGATCCCGCCGGCGCCGAACCACCTCGAGCTCTCGGTCGCCGACTGGATCAGGCACCAGGTCGAGTCGGAGCGCTACTGGTTCCAGAAGGTCGAGCTCTTCCCGGGCTACTTCTCGCCCGGCTGGGACGACCCCGCGCAGAACAAGCTGCCCTACTACGGGCTGCCGGACGACCTGACCGGCATGCGCGTGCTGGACATCGGCTGCGCGGAGGGGTTCTTCTCGTTCGAGGCGGAGCGGCGCGGCGCCCGCGAGGTGATCGGGATCGACTCGTTCAGCGACTCGGTGCGGCGCTTCAACATCGCCAAGGAGGCGCGCCAGTCGAACGCGACGGCCTTCCTGATGAACGTCTACGACCTCGAGCCGAAGCGGCTCGGCACATTCGACCTCGTCCTCTTCTACGGCGTCTTCTACCACCTCAAGCACCCGCAGCTGGCGCTCGAGCGGATTTTGAGCATCTGCACCGGCGAGCTGCGCTTCCAGACGCACGTCTTCGAGGAGCCCGCGGTGAAGGACGTCCCGTCGGCGCGCTTCTACCCGCACGGGATGCTCTCCGGGCCGCAGGGCGAGCACTTCGACCCGACGGTGTTTTGGCTCTTCAACAGCGCCTGCTGCGTGGGGATGCTCGACCACGTCGGCTTCACGGATCTCGAGATCGTCTCGAGCAACCCGCACCCGTTCGTCATGCGGGCCCGCGTACCCGAGCCGTCGCCTGGCACGCCGCCCGACCAGACGCAGTCGCCCTGGTGCTAGCTGCCTAGGCCGAACGACACCTGCACTCCGAGCGTCCGCGTGTCGGTGAGACCGTACTGCGACGGGACGAACGTCGGGCTGACCGTGAGCCGCACCTGGAAGGGCCGGCGGCGAACCGGGAGCGTGAACAGGTGGCGGGTGCCGTTCTTGACGGTCCACGTCTGCGTCGCCCAGACCGCGCCCTCGACGGTTCCGATGCGGACACGGACCTGCGCCGGAGGCGGGCCGTTCAGCTTTGGCCGCCAGACGAGCACTTCGAGCCGCCGTCTCTTGGGGCCGCGGTAGTCCGCGTAGGTCGCGCTCGATCCGATCCAGGCGTCCGGCTGCACGCCTGAGGTGGTGCTCGCGAGCCCGAGCGGCGGCGTGACGCGGTAGAGGCTCAGGAAGCCCGCCTGCCCGATCCGCTTCCCGGCTACGGCGACATTGCCCGCCGCGACGACGTAGCGAGGATTGGCGTCCGGCGATCCCGGAGGAAGCTCGGGCCGGATCTCACCGGTCGCCGGACCGAGCGGCGCGTTCACGTCCGGAATCGACGGGTCGTTAGAAGTCACGCCGAAGATGCGCCTGACGCTCCGGTTCCAGAACTGGGTCTGCCAGAGGATGTGCGGGTCGGGGATCTCCGCGGTGTCGACGAACTCGACGCGCTGGCTCGGGCCGACCACGTGGTCGATCCAGCTCGGGTCGCCGGCGAGCCCGCCCGCGTGCCTCGTCGCTTCCGAGATGTAGGTGACCTTCGCGAACACGCTCCCGGAGGAAAGCATCAGGAAGGCCGCGAGTGCGCCAGGCACTGCCCAGACGGCGATCCGCCTCGGGACGACCGCGAACAGGAGGGCCGCGCAGATCGCGCCGAGGCCGATCAGGGTGCGCGTCTCGGAGACCCCGCCGTTCAGCACCTCGTTCAGTCGGATGAACGGGACGAGGCCGAACGTGTCGGTCTCGGCGGAGACGTTGAACAAGCTCTCGAACGGAATCGTGACGAGGAGGCCGACCGGAAGGGCCACCGCGAGCGCGAGCAAGCCCGTCGGCCGCGGCATGCCGCGCGCGAGCCAGATGACGAGAGCCAGCAGCAGCAGCGGCTCGAGGTAGAACATATTTCGCTCTTCGATGCGGAGCGAGTAGCGCGAGGCATAGGCGCCAACCTGTACCAGAATCAGCGGGATGGCGGCTAGCGCCACGGCCAGGTAGGCACGCTCGGCCACAGTTGCCCTCCAGCGACGGCCGAAGAGGCCGAGCAGCACGACAAGGGCGCAAGCCGGGATAACGCCCACCGCGAGTGCGACTTCACCGCCGTGGTAGACGCTCCAGCGAAGCACGTCGCGGATCGAGTAATGCACCTTGACGGTCCCGCCGTAGGCCCGCAATCCGCTCGAGAGCGACTGTCCCTCCGCAAGCTTTAGGAGACCGTATGCAACGGCCCCCGCGACCAGGAGGCCGAAGGCGAGCCAGTACCGCCTCAGCTCAAGCCAGAGCGCGCGCCGCGAGCGCTCGGTCGCGCCGACGGCTGCATCGAGCGCGAGCTTGAACAGGATCCCGGCGACGAACACGAGGACCAGCACGAGCGCCTGGAACCGCACAGTGCAGGCAAGGCCGATCACGACGAGCGCGATCACCTGTCGCGGCAGCGTCGGCCGCTCCAGGACGAGCGCGATTGCGAGGAAGGACGCGATGAAGAGCGGGAACGCGGCGCTCTCCGTCATCACCACGCCCGTGTAGTTGAAGATCGGCAGCGCGAGGAAAAGGACGGTTCCGAGGACCGCCCACCAGCCACCCGCGAGACGGCGGGCCCACAGGTAGAACGGGACAGCGGCCACCGTCATCGCAACGACGTTGATCGACTTCGCGA
>VAXM01000147.1 GCA_005883335.1 Actinomycetota bacterium
GGTCGGCACGAGCGCGCGCCGCAAGCCGGTCTCGCGGTCGTAGTGGCCGCGCACTATGTTGCCCTCGCGGTCGACGATCGCGCCGATCGCGTTGACGATCGTGAAGACCGCCACGTGCGTCCCGCCGGCCCGCCGGAACGCTCCGCCCTGCCCGGCCGGCTCGCCCTCCTCGTACGCGAACAGCTTCCCGGCCGTCGCCGAGCGGCCGGCTCCCCGCGCTCCGACCGGGAATACCCCCGGCGCCGCCGCCCGCAGCGCCGCCCGTCCGAGCTCCTTGTCCGGGTAGACGGCGTTGTCGCGCGGGCCCCAGTCGAAGATGATCGCGCCCGCGACGAGCGGGATCTGGAGCCAGTCGGTGCTGTAGCCGCGGCGCGCGAGCAGCTCGGCCGCTACTCCGGCCGCCGCCTCGAGCCCGTAGAGCGAGCCGCCTGCGAGGCAGATCGCATCGACGAGCTCGACCCCGGCGCCGCTGACGGCAGGCGAGCCGCCGCGAATGTCCGTCGAGCACGCGACCGGGCCGCCCGGGAAGTGGAAGACCGTGCAGCCGGTCGGGCCCTCCTCGTACTCCGCGACGCCGATCTCGAGCCCCGGAAAGTCGAAGCGCAGCTCCGGCCCGTCGAAGCTCGTGCGCGGAACGAGCTCGGCCGTATCGTTCGAGAGGCGCGCCATCGGCGCGTGGAATCAGGAGGTGCGGGCGGCCAGGCCGGCCACGATCTCGGAGAGCACGGAGGTGTCCGCGGCGACCTCGCCAAGACGAGCCTGCGCGCGCTCCGCCGTCTCGTCCGCGAGCGCCCGCGCGCCCTCGGCGCCGCGCTCGAGCAGGTAGCCGTCCTCGTCGAGGATGTCGTCGACGATCTGGAAGAGCAGGCCAACGTCATCTGCGAACGCGCGCCACGGCGCCTGCTCGCGCTCCGGTACCTCGGCAACCCACAGCGCGCACGCGATCGAGGCCGCGAAGAGCCGGCCCGTCTTCAGGCGGTGCAGCGAGGCGAGATCGGCCTCGCCACCGGTGATGTCGAGGTACTGGCCGCCGATCATGCCGAGCGTCGCCTGGACGAGCTCGCGCGCCACATCCGGCGTCGGGTACGTCAGAGCGAGCCTGAGCGCCTCCGCGAGCAGCGCGTCGCCAGCCAGGATCCCGACGCCCTCCCCGAACTCCGCCCACGTGCTGGGCCGCCCGCGCCGCACCTCGTCGTTGTCCAGCGCGGGGAGATCGTCGTGGACGAGCGAGAAGTTGTGGACGAGCTCCAGCGCGGCGGCTGCGGGGAGGGCCGCTTCGGGCTCGGCGCCGGCGGCCTCGGCCGTCGCGAGGCAGAGCAGCGGCCGGACGCGCTTGCCCCCGCCTGCGACCGCGTAGCGCATCGAGGGCTCCAGCTCGCCGAGCTCGGGGGTCAGCGCCAGCTCGTCGAGATAGGGCTCGATCAGCTCGAGCAGCTCTTCTGGCGTGTTCAACTCTCTGCCTCCCGCTTCGCCTGCTGGAGCTGCGACTCTACTTCCTTCGCGATCTCGGCCAGCTCCTGGAGCACCTCGATCGCCTCGTCGGGGTCGGTCGTCCGCTCGAGGCGCGACCGGGTCTGCTCGAGCCGGTCGAGCAGCGTCTCGGCATTCTTGAGCCGGTCCTCGGCGCTCACGTTGCTTTCTCCCTCACGATGCGACCGAGTATGCCGTTGACGAGGCCGCCCGCGTCCTCGGACGAGTAGCGCTTCGCCAGGCTCACGGCCTCGTCGATCGCCACCTCGAGCGGCACGTCGCCGCGGTCGAGCTCCAGCAGCGCGAGGCGCAGGATGTTGCGCTCGAGCGCGCCGAGCCGGTCGGCGGGCCACTCGTCCGATGCCTCGGTGACGCGCCGGTCGAGCTCCTCGTGCTGCTCGATGACGGCCTCCGCGAGCTCGCGCGAGTAGTCGTCGATCTCGCCCTCGAAGAGCGAGGCCAGCTCCTGGCCGGTCACGTCCCACTGGTAGAGGAGGACGAGGGCGGTCCGGCGCGCGGCGCGGCGGCCGGCCATCAGGACCCCGTGAGCGCGGGGAGCGCTGCAGCCGCCTCGGCGAGGTACTCCGTCGAGTAGCGCCCGTTCGCGAAGCCTTCGCTGCGCAGGACGTCGATCGCGAGCGCGCGCGTCGTCGGGACGCCGTCTAACTGGAGCTCGCCGAGGGCGCGCAGAGCGCGGGCGATCGCCTCCGGCCGCGACTCGTCCCAGACGATCAGCTTGCCGAGCAGCGAGTCGTAGTGCGGCGGCACGGCGGTGCCTTCCTCGACATGCGTGTCCAAGCGGATGCCGGGGCCGAGCGGCGGGCGAAAACGCGTGATCCGCCCGGGGCTCGGCACGAAGCCGCGCGCAGGGTCCTCCGCGTTCAGCCGGACCTCGATCGCGTGGCCGCGCCGCTCGGCGCGTCCGGTTCGCGCCAGGCGCTCCCCCGCTGCGATGCGCAGCTGCTCGCGCACGATGTCGATCCCGGTGACGAGCTCGGTGACCGGGTGCTCGACCTGGAGCCGCGCGTTGAGCTCGATGAAATAGAAGGCGCCGTCCGCGCCGAGCAGGAACTCGAAGGTGCCCGCGTTGCGGTAGCCGATCGTCTCGCAGGCTCGCTCGGCAGCGGCCTCCATCTCCTCGCGCCTGTCCGGGCTGAGCGCCGGCGAAGGCGACTCCTCGATCAGCTTCTGGTGCCGCCGCTGGATCGAGCACTCGCGCTCGCCGAGCGTCAGCACGCCTCCCTCGCCATCGGCGAGCACCTGGATCTCGACGTGACGCGCCGGCGAGACGGCCTTCTCGAGGTAGAGGCTGCCGTCGCCGAAGGCGGCCTCGGCCTCCAGCGCCGCGGTCGTGAACGCTGCATCCAGGTCGCTCCGCTCGCCGACGAGCCGCATCCCCTTGCCGCCGCCGCCCGCCGCCGCCTTGAGCAGCACCGGATAGCCGGCCTCCTCCGCGGCATCGCGCGCCTCGTCCAGCGTCGTCGTCCCCTCCGTGCCCGGGACGACCGGGACGTCCGCCGCGCGCATCTCCGCCTTCGCCTGGACCTTGTCGCCCATGCGCGCCATCACCTCGGCGCTCGGGCCGACGAACACCAGGTCGTTGTCGGCGCACGCCGCCACGAAGGCCGGGTTCTCGGCGAGGAAGCCCCAGCCCGGGTGGACGGCCTCGCAGGCGGTGGTGGTCGCCGCCGCGATCAACGACGGGATGCGGAGGTAGCTTTCCGTCGCCTGCGGCGGACCGATGCAGACGGCCCGGTCCGCGAGCCTCACGTGGAGCGCGTCCTCGTCGGCGGTCGAGTAGACGGCGACGGCCTCGACGTCCAGCTCGTGCAGCGTGCGAATCACGCGCACGGCGACCTCGCCTCGGTTCGCGACGAGAACGCGCTTGAACACGGCTAGAGGCTACGCCAGGGCGAGCATGGTCGCGACTCGCCCCGGCGCGGAGGCTCAGTGGATGACGTCGACGTCCGCCGCCTTCACGAACGCGATGCGGTGGTTGAACGAGATCTCGTAGAACTGCGTCGGGCCGGTGAAGACGTGGTACGTGTCCAGCGCGTCGAACGTCGTCGCTTCGTAGTAGTCGGCACCGACGAGGTCCTTCGCGACGTACACCTGCCCCGCGGGAATCTCGTACCCGAGCGTGCTGCCGGAGATGTCCTCGGGGTACGCGCGCCCGTAGACCGGGATCGACGCGAGACCGGCCTTCGGGGTCACGAGCGTCCCGCTGCCGGCGACGGTGTTCCTGCCAACGGGATCCTCGAGCCAGGCCCGCCGGCCGCCGTACCAGATCGCGACCCAGTCGCCTGAGCGACCCGCGACCGCGAAGGTCTGGCCCGTGACGGCCTTGTCGCCCCAGTCATTTGCCTGCGTTGTCCCGACGCCGTCCGGTTCGAGGCCGGTGCCGCTCAGCAGCGGGTCGGACACGAGTGGGGCGCTCTCGCTCGGCGCCGTGTGCAGGTAAAGGAAGTTCGTCGGCTGCGGCGGCAGGGTTCTACAGGAGCCGCTCTCGCAGTAGGTCACCACCGGCCGGTTCGTCGCGAAGTTGGGGTCGATCGTGACGATGCGGCCCGTGCGGTCGCCCCCGCTCCCGTTGATCGGGGCACCGACGCGGGCCATGAACTGCGCCCAGTCGAAGTACGGTCCCGGATCCCAGTGCATCCCGGGCTGGTATGGGGCCGTCGGCCCGGGAACCTGGTCGTGGCCGATGAGGTGCTCTCGGTCGAGCGGGATGCCGTTCCGGTCCGCGAGGTAACGCGTCAGCCGGGCGAGCGAGCGGTAGAGCCGCGGCGTGTACCACGTGTTGCCCTCGGTCGCGAAGCCCTCGTTCTCGATCCCGATCGCGTGACTGTTCACCCACCAGTTGCCGGCGTGCCACGCGACGTCCTGCGTCGGCACCATCTGGGTGACCTGTCCATCGGCGGAGCGCAGGACATAGTGCGAGCTGACGTAGGCAAGCGGGTTCTGGAACAGCGCGATGGTCGGGTCGTAGCCGTACTCGGTGTCGTGGATCACGACATAGCGGATC
>VAXM01000049.1 GCA_005883335.1 Actinomycetota bacterium
CCGAAGGTGCTTCGCCACGTCGCGGTGCTGAAGCTCGCCGAGGAGGAGGCTCGGGTGCTCGTAGGCGAGCCGAACGAGGCTGCGCTGCGGGCGCTCGGGGTGCCGGAGGTGGTGGTGACGCTCGGGTCGCGGGGATCGCTGGTCTACGCGGACGGGCGGCTCGAGCAGGTTGCGACGCAGCCGGTGGGCGGCCCGATCGACCCGACCGGCGCGGGCGACGCGTTCGCGGTCTCGTACCTGGCGGCGAGAGCCGGCGGGCATGCGCCGGCCGCTTCGGCGCGGCGGGCCGGCGCGCTCGTCACGGGCCTGCTCGCGCGGCGGCTGAGATGAGGGCGCTTGTCGGCACCGTCGACGGAGTCTTCGAGGTCGATTTGGAGGAGGAGGTCGTGCTCGGAAGCTCGGACGTGCACGTCGAGCGGCCGACGCTCGAGGTGGAACTGCCCCGCGTGGTGGCGGCGGCCGCGTCGGGCTCGACGGTGATCGCGGTCGTCGACCGGCGCCCGCCGCTCGCCATTTCGAACGACGCCGGCCGCACCTGGCGCGAGTCCGGCGGCGGCCTCCCCGCGGGCCGCGCGGTCGCGATCGCCGAAGACGACCCGGACTACGTCGTGTACGCC
>VAXM01000050.1 GCA_005883335.1 Actinomycetota bacterium
CTTCCTCTCGACCAACGGCGGCGTCTTCTGGAGGTCCCTCGCCCCGGAGCTTCCGGAGATCGAAGCCGTCGAGCTCAGGGAAGCCTGAACTCGCCGCGGGCGACGATTACTGCGCTGCCGCCGACTTCGACTCGCTCGATTTGATCCTCCTAGCCGTCGGCACGCGCGTAGAGCGTCGAGGGCCGGCCGATCTCCGCGCCCTGCGAGATCTCGATCTCGTCGCCGAAGCCGATCCGCCCGTGCCGCGCGAGATGAACCGCCAGCGGTCCCGCAGCCGACCCGGTCGCCGGGTCCTCGGCGATCCCGCCGAGCCCGAACATCCGGAGCTTCCAGCGAGCCCCCGCGCCCGCGAAGCAGTTCGTGCCGAGCATCTCTGGCAGCCCTAGTCCGGCCAGATTCGGCGTGAGCTTTGCGACGTCGTCCTCGGACTCCAGGGTGACGTAGACGTGCTGAACGCCGTTGTCGTACACCTCGACCGGAAGCTTCGACCGCTCTACGCCGAGCGCAGCGAGCAAGGCCTCCGCGTCTGCGAACGGCTCCCACGAAGGCACCGGCTGTTCCATGCGCCCGAAGACGATCCGCGGTCCCTCGCGCTCGAGCGCGATGACCACCGTCCCCATCCCCGTCTCGAGCCGGATCTCCTCGAGCTGCATCGGCTGCGCGAGCACGAACGCCGTCCCGAGCGTCGGATGCCCCGCGAACGGCAGCTCGACCCCGGGCGTGAAGATCCGGATCCGCGCGTGCCCATCGGTCTCCGAAGGCAGCACAAACACCGTCTCGGAGAGATTCAGCTCGCGGGCCAGCCGCTGCATCTCGTCGGCCTCGAGCCCGCGGGCGTCCGTGAAGACCGCGACGGGGTTCCCGGCCAGGGGCGTGTCCGTGAACACGTCGGCAACCACGTAACGAAGCGTGCCCACGCGACTATTCTCTCAGCCGTGCAGCTCTACCTCGTTCGCCACGCCGAAGCTGCGGACGGAGAGCCGGACGAGCTGAGGCCGCTCACCGCCGAGGGCCGCCGCGCCGCCCGCGAGCTGGGCGAGCGCCTCGCCTCCGAGGGAATCCGGCCCGACGCCGTCCTCACGAGCCCGCTGCTCCGCGCCCGCGAAACCGGTGCCGAGCTCCGAAGCGGACGAGCGGTTGGCGCCCGGAGCGACCGCCGAAGACGTCAAGTCCGCGGCAGGCGGTCGCGGCGAGACCGTCGTCGTCGTCGGCCACCAGCCGGACTGCAGCAAGATCGCCGCCGAGCTGACAGGCGGCGAGGAGCCGCCGTTCGCGCCGGCCGAGATGCTCGCGATTCAGCTCGCATGAGCGCCATCTCCGTCCGCGGATCGACTTCGAAGTCGAGCGCGGCGAGGTCTTCGGCCTCCTCGGCCCGAACGGCGCCGGCAAGACCACAACCGTCGAGATCCTCGAGGGCTACCGCAAGCGGGACGGCGGCAGCGTCGAAGTCCTCGGCACCGACCCCGCACTCGCGGGCAGCGGCTGGCGCGAGCAGATCGGTGTCGTGCTCCAGTCATCGGCGATGTACGAGACGCTCACGGCCGCCGAGAGCCTGCGGCTGTTCGCCGGGTACTACTCGAGCCCCCGTCCCGTGGACGACGTCGTCGAGCTGATCGGGCTCCGCGACCAGCGAGACCAGGTAGTGCGCCGCCTCTCCGGCGGTCAGCGCCGCCGCCTCGACCTCGGCCTGGCGCTCGTCGGCGACCCCGAGCTGATCTTCCTCGACGAGCCGACGACCGGCTTCGACCCGCACGCGCGTCGCCAGGCCTGGGAGACACTGCGCTCGCTCCGCAGCCTCGGCAAGACGATCGTGCTCACGACGCACTACCTCGACGAGGCCGAGCGCCTCGCCGACCGCGTCGCAGTGCTCCGCCACGGCGAGGTCGTCGCGGTCGGCCCGCCGGCCGACCTGATCGGAGCCGGGCCCTCGACCGAGATCCGCTACCGCGAGAACGGCCGCGAGGTCGTCCTCGAGACCGACAGCCCCACACGCGTCCTCCACGAGCTCACCGCCAAGGCCATCGCCGAGAATCGCGAGCTCGAAGGCCTGGTCGTGCGCCGCCCCAGCCTCGAGGAGGTTTACCTGACGCTCACCGAGGAGCAACCGGAGTGAGGCTCTTCCGCCACGAGCTGAAGGGCGAATTGCTGCTCTACACGCGCAGCCGCGAGCTCGCCTTCTTCACCTTCCTGCTGCCGATGATCTTCTTCCTGCTGCTGGCTTCGGTGTACGGGAACGACCGGATCAAGAGCGAGGGCAACGTCCGCTCGGCTCCGTTCCTCGAGGCGGGGATGATCGGCTACGGGGCGATCTCGATTGCCTTTGCGGGCCTCGCGATCGTGCTCGTGATCCGGCGCGAGTCCGGGATCCTCAAGCGGCTCAGGGCCACGCCGCTACCCGCGCCGGTCTACGTGAGCGCGCTGCTGAGCGCATTCCTCGCCGCCTTCGCGATCGAGGTCGTCGGGCTGCTCGCGATCGGTCGCGCGTTCTTCTCGGTCGCCCTCCCCCACCACGCGCTCTCGCTCGTGCTCGCCCTCCTTCTCGGGGCGGTTTCGTTCTGCGGGCTCGGGATCGGACTGAGCGCGCTGATCAAGAGCGCCGAGGGCGCGTCCGCGGTCGTGAACGCGATCTACCTGCCGAGCGCGTTCATCTCAGGGTCGTTCTTCTCGCCGCACTCGTACCCGGGTTTCCTGCGCGCGATCGCGGACGTGCTGCCGCTCACGTACTTCCTCCGGCTCGTCCGCAACGTGATGCTGCACGGGCACGAGATCTGGTCGCAGGGCACGAACGTCGCGATCCTGGCGGCCTGGGGAGTCGTAGGCGTGATCGTCGCGCTCCGCGCGTTCCGCTGGGAGCCGACCGAGGGTTAGGATCCGCCGCTCTACGGCAATACGACTTAGAACTCATGACCGAACCTCAGCTGGCGTTCTGTGTCCGTGATGTCGAGCCTCCAGGAGTCGAGGTGCGGGTCAACTTCGGCGTCTTCGCAGGCAGAGGCGCGACCCCGGCCGAGATCGACGAGCTCGCCGCGGCGCTACTGCCGAAGGTCGGAGACGTCTCGATCGTCGCCGAGGAGCGTCACGAGATCGGCGAGGACGCGGAGGCATCGCTGAACCAGGTTCGCATCGAAGTCTCACCGGACCACCTGCCGGACGACGAGCGCGAGCTCGACATCCTCTGCGGCCGGCTGGTCGAAGCCGCCGAGTCGTGGGCGCGAGGCTGCATCGCCGAACGCCACGCCGAGGTCTCTGAGCCCTGACCGACCTCGTGAGCCTCTTCCTCGTCGACGACACCGACGGCCGGATCCTCGCCGAGCTCGAGACGCTCGACGACGCGATCGAGATGATGGAGCGCCTGGCGAGGGATCCGGCGACTGCAGGGTTGTGCCTCGTCGAGCTCAGCCGCGGCGGCGGCAGTCTCGCGGGTTTCGAATCGAGCACCACTCTGCGAGTTCTCCCTTAGAGATCGGTCGGCCGCACAGTAGGCTGGTCGCTGCCGATGGCAATTCGGCGATCGCAGCGGCGCGTCAGCCAGGCGCGAATCGGCGCGCTGGCCCGCGAGTTGCTCGAGGCCTCGACGCTCTGCGCGATCTCGACCGTCGGCCCGCGCGGCCGCGCCTACGTCAACACGGCGTACTTTGCCTGGGCGCCGGACCTGCGGATCATCTGGCTCTCCGATCCGGGTGCCCGCCACTCGCGCAACCTGCGGACGAATCCCTCAGTCGCGATCGCCGTCTACGACTCGGGCCAGACCTGGGGCAAGCCGGACCGCGGGATCCAGGTCTTCGGCGACGCGCGGGCGGGCGGGCCCGATGCTGAAGAGATCTATGCACCGCGGTTTCGCGCCTACGAGCCACAAAAGGCCTACCGGTTCTACGAGCTCGTCCCCACGCGCGTGAAGCTGTTCGACGAGCGGGCGCTCGGCGCGGCGACGTTCGTCACCGCGAAGGTCGCCCGCGGCGGCAAGCTCGCCTGGGAGCGCACCGACGCCTACCGAGCGGGGCGGTAACCCAAACGAGGCATATCCCACACGGCTCGGGGATCCGAGGGAAAGCCCATGCCGCGAGCCGCCCTCGCACTGGCCACCGTCGCCGTTGCGCTGCTCGTCCTCGCCCCAGCTTCCTCGGCGGCCGGGACGCCGACGATCACGCTGCTCACACCGGCCGACGGGGCCACGATCGAGAGCGCCGCCGGCAACTACCCGACTTTCACGTGGCACGTCGACTGGGCACAGCCGGAAGACACGATCGTCCGGTTCGAGACCGCCACAGACCCGGGTTTCACCCAGAACGTGACCGTCGACACGCACTTCTGCACGGCGGCGAACGTCAACTGCTGGACGTCCGTTCAGCCGCAGCGAGTCTGGGGCCCGCCCTACGGCAGCGACTGGTACTGGCGAGTCGGATTGACCACGTCAAGCGGGATCGCCTACAGCGTGACCTTCCACTTTCACGCCGTCGCTCCGGCCGACCGTGACCACGACGGCGTCCCGGACTCGGGCGACAACTGTCCCGACAAGTACAACCCCGACCAGCTGGACTCGAACCACGACGGTAAAGGCGATGCCTGCCAGCCGGATCGCGTGAAGCCTCGAGTGACCGTCAGCGCCGGGTCGGCACGCCGCGGCCACCGTGCGTACTTCGGCGGTCGGATCGGCGACGATCGCGGCACCGTGCGGTTCGACCTCACGCTGACGCTTCCCGGCCGCGCCATGTGGAGGGTGAGGTTCGGCTGGACCCAAGCGAGCTGGCCGTCCCGCTACAGGCTCTGGACGCAACAGCCACTCCCAAAGTCGATTCCAGCAGGTGCGTACCGCGTATGCGTCAACGTCTGGGACCGGGCACGCAACCACGCGCTCGCGTGTAGGCGTTACCGCATCCGTTAGGCGCGGGCGAGGCGGCGCCGCTGGGGGCGGCCGGCGCGCGCGGCCTGCAACGCGAAGCGGACGAGGGCGCGCGGCATCTTCTCGGCGCCGGCGACCGTCTCCTCGAGCGCCGAGACGAACCAGTCCAGATCCTCCTCGGTCACGACCAGCGGCGGGATCGCCTTGAGCACGTTCAGCCCGTGGCCCGCGACCTGGCTCAGAATTCGGTGATCGCGGAAGAGCGGCACGACGACGAGCTGCGAGAAGAGCCCCGGCTGGATCCGCTCCAGCAGCTTCCAGGTGCGCGAGCCGCCGGGCGGCTCCTGGAACTCGATCGCCCACATCAGCCCTAGGCCGCGCACGTCGCGGACGACCTCGAACCGGTCGGCGAAGCCCCGCGTCCGCTCGAGCAGCAGCTCGCCCAGCCGTGCCGAGCGCTCGACCAGGCCCTGCTCGCGGAGCTCCCGCAGGCTTGCGAGCCCCGCGACCATCGCAAGGTCGTTCGGTGCGAAGGTCGAGCCGTGGCTGACCGCGTTCGGCAGCGAGTCGAAGACGCCGTCGTAAACCTCGCGCGACATCAGCAGCGCGCCCACAGGCACATAGCCGCCCGAGAGCGATTTCGCGACGGTGACCAGATCGGGCTCGAGGCCCCAGTGCTCGAACGCGAACATCCGGCCGGTGCGGCCGAAGCCGGTCTGCACCTCGTCGACGCAGAAGAGGGTCCCGTAGCGGCGGCAGAGTTGCTGCACGCCCTCGAGGTAGCCGGGGGCGGGGATCTTGACGCCCTTGCCCTGCACCGGCTCGACGATGAAGAGCGCAACGTCCTCCGCTCGGAGCTTGTCCTCGAGCGCCGAGAGGTCGTCCCAGGGCACTTTCTCGAAGCCCGGCAGCAGCGGGCCGAAGCGCGACGTGAACTCGGAGGCGGAGGTGGCAGAGAGCGCACCGAGCGTCAGCCCGTGGAAGCCGTGCTCCAGCGAAAGGACACGCGGGCGGCCGGTCGCCGCGCGGCCGAGCTTGATCGCCGCCTCCACTGACTCCGCGCCGGAGCTCGTGAACAGGACGCGCTCGACCCTTGCGGGCGCAAGCCGCAGCAGCTCCTCGGCGAGCAGCGCCGGGAGCGAGTCGACGCCGAGCTGCACGGAGCCCGGCCGGTCGAGCTCCAGCGCCTCGATGAGAGCCTCGCGGACGCGCGGGTTGTTTCGCCCGACGTTGAACATGCCGAAGCCGCCGAGCACGTCGAGGTAGCGGTTGCCGTCCGAGTCCCAGAGGTACGCGCCCTCCGCCCGGGCCCAGCGGCGGTCGAAGCCGATCGTCCGCAGCAGCCGGACGAACTGCGGGTTGATCGTCTGCGCGTGCAGGTCGAGCGCCTCGGCCCCGCGCTCCTCGACCAACTGAGTCAGCCAGCCCACGCCGTGATTATCGCGACACACCTATCAGCGCGCCGCCCGCGACGATCAACGCCGCGCCGGCGACGAGCCAGCGGCCGACGAGCTCGCTGCGCCGAAGGAGCATGACGGAGAAGACGACTCCCCAGAGCGACTCGGTCGCCACGAGCGGCGCGACGACGCTGACGCGACTGCGGTAGTAGGCCTCGAAGAGCGCCGCGTAGGAGAGGCCGAAGAAGACTCCTGCGGGCAGGAACAGCCGGAGCTGCCGCCCGTAGCCGTGTGGCCACGCACCGCGGCGCGAGACGAGGACGTAGACGGCGATCGTCGCGAGCCCGGCGAGCAGCGAGGCCGGCGCGGCGATGAGCGCGTGGACCTGCGTGTCCTTCGCGAACGAGCGCAGCACGTTGTCGCGGATCGCGAAGAGGACGGTCGCGGTGAGCGCGAAGAGCACGCCCAGGCGCCGGAAGTCCTCGGGCCGCACGCGCTCGCGCGCCAGCGCGATCCCGCCCGCGACGACCAGCGCGGCGCCGATCAGCAGCGGCGCGCGCACCGGCTCGCGCAGGAAAACGAGGGCGATCGCGACGGCCACGAGCGGAGCGGTGCCCATCAGCACCGACGTCCTGGCGGCACCCGCCTCGCGCACCGCGCGCACGAAGAAGACCTGCGACAGCCCGGGGGCGATCGTCCCGGTGATCAGGAACGGCCAGACGTCTCGAAGATCGAGACGCCGTGTCGCCCCGATCGCAGCGGTGAGCACGAAGGCGACGGACGACATCGCCAGCGAGCCGAGCTCCACGTCGTCCGAACGGCGGACGGCGAACCGGACGGCGACCGACATCGCGCCGAACAGCGCGGCCGACGCGCACGCGAGCGCGACGGCTGTCACTCAGGCGTGGATCGGCCCGCTGCGCTCGGCGAGGCGGCCGCCCGAGCGGCCCGCGCGCACGGCCAGCACCTCGGCGAGGATCGAGACGGCGGTCTCGGCAGGCGTATCCGCGCCGAGATCGAGGCCCGCCGGGCCTGCGAGCCCGTCGAGACGTTCTTCCGGGAGGCCCGCCTCGAGGAGCCGCTCGCGACGCTTCGCCTGCGTCTTGCGCGAGCCGATTGCGCCGACGTAGAACGGCTCGCCGGCGAGCGCCGTCGTGAGGGCAGGCACGTCGAGCCGCTCCTCGTGCGTGAGCACGACGACCGCGGTGTCGCCGTTCAACTCGAGCTTTTCGAGGCCCTCGTCCGGCCAGGCGACGACGAGCTCGTCCGGGCTCGGCAGCCGCTCGCGCGTGACCAGCCCGGGCCGGGGGTCAACGACGGTCGTGCCCCAGCCGAGCGCGCCCGCCGCGCGGCAGAGCTCCTCCGCGGTGTCCGTCGCGCCCACGACGACGAGTCGCAGCCGCACAGCTGGGACCTCCGCGAACACCTTTTCGCCGTCGAGCTCGAGGACGCGGCTCGGCCCCTCGACGTCCGCAAGCCACTGCTGCCCCGCGCGGGGGCCTTCCAGGACGGTCAGCCGAGCGTCGTCGCCGTCCTGGGGCAACTCGCCTTCGAGCATCTGAATGAAAACGTCGATCTCGCCGCCGCAGGGCAGGCCGATGCCCCAGGCTTCGTCATCAGTGATCCCGTAGGTCAGAAGCCGCGGCTCGCCACCGGCGATGACCTCTTTGGCCTGCTCGGCGACGTCGCTCTCGACGCAACCGCCGGAAACCGAGCCGTGCAGCCTGCCCGACTCGAAGACGACGAGCTTCGAACCTACCGGTCTCGGAGCGGAACGACGAGTGGCGACGACGGTCGCGAGGGCTGCGCGTTCTTCCACACGGTCAGCGTATCGGCGCGGACTCGGGCGCGGGCCCCGCGAAGCGGCTCGCGGTCAGTCCGGCGACCACGGAGGCGGTGCCGATGTAGAGGGCGAGCGCCCACGTCGTCGAGCGGTCGGTTCCGGCGGCGACCCCGTGCACGAGCGCGAGCAGCCAGACCGCGAAGTTCAGGTAGTGCGCCTTCCGCCAGAAACGGTACGAAAGGGCCTTCCGGTAGTGGTTCGTCACGGCGAGCGCCACGAGCAGCTCGGCGGCGATCACGCCGAACGCGACCGAGACCGGCCGGTAGGGCGCCGTCCCGGGAACCAGGATGTTGGTCAGCGAGAACGGCAGATAGCTGTCGACGAGCAGCGCGCCCACGTGGATGAAGATGAACGTCCCTGCGAGCAGCCCAACGAAGCGGTGCACGTCCTCGAGCGCGAAGCGCGGCCAGCGGGACAGCTTGGCCTTTCCCGAAAGCAGCAGCCCGAGAATGACGGAGCCCGAGAGCAGCGCGTACGCGAGGATCCCGCCGGCCCGCTCGACATACCAGACGTAGTTGGCGGCAAGGATCACGCCGCCGCCGAAAGCTCGGTGCGCCAGGCGTGGTTGGCGACGACGGTCTCACCGGCTCGGAAGCGCCCCGCCAGCCCGCGCTCGTCCAACCAGGACGGACCGTCGTCCGAGAGCAGGAAGGCAGCCTTCGCCGCGACGTCCGCTCCAACGCAGGACCCGGCGGCAACGGTGACCTCGTCCCAGCGCGACTCTGCCGGGCGGCCTGTGCGCGGATCGATCAGGTGATGCTGGACGACCCCGCCGCGTCGCCACGAGCGCTTCGTCTTGCCGCTGGTCGCGATCCCGCCCGCGAGCAGGCGGAGCGTGCCGTCGCCCGGAAGACCGACGACCGAGCCGCCGCGGACAGCCACGTCTCCGCCGGCGGAGACGAAGGCATCGCCGGCAGTCAGCTGCAGCGCCGCATCGACGGCCAGCGACTTGACCACCCCGTTGAGGTCGAGCACGGTGCCCGGAGGACGAGAAAGCAAGCGTCCGGAGAGACGTAGCGACCGCCACTTGCCCGGCGATGGGGGCCCGGGCGGCCGTTCGTCGTCTCCGACCAGGGAGAAGTCGCGGTCGTAGCCGGCAGCCTCGACGGCGGCGCCGAGCGTCGGATCGACGAGGCCGTCCGTGGCGGCCGCCGCGCTGAGCGCCGTCCGGAGCGCAGAGGCGAAGAGCCGCGAGACCACCGCGACCTCGGAGGCATCGCGATTGAGCCGGCTCAGCTCGCTCTCTGGACGGAAGCGCGAGAAGACACGGTCCCACTCGCCGAAGAGCCCCCGGATCGCCGCGAGCTCGCCGACTGTTGCGCCGCAGACGGCCACTTCGATGCCCATGGAGGGGAAGGACTGCGGCTCAGGAGACACTCGTCTGGGCCTGCGGCGACGAGGTGCTGCCGCTCGACGGTGCGACCGAGGTCGAGCCGTAGTCGAAGCTGTCGCCGCTCGACTGGGTGCTCGAGCTTGAGCTGGAGCTCGAACCGGAGGTCGAGCTCGAGGTCGTCGCCGCCTGCCCGAGATGCGTGCCGCGGACGAGCAGCAGGGTTGCGAGGAAGCCCGCCGCGGCCGCCGCGGCTGCGATTCGCTTTGCGCCGGCTGCGCGGCGGCGGGCTGCCTCGATCCTGGTCATGCCGCGGGCGGCCCCTGGTAGCCCGTATCCGGGCGGGCGCCGAAGTCGTCGCGGTGGCCGAACCAGCCCTCAGGCCGGGCGGGCCGGATGATCTTGCCGTTGACGAGGTTCGTGATCCGCTGGTCGGCGTCCTTGAGGATCTGGTTCTCCTGGGCCTGGGTCACGCGGCCGGCGGAGACGGCCTGGTCGAGCTTCTGCTTCAGATCGGCCTTCATGGCCGCGATCAGCCCGTCGACCGACTTGCCCTGGTCCTTCGCGACCTGGGCGAGAGTCTTGCCCGAGTCGAGCTTCGAGTCGAGCTGGGTGTCGGTGAGGCCGAGGTAGGACGCCGCTGCGTCCAGCCCGGGGAAGCCGTGATGCCCGAAGCCGTGCTCGAAGCCGAACCCGAGCGCCATGGGCCCGAAGAGCGGAAAGTCATTCGACTCGATCCGCTGCTTGAGCGCATCGCCCTGGGCCTTGGTGATCCGGCCGGCCGCGACGGCAGCGTCGACCTGGTTCTCGAGCGCCTTCTTGAGGGCGCTGCTCAGCTGATCCGGCTGGACGCCGAGTTGCTTCGCCGCGTCGCTGACGACCGCCTTGCTCTCCTCGCTCGGTGAGGAACGAAGCTGCGTGGCGGCGATTGCCCCACCGGTCCCACCGACCGCGAGTGCGACGACGGTGCCGGCGACGACCTTGCGTTTGAGCGACCTGTCCATGGGTCTCCTTTCGGACTTCATCGCGGCTCATCGAACCAGCGCGACGTGAGAGACCCCTGAAAGGCGTCTAAGAAGTCCTTAAGAGGGTTTCCGGCCGTCGAGCCGTAGGCGCATGAGCGTGCCGCCGCCTTCCGGGCGCTCGGCGACGACCGTCCCGCCGTGAGCCTCGGCGACCTGCTTCACGATCGCGAGCCCGAGACCCGACCCCGGAAGCCCGCGCGCGTCCGAAGCGCGGTAGAAGCGGTCGAAGACGTACGGGAGATCCTCTTCGGCGATTCCCGGCCCGTGGTCTCTGACCGTGACCTCGTCACCGCGGACAGCGACTTCGATCTCGCCGCCCGGCGGGCTCCACTTCGCCGCGTTGTCGAGGAGGTTCGCGACCGCGCGCTCGATCGTCGAGGGGGCGCCGTGGACCATCGACTGCTCGAAGGCGGTCGTGTAGGTGACGTTCGGGCGGTTCCGCCTCGCCCGCTCGACCGCGTCCGCGGCGATCAGGTCGAGGCGGATGTCCTGTGCTTCCTCAGGGTGCTGCTCCGCGCGCGCGAGCTCGATCAGCTCGGCGATCAACGTCGTCATCTCGCCGAGCTGCTCGACCACGTCGCTGAGCAGACGCTCCCGGTCCTTCGGCGCGAGCGTGCGCTCGCCCGCGAGGACCTCGATGTTCGTGCGCAGGCTCGTCAGCGGCGTGCGCAGCTCGTGCGAGGCGTCGGCCACGAGCTGGCGCTGGGCGCGGCTCGACTCCTCGAGCGCGCCGAGCATCGTGTTGAAGCTCGTGGCGAGCCGGCCGAGCTCGTCGTGGCCTCCGGTCTCGATCCTCTGCGAGAGGTCGCCGGTCTCGGTCACGTGCTCGGCCGTTTCGGTCAGGCGCCGAACCGGCCTGAGCGCGGCCTGCGAGACGGCCAGACCGAGGCCAGCAGCCACGCCGATCCCGCCCGCTGCGATCACGATCAGGTAGATCGTGATCGTGTGAAGGGTGTGATTCACCTCGGTGAGGGGCCGAGCGATCTGCAGGGCGTAGGGCCGGCCCGGGATCGTCAGAACGCGCCATTCAGTGTCGCCTGCTTGAGTGTCGCTGAAGAACGGCCGTCCCTGCCCGGTTGCCGCATGTCGCGCCGCGGTCGAAATGGGCAGAGGCCTGGCGCTGAACTGCACCTCGAATGCTGTGAGAAGCGCCTGACCCTTTGCGGGAACGGCCTGGAAGAACTCAGCTTCACCGAACGACGGGGGGCCCCCGATGTCCAGGCGTCCATCGGGCTCGACGTGCGCGTCGACGGTATGGGCACGGTCCCGAAGCGCGTTGTCGACCTGCCCCAGGAGCTGACCACGGACGACGACGAACACGACCACCGAAGCGGCGACCACGGCAAGCGCCACTGCGCCGGCCGCGACCAGTGCCAGCCGTGCCTTGAAGCTCACGAGGGCTCGCGCAGCGCGTAGCCGACACCGCGAACGGTGTGGATCAACCTCGGCTTGCCGCCGGTCTCCGTCTTGCGCCGCAGGTAGCCGATGTAGACGTCGAGCGAGTTCGAGCCGTAGCCGAAGTCGTAGCCCCAGACTCGCTCGAAGATCACCGACCTCGTCAGCACCTGCCGCGGGTTGAGCATGAAGAGCTCGAGCAGCGAGAACTCCGTTCGCGTCAGCTCGATCGGCTGGCCGCCGCGCTTGACCTCGCGCGTGCCCGGATCGAGCTCGAGATCGGCGAACTGCAGGGTCTCGCCAGAGCCGTCGGCCGTGCGGCGCAGGAGCGCGCGCAGGCGCGCGAGCAGCTCCTCGAGCGCGAAGGGCTTCGTCAGGTAGTCGTCAGCGCCGGCGTCCAGCCCTGCGACCCGGTCTCCCACCTCCGCGCGCGCGGTCAGCATCAGCACCGGGACGCGGCTGCCCGAGCGCCGCAGCGTCCGCGAGACCTCGAGGCCGTCCGTGCCCGGCATGAGGACGTCGAGGATGATCGCGTCCGGCTGCGCCTCCGCCTCGAGCTTCTCCAGCGCGTCGCCGCCGTCCACGGCGAGCCCGACCTCGTAGCCTTCGAGCTCGAGCGCGCGCCGCAGCGACTCGCGCACGGCGCGCTCATCGTCGACTACCAGGATCTTCACGGCATCATTGTGAGCCGAGAATCTGAGAGCTGCCTGAGAGCCGTAGGGCTTCTTACCGATTTCTTAGACGAGTTTCAGGCGCGTCTTAGACGGAACTGGTCAGATTGAGCCTGTAACCGATCGAAAGGAGCACGTCTCTCCGATGTCCCGCCGCCTGCGCACCCCCCTCATCGCTTCCCTCCTGGCAGCAGCCTGCGTAGGCGCAGGCGGCGGGGCGCTCCTTTACTCGGCATTCGGCTCGAACGGCAGCACGACGATCGTCCGCCCGGTCACGGTCAAGGACACGCAGCCTGCCTCGAACGCGCCGCTCTCGGTCAACGCGATCTACCGCAACAACTTCAAGGGCGTCGTCGAGATCGTCGTCACGACGAGCTCGTCCGGCGGTTTCGGCGGCTCGGGCTCCTCGCAGGCCGAGGGCTCCGGCTGGGTGTACGACGCCGACGGCGACATCGTCACCAACCAGCACGTCGTCGACGGCGCCAACTCGATCAAGGTCACGTTCTGGAACGGCAAGACGTACAACGCGCACGTTGTCGGCACCGACGCCTCGACCGACCTCGCGGTCATCAAGGTCGACGCGCCCGCCTCCGTGATCCATCCGCTGCAGGTCGGCGACTCCTCGGCGCTGCAGGTCGGCGACGGCGTGGTTGCAATCGGCAGCCCGTTCGGTCTTCAGGAGACCGTTACGAGTGGGATCGTCAGCGCGCTCCACCGGACGATGACCTCGCCTTCGAACTTCACGATCTCCGACTCGATCCAGACCGACGCGGCGATCAACCACGGCAACTCCGGCGGGCCGCTGCTCAACACCGCCGGCGAAGTGGTCGGCGTCAACTCGCAAATCCGCAGCGATTCGGGCGGCAACGAGGGCGTCGGCTTCGCGATCCCGTCGAACACGGTCCGCTCGGTCGTGACGCAGCTGATCTCGACCGGCAAGGCCCAGCACGCGTTCCTCGGCGTGACGATCGACTCGACCGCCTCGAACGCCCTGATCGCCGGAGTCCGGCCCGGGACGCCCGCCGCGAGCGCCGGACTGAAGAAGGGCGACGTCGTGACCTCGCTCGGCGGCAAGAAGATCTCGAACCCGGATGAGCTCGCCAGCGTGATCAACTCGTACAAGCCCGGCGACACCGTCAAAGTCACGTACGAGCGCAGCGGCCAGAGCCATTCGGTTCAGGTCAAGCTGGCCACCAGGCCGTCCTAAGAGTCGAGTTTCGGGGCGCTACCCTTGCGGTCGCGCCCCCGTAGCTCAGTGGATAGAGCAGCGGTTTCCTAAACCGCGTGCCCAAGTTCGATTCTTGGCGGGGGCATCTCACGCCTTGCTTGTTACTCCCCTACAGGGCGGAGTAGGGTCGTCGGGCGATAGCCCGACTCAGGCCTTGTTCACGACACCTTTCTTCGCGGTGTAGCCAACGGCCGTCACTCCCGTCAGCCCGACGAGTGTGTCCGGGAGGTTCGGCAGTGTCGTCGACTCGGCGCTCAGGAACTGCGTGAGAAAGTAGCCGAGAAGAAGCAAGCTGAACAGGAAGTACTGGGAGTCGAGCAAATCGGCGTTTCCCGAGTCGTTGGTGAAGAGCTGACCAGTGCCTTTCAGCGCGTCGGGCGGCGCCCCTTGTGCAGGCGGCTTGTAGTTCGGGTCTTTGGCCTTCTTGTTTTGTGTGATGGCCTTCGCACTCACGGCCGCGGCAGTCGGGATACCGAGCAGTAGCAGGTACTGGTTGGACAACTTGAGATCGTCGAGACCATGCCCTCGGGTGTGCAGCAAGATCGTCACGAAGGCAAACAAGACCCCGTATGTCCAGAGCACGACGCTTGCCTTCGAGGTCGACCAGCGGTTGTCAGTGCCATTGATCAACGCCAGGAAGAACCGCTGTCCGTTCACGGTCAAGGCGAACGACGGTATAAGCAAGATGGCGAGCGCCCAGACCTCGGCCCAGCCCCAATCCGGCCGATCCCAGAACCAGAAACTCGCGACGATCATGCTTCGCCCGCCTGCTAGCTGACCGGGCAGGAGTCTAAAGCTTCCGGATTTCGCGCTACTTGCCGACGTGCACGAAGACCACGTGCGGCGCCGATCGCGATGTGCGGTCGTGGTACCCGCAGCACGAGTCGACGTTGCCTTCGATTGTCTTGAAGCGCCCGCTGGTCCCGGACTTGAACATCCCGACGTGGTTCTCGCCCGTGCGGAAGTTCGAGCCGTCCCAGTCGAAGCAGACGAGGTCGCCCGGCTTGGGATCGAGCGTGACGGTCAGGCTGTTGCGACCGGCCCGCGCGTCGCCGACGATCGTTGGCACGTACTCGTAGTTCCGGCCGCGCACGAAGGCTTTCGAGCCGGCCGTGATGTACGCCTTCGAGACGCTGCGCGCGCACCAGGCGACGTCGCCTCCGCCCCACCAGCTGTTGATCTCCGGCACGTGGTTCGAGCCGGCGGGCTGCTCCCGCAGGCCGACGAACTTCTCCATCGCGGCGAGGGCCTTCTCGCGGATCGGGCCCGACTTCGCGGCCTTCGTCCGCTCGGCAATCCGCTTCTTCGCCGCGGCGGAAGGCTTCGCCAGCCCCAGCAGCAGCTTCTCGAGGGCGGTCCCGAAGGTCTGGCGGGGGCTCTGGTAGCCCATCCAGTACTGCGCCCGGTACGCGGCCTGCGCGGTCAGCGGCCCGTACTCGCCGTCGGCCTTCCCGTCGTAATAGGCGCCGTGCTTTTTGAGCACCCGCTGGGCGTACTTGACGTCGTCGCCCGTCATGTGCGGGGACGTGAGGACGAGCGTTCTCTTCATGGCGGCGTCTCGAGTTTCCTATGTTCGGTCAGTGCGGTCAAGACTTCCCTGGACCCAGCCCGAGTGGCTGGCGGAGGCAACCGCCTGGATCCGCGCGCGGGTCAAGGTGACCGGCGAGATCGAACAGCTGCACGTGCGCTGGTGGTCGACGGTGCTGCGGGTGCCGACGGCCGAGGGCGACCTCTTCTTCAAGGCGGTCGCGCCCATTCACCAGTTCGAGGCGGCGCTGACCGCCAGGCTCGCCGAGCTGCAGCCGGGCCGCGTGACCGAGGTCGTCGACGTCGATCCCGAGCGCGGCTGGTTCCTGATGCGCGACGCCGGGACGCGGCTCCGGGAGCTCGTCGCGACGCGGGCCGACCTGCGCCACTGGGAGCGCGTCCTGCCGGAGTACGCGCGCCTGCAGATCGAAGTGGCGCCGCACGCGGGCGAGCTCCTCGCGCTCGGTGTCCCCGATGAGCGGCTCGCGGTCCTGCCGGATCTCCTGCAGGAGCTCCTGGCGAGGCGTCCCCACGGCCTCACCGACGACGAGCACCGGCAGGCGCTCGCCGCGGTGCCGCGGTTCGAGGAGATGTGCAAAGAGCTCGCCGACGACGGTCTGCCGGAGACGATCCAGCACGACGACCTCCACGACGGCCAGGTGTTCGTGCGCGACGGCCGCTACCTCGTGTTCGACTGGGGCGACAGCTGCGTCTCGCACCCGCTGCTCTCACTCACGGTGAACCTGCGCTCGGTTGCGTGGCGGCTGGACCTCGAGCCCGGCGGGCACGAGCTCCGGCGGCTGCGCGACATCTACCTCGAGCCCTTTGGTCGCGGCCCGGAGTTCGCAGACATCGCGTATCGGGTCGGGACCGTCGCCCGCGGGATCGCGTGGGACCGGATGGTCTCCGCGCGAGAGTCCGAGTTCGTCGACGAGGACGACCTCACCGGGCCGGCATACGGGATCAAGCTCTTCCTCGCAGGCGGCCCGATCGGGACCTGGCAGGAGCCCTAGCCCGGCCGCTGTATCCTCCCCGCCTTTGACGGTCGTGGGTCTGCTTCGGTTCTTGCTGGCGGCGGTGCTCCTGTTTGCCGCCGCGGCGAAGCTGCGCTCGGGCACGAGGGGACGCGACGCGCTTCGCTCCTACGGCTTCGGATCTCCGCGCGTGCGAGCGGGGCTGTGGGGCGGGACGATCGCCGCGGAGGCGGGGCTCGGCGCCGCGCTCGCGGCAGGCGTGCCGGGA
>VAXM01000148.1 GCA_005883335.1 Actinomycetota bacterium
TACATCCTGCGCGAGCTCGAGCGGAACGGCCCGCTGCTCTCGCGGGATTTCGAGCACGAGCTGATGCCCGCGGGCGAGGCGCACCGCTGGTGGGGCGGCCGGCAGGTGCGGCTAATGCTCGACATCCTCGCCATGCGAGGCGAGATTGCGGTCGCCGGCCGGGTTGGAAAGGTGCGTGTGTGGGATCTGCCCGAGCGCGTCTGGCCCGAGACCGAGACGATGCCTTGGCGCGAGGCCGAGCGCGAGCTCGAGCGGCGCCGGCGGCGGCGGCTCGGCGTCTGGAAGGAGCGCGGCGAGTGGCACGCCAATCCCGAGATCTCCGACGAGCCTGTTCCGGAGCGCGCGGTCCTGCTCTCTCCATTCGACCGGCTCGTGCACGACCGCGCCCGCGCCGAGGCATTGTTCGACTTCCACTACCGGCTCGAGATGTACGTCCCGAAGGCGAAGCGGGAGTACGGCTACTACGTCCTGCCGCTGCTCGTCGGCGACGAGATCGTCGGTCGTGCCGAGCCGCGCTTCGACCGGAAAGCTCGCGAGCTCGAGCTGCTCGGGGCATGGGGCGACACCTCACGGCTCGACGAGGCCGTGAGCGAGCTCGGCGCGTGGCTACGCTCCCAGACGTGAAGAAAGTCCGCTTCGCTCCGAGCCCGACCGGGTCGCTGCACGTCGGGAACGCGCTCAGCGCGGTCGCCAACCGCGCCTTCGGCGACTGGCTGCTCCTGCGGATCGACGACACCGATCCCGCGCGCAACGTCCCCGGCGGAGAGGAGGAGCTGCTGCGCGATCTCGAGTGGCTCGGCGTCGAGTGGGACGAAGGGCCGGTGCGCCAGAGCGAGCGGCGCCAGCGACACGTCGAGGCGGCGGAGGGTCTCGGCGAGCGCTTCGACGGGATCACGCTCCTGCGCGAGGACCGAACGCCGACCTACCACCTAGCGAGCGTCGTCGACGACGTCGACTTCGGGATCACGCACATCGTCCGCGGAAACGATCACCGGCCGAACGAGGCGCTCCACCGCCGGCTCTTCGAGGCCCTGGGCGCCACGCCGCCCGAGTTCATCCACCATGGGCTGATCCTCGGGGAGGACGGCAAGAAGCTCTCCAAGCGTGCGGAGGGCGCGACGGTGGCGTCCCTGCGCGAGGCCGGGATCCCGGCCGAGGCGGTCCGCCGCTACCTCGACGAGCTGGGCCTGCCCAAGCACGACGTCCACTACGACCTGCCGCGGATCCGACGACTCGCGATCGAGGCGATCGGCGCGATGCCCGACGAAGAGCTGGCGGCGCGGGCGGACGCGCCGGTCGAGCTCGTGCCCGCGCTACGCGGCGCGCGCGACCTGAACGAGGCGCGCGATTACGCGAGCGCGATTCTCGAGCCCGCGGCTATGCACGTCGACGCCCCCGAGACACTGGCGCGCTTCCGTGAGCTCCTCGCCCACAACGGTGACGCGCGGGAGCTCGTTCGCGAGCTGAAGGCGGTCGGCGGCGACCTACGCTCGCTCAGACTGGCGCTGACGGGACGAGACCGTGGCCCGGAGCTCTGGGCGGTGATCGCCGCGCTCCCCGCCGACGAGCTGCTCCGGCGGATCGACGCGGCGGAACGGTGAGACGATTGCGCCCGGGCATTCGCGACCGAAAGGGTGGGACCGATGAAGGACTTCAAGGAATTCCTGCTCCGGGGCAACCTCGTCGACGTGGCGGTCGGGATCGTGATCGGCGTCGCCTTCGCGGCGCTCGTGACCGCGCTCGTCTCGGACCTGATCACGCCGCTGATCGCAGCGATCGGCGGGAATCCCGACTTCTCCGGGCTGAGCTTCACGATCCACAAGAGCCACTTCCTCTACGGCGCCTTCATCAATGCGCTGATCTCGTTCCTGGTGATCGCGGCCGTGATCGTCTTCCTGGTGGTCAAGCCCGTGAACGCGCTGCTGGCGCGCAGGAAGACCGAGCCGCCGCTCGACGAGCAGACGAGGCAGTGCCCGCAGTGCCTCAGCGAACTTCCGGTGCCCGCCCGCCGCTGCGCGTTCTGCACTTCCGAGATCGGAGCCGCGACCGCCTGACGGGAGGCCGACGTGCGGCTGTATGACACCGCGACGCGGTCGCTCCAGGAGCTGCCGCCGCCGCCGGGACCTGTGCGCATGTACTTCTGCGGGCCGACGGTCTACCAGCGGATCCACGTCGGCAACGCGCGGCCCTTCGTCGTCTCGATGTGGCTCAAGCGCTGGCTCGAGCGGAGCGGCTATGACGTCAATCTTGTCGAGAACATCACGGACATCAACGACAAGATCTACGCCGCCGCGCCCGGGAACAGCGGCGAGCTGGCCGCCGACGCGAGCCGCTGGTACATCGAGGACACAGAGAAGCTCGGGCTTGGGCGACCCGACCACGAGCCGAAGGCGACCGAGACGATCCCGCAGATCGTCGCGCTGATCGAGGAGCTCGTCGAAGGCGGCCATGCCTATCCGGCCGGGGGCGACGTTTACTTCCGCGTTCCGAGCTTCGCCGACTACGGGCGGCTCTCGGGCCGGCACGGCGACGACGATGCGATGCGAAACCCCTCCGAGGAGGAAGAGCGGAGCGAGCTCAAGGAGGACCCACGCGACTTCGCGCTCTGGAAGGCGCACAAGGAAGGCGAGGACACGTGGTGGGACTGCCCTTGGGGCCGCGGCCGCCCCGGCTGGCACATCGAATGCTCCGCGATGGCCGAGGCGTTCCTCGGGCCCGCGTTCGAGATCCACGGCGGCGGGATCGACCTCGTCTTCCCGCACCACGAGAACGAGATCGCGCAGTCGCGCTCGGCCGGACGCGAGTTCGCCCGCATCTGGATGCACAACGGCATGCTGCGGCTCGCCGGCGAGAAGATGTCGAAGTCCCTCGGCAACATCGTCTCGCTGCGCGAGGCGCTCGACCGGTGGGGGCGCGAGACGCTGCTCGTCTACTTCCTCGGCGGCCACTGGCGCAAGCCGATCGACTACTCGGACGAGGTGCTCGAGCAGGCGGCCGCGCAGGCTGAGAGCTTCCGCAACGTCTTCCGGAGCGGGTCGGAGCCCGTGGGCGAATGGGAACCTTTTGCGGCAGCGCTCGAGGACGACTTCAACACCGCCGAGGCGCTGGCCGTGATGCACGGCTGGCGCGACCACGATCTGCTGCGGCGCGGGCTCGAGGTGTTCGGCCTCGAGACGCTGGCCGAGGCCGAGGCCGCGCCCGTCGAGCTGGAGGGCCTCGCCCGCCGCCGCGCCGACGCGCGCGAGCGGAAGGACTTCGCCGAGGGAGATCGTCTGCGCGATGAGATCGAGGCCGCGGGCTGGGAGGTCCGCGACGTCGACGCCGAGCCCGGCTTCCAGCTCGTCCCGAAGGCGCCGACTTGGCGGCGCCGACCATAGAGGCCGTGCGGGCTTTGCCCGTGCGGCCGTCTAACGCACCTTCTTGGTGCCGGAAACGATTCACATGCCGACCAAGCTGGGCCTTTAGGTGACCTCGGAGCTCGTCTACGGCCGCCGGCCCGTTCGGGAGCTGCTCCGCGGCCCGCGGGAGGTGGTGGAGCTCTGGGCGACCGAGCGCGCGCTTCGCGCCGAGCCGTGGCTCCGCGAGGCGGGTGTCCGGCTCCAGCGCAAGCCCGAGCGGGAGCTGACTGCCGAGGCCGGCACCGCCGACCACCAGGGCGTCCTCGCGCGCGCCGACCCCTACCGCTACGCGGACGCCTACGAGCTCGCGAGCGGCCCGGCGCCGCTGCTGGCCGTGCTCGACTCCGTCACCGACCCGAGGAATCTCGGCGCGGTGATCCGCAGCGCGGAGGGGGCAGGCGCTTCGGGAGTCGTGCTGCCCGCGCACAACACGGCGCGGGTCACCCCGGCGGTCTGCCGCGCCTCCGCCGGAGCCGTGGAGCACCTGCCCGTTGCGGTGGTCAAGAACCTCGCCCGCTACCTCGGCGAGGTGAAGAGCCAGCACCTGTGGCTCTGGGCCGCGGAGGGCGGAGCTGAGAAGACGATGTGGCAGGCGGACCTTTCCGGCGGCGTCGCGTTCGTCTTCGGCGCCGAGGGCAAGGGCCTACGCCCGCTCGTGCGCCGCACCTGCGACGACTCGGTCGCGATCCCGCTCGCGGGCCGCGTCGAGTCGCTGAACGTCAGCGTCGCCGCAGCGCTGCTGCTCTACGAGGCA
>VAXM01000146.1 GCA_005883335.1 Actinomycetota bacterium
CGCGGCTCGCCGATGGGATCGCCCAACTCGGCTTCCTCATCCACCCCGACCTCGTCGACGACCCCGGACTCCCCTACGTCGAGCTCGCTACCCCAACACCGCCTGCACCGGCGATCCTCGGTGACGTCGCCCGCTGATCATCGGGAAGCGGCGACACTCGGGCCAACCGCGACTCCCAGCTCGGGCGACCGGTCGCTGACGGTGGCATTCCTGCATCTTGCACCCGAGCTCGGGGCGTTAGACCGCAACCGCTCGCTGATTGAGTACGGCACGCGAGTGGCCGCCGACTCAGGCGCCGACTGGGCGCTTTCGGGTGAGCTGGTCGTGCCTGGCTATCGCTTCGAGCCGCTGATCGGAACAAACTGGATCGCCGAGCAGCCTGATAGCTGGATGCGTCGACTCGCCCGTCTGAGCTCCGACTTGGGAGTCGCCAGTTTCGTCAGCCATCCAGAACGCGAGACCCGGACCGGGAAACTGTTCAACAGCCTCTTCGTCATCGGCCGCAACGGCCAGATCCTCGGACGGCAGCGGAAGCTCAAACCGACGCCCGGCAGCGAAGACTGGTCGAGCGCCGGCGAACCCGGTCGCCCAATCCCGGTCGATGGCATCAAGACCGGACTCCTGATCTGCGCCGACGCCTACAAGCCACTGCCGGCGCTACGCCTGCGCGACTCTGGCGCACAGCTGCTCGTCTCAGCCGCGGCTTGGTGGCCGGGCGAATGGGGGCCGAAAGGCGAGTGGGAAGCGCGGACGCTCGACACAGGTCTGCCGATGATCGTCTGCAATCGGACAGGCTGCGACGATGACGCACAGCTCTTCGACTCAGAGAGCGTCGTCACCGATCGCGGCGAGAAACTTCTAACGGTCCGGGCGACGGAGTCGACCGTCTTCATCGTCAACTGCCGATTGAGGCAAGGTCACATCGCGAAGTGCAAACTCATCAAATCAATTGTCCTAAAGCGTGAGTGATTCCGAAGCCTCGTCCGGAGCTCCCGATTGGCGCTGCACCCAGCATGTCCAGTCCGCGGGCCATGCGTGTGCTCGATGACGGGACAGCTCACGCTCCATCACGGACAGAATCGACAACGGACCTGGTGTGCCAGCACGGCGATCTCGCCCGGTGGGGTGGAGCCTTTATGGAGCCCCGTGGTTGCAACTGGTGGCAATCAACGGCAAATCGGACGGGCGCGGAAGCGGCGAAAACAAGCCAAAACCGTTGCCGTCCGTTGCGACCGGTTGCCGCGAGAAGTACATGGTAAGGAGGAGGTCGACGGTTCGAGTCCGTCAGAGGGCTTGAAGTACCCGCAAATCGTAATGTTCCGTTGTCTGTTCTGGCGTTGATCCCTCGCTCGAGCAAGGAGGGGGTCAGCCCATCACTGAAAGAGCTCGGCTTGCGGTGGTTTCGTCGATGATGGCGCACGCCATGGGCGGTGCCGGCCGCACCGAGGGAGCACAAAGGTCGCGGGCCGCCGAGATTCCGGCGCATTAGAGCGTCCAGAACGCAGCCTGGTTCGCGTGACTGATTGACCTGCGGGGAGCGCCTCGGACGCTTCCTGCGACTGTATGACGCGCCGGGGCCTCAGCTTTGGTCCGTCGCGCGTGCCGACTCAGCGAGGTCCACGGTGGCCGCCCAGCTGCCAAGAAGGTTGAGCGCCTCTTCCGAGCGCGAGCCGGGTTCGGCGGCGTAGGTGAAGATCGTCAGCCCGTGGTCGGCGGCGAGGTCCATCCGGTTGTAGCTCAGGCTGAGTTCGCCGACGACGGGATGGTGGAACTGCTTGACACCGGTGTTGTGGAAGCGCACGTCGTGCGCGGCCCAGCGGGTGCGGAACGCCTCGCTCTGTGTCGCGAGTTCGCCGACGAGGTCTGAGAGCGCGCGGTCGTGCGGGTCGCGGCCCGCGGCCCAGCGCAAGATCGCGACGCACTCGCCGGCGACGCGTTGCCAGTCGCCGTAGAAGGCCTCGGCTTGCGGATCGAGGAAGACGAAGCGGGCGTTGTTGACCGGTCGCGCGGGCGCGGCGTACAGCTCCGAAAAGAGCGCACGCCCGAGCTGGTTGACGGCCAGAATGTCGAGACGCTGGTTGCCCACGAACGCGGCCGCGCCCGTGATCGCGTCGAGTGTCCATTGGACCTCGGGCCGGACGCGCTGCTTGGCCCGGCCGCGACGCGGCCGCGCGATCGCCGGCTGGGCGGCGCGGGCGAGATCGAAGAGGTGGGCACGTTCGGCATCGTCGAGCTCAAGTGCACGCGCCAGTGCCTCGAGCACGCCTTGGGAGACCCCGCTCATGTCGCCGCGCTCCAAGCGGGTGTAATAGGGAACGCTCACACCGGCCAGCACGGCGACCTCCTCGCGGCGGAGCCCGGGCACGCGGCGAGGGCCGTAGGAGCGCAGCCCCGCCTGCTCGGGCGTGATCCGGGCACGGCGAGACGTGAGGAAGTCGCGGATCTCCTTCTTCGTGTCCACGAGATCAGCGTAGACCTCGCCGCCCGACTCTGGGAGACCCTGCCAGTAGCCCTCCCAACCGGGACTCTCACCTCGAGCGAGCTCCTGCTTTCTTGGACTCAGCACGAGGCCGCGACCACGCCGCCTCGGCATCCGACAGGAAGGTTGTCATGAAGCACATCTCGCTCGGCGGACTTGACGTCTCGCGCATCGGACTTGGCACGATGGCAATGTCCGGCTACTACCTCGACCCGACGAGCAGCGACGCCGAGTCGATCCGCACCATCCAGCGAGCAGTCGAGCTGGGCGTCACCCTCTTCGACACCGCCGAGGTCTACGGCCCTTACGCGAACGAGGAACTCGTCGGCCGCGCCCTCAAGGGACGCCGCGACAGCGTCGTCGTGGCGACGAAGTTCGGCTTCGTCTCCCACGCCGGTGGTGGTCCCGGAGTGCTCGACAGCAGCCCGGCCAACATCCGCACCGCGGTCGAAGGCTCACTGAAGCGGCTCGGCACCGACCGCGTCGACCTCTACTACCAGCACCGGGTCGACCCGAACACGCCGATCGAGGACACCGTCGGCGCGCTCGCTGAGCTGGTGGCCGAGGGCAAGGTCCTTCACATCGGGCTCTCCGAGGCCGGGCCGGCAACGATCCGTCGCGCCCATGCCGCGCATCCGATCACCGCCCTGCAGACGGAGTACTCGCTGTGGACCCGCGAGCCGGAGGCCGAACTCCTACCGCTCCTGCGCGAGCTCGGCATCGGCTTTGTGCCCTACTCGCCGCTCGGTCACGGCTTCCTCACCGGCACGATCCGCTCCCCCGAGGACCTCGCCGACGACGACTGGCGAAAGGACAACCCGCGCTTCACCGAGGGCAACCTCGAGCAGAACCTGCGCATCGTCGACGAGGTCGATGCCGTCGCCTCGGAGGTTGGCGCCACCTCAGCGCAGGTCGCCCTGGCCTGGCTGCTCGCTCAGGGCGACGACATCGCGCCGATCCCCGGCACCAAACGCGTATCCCGCGTCGAAGAGAACACGGCAGCCGACGACGTCGAGCTGAGCGTCGAGCAGATCGCACGCCTGAACGACCTAACCCCCGCGTCCGGCGAGCGCCACAACGAGGCGAACATGGCCAGAATCGAGCGCTGACCGTCAAGCCGGCTCCGACAACGCCCGGCGCACCCAGCATCGGGTCGCACCAAGGTCGCACGAGGACGCAAAACGCGGGAAGCGCGGCTACGGCCGACAAGCGCAAACCCGCACCACCTACAAGGAAGCGCATAACTAGACCCCCTCCTCACCATGGTAAGGAGGGGGTCGACGGTTCGAGTCCGTCACAGGGCTTCGCGATGGCCCCGCAAACGGGGCTTTTCGTTTTGGCAGACACGGCCCTTCGCTCAGCGTGCTCGGGTATGGAAAGCGTTATGGAAAGACGGGACCCGGAGACTTCGCCGGTTCTGCCGCTCGCGAGCTCTCGTCACACTTCCGCGACGGCTTATTGTTCGCGGTCGCGCCTATCGGCGACACTGAGATGCTGACCAGGGCTCTCGGGCCCCGCGCCGGCTTGGTGACTCATCGGCGTGCTTGTCCCCGCCACCTGACCGCGACACCACGAACTGAGGGACCCCCATGAGCCAGCCACGACCCACCGATCCGATCGGATCCATTGGATGGACTGAACGCACCGGGGGACTGCTGACCGCTCGGGAATGCCTAACACTTGCCCGGCCCCTGGTGCGGGCGGAGCTCAGCATTCTTGCCGGCCGTCTCGCGATGGTGCTCCGAATGCACTCGGGACGCCGGAGTTCCATCGATCCGGCGAGCCTGGCGCCTCCCGACTCCCTTCTCGCACGAGATGCCGAGGTCGCCGCGCAGGACCTCTTGACACCGGCACTCCTCAACCATTCCAGTCGTGCCTACACGTGGGGCGCGGCCATCGCCGCACTTCACGGGATCACGTTCGACCGTGAGCTCCTGTACCTAGCTGCAATGTTCCACGACACCGGGATCCCGAGCCCGGTGCCCGACGTCGACTTCACGGTTCGCAGCGCCGCGTTGGCACGCGAGTTCACC
>VAXM01000051.1 GCA_005883335.1 Actinomycetota bacterium
TCCGACACACGTGACAGCTTGTTCTAGCGGAACACCGCCTGTGGAAAAGCGTCAGATGCGCCTGGCAGGAATCGAACCTGCGACCTCGCGCTCCGGAGGCGCGCGCTCTATCCCCTGAGCTACAGGCGCTCGGGAGCCAAGTCTAGCGGCGGTTCGAGTGGGGTCACGGTGACGGGCTCGGGCTTCGGAGTGCGTCTCACGGACGGCGGAAGACTCCGTTCGAGGAGCAGGCAGCCGGCTGTAGAGAAGAGGCAGACCGCGGCAGCGATCGGCCAAACCGCGAGCGGGTGCCAGCCGAGTAGCGGACCACCGACCGCGGGGCCGAGGATCGATCCGGCGCTCCAGGACACCGATCCGAGCGCGAAGTAGCGGCCGCGCAGCCGCTCCGGAGCGAGGTCTGCGACGAGCGGTGCCTGCGTCGGGCCCTGCAGCGTCTCGCCGACGCCGAAGACCAGCGTCGCCGTGATGAAGACGAGCGCCGCGGAGGTCCCGTTCAGCAGCCCGCCGCCGGCGAGCACGATCAGTGCCGCCACCGCCCAGAGCAGGTTCATCAACGCGAGCGCCTTCATCCGGCGGCGCCCCTCCAGCGCCTTCGAAACGGGGAGCTGGATGAGGACGATCAGGAGCGTGTTCGCGAGCCAGATCAGTCCGACCCAGCGCTCGTCGACTCCTGCGTAGTTCTTCGCGAAGGGCGGCAACAGCGCGAACACCTCGTAGCCGACCGCGACGAAGAGCACGTTCAGGCCGAGCAGCGCCACGAAGTTACGGTCGCGGGCGACAGCGCGGTAGCCGCCGGCCTCCTCGCTCTTCGCCTCCTCCGCCGCGGCCGGCTCCGAGATCGTTGCGAGCACGGCCATGAAGGCGATAAAGGTCGCGGCGTCGAGCAGGAACATGCGCGTGAAGCTGCCCGGGTGGGCGGTGGTGGCGATCAGGCCGCCGGTCAAGCCGCCGAGGCCCATTCCGAGGTTCATGCTCACCCGCTGCAGCGCATACGCGGAGTGGCGGCTCTCGGCGGGCGTCAGGCGCGAGAGCAGGGTGGACTGGCCCGGCCAGAAGCAGGCCGTGCCGACGCCGTCGAGGCCGAGCAGCGCGAAGGCGTGCCACGGGACCCGGATCAGCGGGAAGAGGGCGAACGCCGTGGCCTGCAGGAGCAGCCCGAGAAGCAAGGTGTTCCGGCCTCCGATCCGGTCCACGGCCGCGCCCGCCACGAACCCGGCCGCGAGCGCGGCGGCTCCGTTGAACGCCAACGCGAGCCCGGCCTCCGCGAACGAGATTCCGCGCACGTTGTGGAGGTAGATGACCGCGAACGGAAACACGATTCCGTTGCCGAGCGAGTTGACGACTCCGCCGGCCTGGACCAGCCAGACCGTCCGCGGCAGGCGCGGGTCGAGCTTTCGCAGATAGCCGGGCGTCACCCAGGTTCTAAGGTATCGGCGTGGAGCTCGAGGCCCGGACGGCGACGCTGCGGATGGCGGAGACCTTCGTCATCTCGCGCGGGGCCTCCGACGAGGCGGAGGTGGTCGTCGTCGAGATCCGGCACGACGGTGTCGCGGGCTACGGAGAGGCGAACCCGATCGAGCGCTACGACGAGTCCGCAGCCACAGCGCTCGTGTTCCTGCAGGACGCCGAGGGGCTGCTCGGCGACGACCCGTTCGCGCTGGAGGCGATCGGCGAACGGCTGAAGGAGCGGCCCGGCGAGCACGCCGCGAAGGCGGCGATCGACGGGGCCCTCCACGACCTCTGCGGCAAGCTCGCCGGCTTGCCGGTCTGGAAGCTCCTCGGCCTCCGGCGCGTCGGCCCGCCGACTTCCTGGACGATCTGGCTCGGCGATCCCGACGACATGGCGCGCCGCGCCGAGAATGTCCGCGGACGCTTCAAACGCTTGAAGCTGAAGCTCGGCGGGGGCGACGGCCTCGACGTCGAGCGCGTCCGCGCCGTGCGCGGGGTTAGTGACGTCCCGCTCCAGGTGGACGTGAACGAGTTCTGGTCGCTGGACGAGGCGCTCGAGGCCATTCCGCAGCTCCAGGAGCTCGGCGTCGAGTACTGCGAGCAGCCGCTCCCCGCGGGCGATCCCGGGGGCCCGGAGCTGAAGCGCCGCTCGCCGCTCCCGATTTACGTCGACGAGGACCTCCACATGCTCGAAGACGTCCCGGCCTGCGCCGAGCGCGCACACGGGCTGACGGTCAAGCTCGCCAAATCCGGCGGCATCCGCGAGGCAGTGCGGATCGTCCACGCGGGCCGCGCGCTCGGGCTCGGGATGATGCTGGGCTGCATGAACGAATCGGGCCTCGCCGTCTCGGCCGGCGCGCAGATCGCGAGCCTCTTCGACCACGTCGACCTGGACGGCAACCTGCTCCTTGCCGAAGATCCGTGGCCCGGCGTCGAGCTCGTCGACGGCGTGCAGCTTCCTCCCGACGCGCCCGGGTTGGGTGTCCGAGAAGCGGTATCTCATACTCGCTGAGGGCCGCTCCCGCGACCCGCACTACGGCAAGACCGCCCGCGGCGTGATCCGCTACGCGCCCGACCCGGCCGTGGCCGTCGTCGACTCGACCCGGCCCGGCGAGAGCCTCGACGGCGTTCCGGTGTTCGCGACCGTCCAGGAAACGCTTCACCTCGAGCCGACCACGGCGCTCGTCGGCGTCGCCACCCAGGGCGGCCGCTTCCCGCCGGCCTGGCGCGAGCTGCTGAGGCATTGCATCGAGGCCGGGCTCGATGTCGAGAACGGGCTCCACGAGTTCCTCGCCGACGACCCGGAGCTCGCCGAGCTCGCGCGCCGGCACGACGTGGAGCTTCGGGACCTTCGCCGGCCGCCCACCGGCCTGAACGTTCCCACCGGCGAGAACCTCACGATCCCCGCGAAGATCGCGCTCACCGTCGGCTCCGACTGCGCGATCGGCAAGAAGACCGTGGCGTTGGAGCTCGACCTCGAAGCGCGCCGCCGGGGACTCAAATCCGTCTTCGTCCCCACCGGCCAGACGGGGATCGCGATCGCGGGCTGGGGGATCGCCGTCGACGCCGTGGTCTCCGACTTCCTCGCGGGCGCGGCCGAGCTCCTGGTCGTCGAAGGCCAGCGCAGAGGCGGCGAGCTTCTCTTCGTCGAGGGTCAGGGCTCGCTCGTCCACCCCGCCTACTCCGGAGTGACGCTCGGCCTGATCCACGGCTCGGCGCCGCACGCCTTCGTCCTCTGCCATCGCGCCGGGGCGACCGAGATCGAGGGCTATCCGGGCGCGCCGCTCCCGAGCCTGAGCGAGCTGGTGGAGCTGCACGAGCGGATCGCTCTTCCACGGCGACGCGCCTGCGTCGCCTGCCTCGCGCTCAACACGGCGCATCTCTCCGAAGAGCAGGCGCGAACGGCGATCGCCGCGGCCGCCGAGGAGACCGGCCTGCCGGCCGACGACCCGGTTCGCTTCGGCGGCGGCCCCCTCTTGGAAGCCGTGCTCGCCGCAATCCACGCTCAAGTCCCGGTGCAGGCCGCCGATCATTGACAGCAAATGCCGTCACACGTCAGCCGTCAGACGTGCAAATGTAGGGCTGGGTCGACTACGCGAGGAGGAACCGTCATCAAGATTTCAGCCGTGCTCGTCTCCGCATGCGCCGCGCTCGTCGTGGCGGGCGCGGCTCGAGGCACTCTCACCGTCGGAGTAAGCGAAGACCGCCAGAAAGACACCAATGCTCCCGCCTTCTTCGCCACCATGAACGACCTCGGCCTGACGCAGAACCGGGCTTCGATCGCCTGGGATCCCGCCCAGCCGGACGTCATCGCCGCTCAGGACGTGATCGCACAATGGCTACCGGTCGCGCAGGCCGGGGGGATCCGCGTCGTGTTCGCAATCGCGCCGAAGAGCGCCCAGGACATCACGAATTCGCCGGCCGCCACGGGCCAGTTCGCGGCGTTCGTGGCCCACGTCGCGCAGGTTTTCCCGCAGGTCAAGGATTACGTGATCGGCAACGAGCCGAACCAGCCGGCCTTCTGGGTGCCTCAATTCGAGGCCGCCAGGCCGGTTGCGGCTGCGGCCTACGAGCCGCTGCTCGCCGCGTCCTACGACGCGCTCAAAGGCTTCGACCCGACGATCAACGTGATCGGCATCGGCCTTTCGCCGCGCGGCAACGACAACCCGAGCGCGCGAAGCAACATCTCGCGCTCGCCCGTGCGCTTCCTCCACGATCTCGGCGTCGCCTACCGCGCGAGCCATCGGACGAAGCCGATCATGGACGAGCTCGCCTTCCACCCGTACCCGCCGGTCAACACGGCGGCGCCCGACGTGGGCTACAGCTGGCCCAACGCGGGACTCCCGAATCTCGATCGCGTTAAGCAGGCCGCGTGGGATGCCTTCAACGGCAGCGCCCAGCCTACCTTCGCCGAGTCCGGCAAGGTGAGTTTGAGCCCGCTCCGCCTACAGCTGGACGAGGTCGGCTGGGAGGTCGCGCCGCTGCCTGGCCTCGCCGGGCTCTACACGGGCACTGAGAACAAGCCGCCGATCGACGAGCCGACCCAGGCTGAGAACTACCGCCAGGTGATCATGAGCGCGGAGTGTGACCCGTCGATCCGGTCGCTCAGCTTCTTCCTTCTTCTGGACGAACCCGACCTCCCAGGATGGCAGAGCGGCCTCGAGCGCATCGACGGCTCCCACCGGCCCTCGTACGACGCCGTCAAGACGGCGATCGCCCAGACGCATGGGAACTGCCAGCAGGGCACGACGACCTGGCGCCACACCGCCACCGTCGTCCAGCCGCGCGTCTCATGGGGGCTCCTGCGCCGGACGGCGCGCTGGACGAAGTGGCGCATCTCCGCGGGAGCGGGGGAGGAGGCGCTTTACCGAGCCGGGATCTTCAAGGCCGGGACGAGCAAGCGCGCGATCGCGCGGTCCCTGACCAGCGGACGCCCACGTGCGAAGCTCACCGCGACCGGGACGATCAAGGCGAAGACCCGCACGATCGCGTTTCCGTTGCGCCGGCTGCGCCGCGGCCGCTACGTCATCGCGATCAGAATGCGCTCGACGATGAACACCGGCAGGGCGAAGCTCTTCATCAGCCGCGTGCTCCGCGTCGGCGTCTGATGGCCGACCCACGGCTCGCGCGCCTCGGCGAGCTGATCGTCGGATACTCCCTCGGGCTGCAGGCGGGGAAGGTCTTCCGAATCGACACGCCGTACGTGGGCGTGCCGCTCGCGATCGAGCTCTACCGGGCCGGCCTCCGGGCGGGGGCGCTCCCGTACGCGAACGTCGAGCTCGAGGAGCTGCCGGAGATCCTGGTGAGGGACGGCTCGGAAGAGCAGCTCGACTTCGTCCCTCCGGCCGCGGTCGGGGAGATCGACACCGTCGACGCGATCGCGACGATCTGGGCGGAGGGGAACACCCGCGCGTTGACAGGCGCTCAGCCGGAGAGGCACCAGAGACTGATCGCGGCGACCCGGACGCTGACCATGCGCCGCTGGGAGCGGATCTCCGCGGGCCAGATGAGCTGGAGCGGAGTGCTGTGCCCGACCCCCGCGCATGCCCAGGACGCGGAGATGTCCCTCGCTGACTACGAGAGCTTCGTCTACCGCGCCTGCCACGTGGAGGAAGAGGGCGACGCGGTGGCGCACTGGCAGTCGACGAGCGCCGATCTCGCAGCGCGCGCGCAGCAATTGAGCGGAGCGCGCGAGCTGCGCATCGTCGGGCCGGACACCGACCTCAGTCTCGTCGTCGAGGGCCGCAAGTGGGAAGCCGCGGACGGCCACCACAACATGCCCGACGGCGAGGTCTACACGAGCCCGGTCGAGACCGAGACCGAGGGCGAGATCCGCTTCAGCTTCCCCGCGCTCTTCCAGGGACGAGAGGTCGACGACATCCGGCTGCGCTTCGAGGACGGCGACGTGGTGGCGGCAGAGGCGACGCGCGGCGGCGAGTTCCTCGACGCGGTGCTCGGCCTGGACGCGGGCGCGCGCCGGCTCGGAGAGGTCGCCTTCGGGATGAACTACGAGATCGACCGCTTCACGAAGAACATCCTCTTCGACGAGAAGATCGGCGGGACGATGCACGTCGCGCTCGGCTCGGCGTTCAAGGAGCTCGGCGGCGTGAATGACTCCGCGCTGCACTGGGATCTCGTCTGCGACCTCCGCGCCGAGGGCGAGGTCTATGCCGACGGCGAGTTGGTCTGGCGAGCCGGCAGTTTCCTCGAGCAAGCCACTCCCGCCACGGCTTGACATCGAACAGACGTTCGCCTAGCATGGCGAACACATGTTCGGGAAGATCCTCATGCTTGCGGCGCTCGTGCTGATCGCCTGGGCGTTCGTTGCCCGGGCCTCGCAGGGCGCGGGGGCTGCCGCTCACTACACCGTCAAGCCCGGCGACACGCTCTGGTCGATCGCCGTCTCGCGCTACGCGGGTGACCCTCGCGACGCGATCTACCGGATCGACCAGAAGAACCACCTGCACGGCAGCGTGATCGTCCCGGGGCAGATGCTGCTACTGCCCTGACGGAAGTGGGAGCCCTGCGGTGTAGACCCGCTCGCCGCGGAAGAGCTTCGTGTCCGGGTCCCATGGGAAGAAGATCGCGACCTTCCAGGCAAGGTGCTCGCCGCTGGGCGCTATGCCGAGCCATTCCGCCTCGTGCGTGCCGGTCACGTCCGCCTCCTCGCAGACGCCTTGCGGGCCGATCACGATGTCGGTGAGCTGGAAGTCGACGTCCGGGAAGGCGCCGAGCAGGCCGCCGTAGAAGCGCGCCGCGCCTTCGTGGCCTTCCCAGCGGCGGCCGGTCTGGACGAGCTCGTAGACGCAGTCCTCTGTCAGCGTCGAGAGGAGACCGGGGAGGTCGCGGTTGTCCTCGGCGATCGAGTGCCGCTTCCACAGCTCGCGAATCGCTGCGTATTCCTCGCCGGCCGGCTCGCGGCGCAAGAGCTCCCGCACCTGGTCGGTCGCCACGGAGCGACCCTAGCTGAGGACAGCCTCCTAGACTCCAGCCGTGGATCTCGACCTCGTCTTCCTGGGGACGTCAGGCTCCGTTCCGACCGCGCAGCGGGCGCCGTCCGCGCTGCTCCTGCGGCGGGGCGGCGAGCGGCTGCTGTTCGATTGCGGCGAGGGGACGCAGCGCCAGCTGCTGCGCTCGAACGTGGGGCTCGTGGAGCTGCGCGAGGTCTTCATCTCGCACTTTCACGCCGACCACTACCTCGGTCTGCCCGGGATGCTGAAGACGTTCGCCCTGCGTGGCCGGGAGCTGCCGCTTACGGTGTACGGGCCACGTGGGCTGAAGGATCTCTTCTCGACGCTCCGGCGCGTGTTCGGCCGGCTGCCGTACGCGCTCGAGCTGGTCGAGCTGCGGCCCGGAGACGTGCTCGAGCGCGGCGAGTACAACCTGGTGACGTTCGCGGTCGCGCATGCCGTGGAATCGATGGGGTTCGCGCTCGTCGAGCACCCGCGGCCGGGCCGGTTCGACGTCGCTGCCGCAGACACGCTGGGCGTCCCGTCGGGCCCGGAGCGCGGCCTGCTGCAGGCGGGCGAGTCCGTGCAGCTCGCGGACGGCCGCGTCGTCACCCCGGATGAGGTGCTCGGCGCGCCGCGCCCCGGCCGCCGCGTCGTGCTGAGTGGCGACACCGCGACGTCCCCGCTGGTGCTAGAGGCGTCGCGCGGGGCGGAGGTGCTCGTCCACGAGGCGACGTTCCTCGACGAGGAGCGGGAGCGGGCCGCCGAGACGGCTCACGCGACCGCGCTCGAGGTGGCCGAGCTCGCCCGCGAGGCCGAGGTCGGCCTGCTGGCCCTGACGCATCTCTCGAACCGGTACTTCGGCCCCGAAGTCGCGCGCGAGGCGCGTACGATCTTCCCCGACACCGTGGTGCCCAAGGATTTCGACGTGATCGATGTGCCCTTCTCCGAGCGCGGCGCCCCGCAGCTGATCAAGGGCGGGGCCGCGCAGCGCCGGGAGGAGCGGACACCGGAGGCGGAGGTGGTTCCGTGACACAGATGGTTCAGGTCGCGCTTGCGGAAGACGTCGCCGAGGCCGAGGAGATCCAGGGGATTCTCCAGGCGGCCGGGATCGAGTCCGAGCTCGAGACTGCGGTCGAGCACCACCCGCGCGCCGTCGAGGACGCGCCGCAGAAGGTGCTCGTGCCGGAGTCGCAGCTCGAGCAGGCCCAGCACGCGATCGAGTCGCTGACCGATCCGGATGACCTCATCTCCGACGCCTGACTTCGGGCGTCGGGCCGCCAGCTACGACGAGCTTCGCCCGACCGACGAGAACTGGTGGGAGGTCTACGAGGCGCTCGTCCGCGACGGCGATCTCATGGGACGGCGCGTCCTCGACGTCGGTTGTGGCACCGGCCGGTTGGTAGAGGCGCTCTCGGAGCGCGCGAAGGTCTGGGGCGTCGACCAGTCGCCGCAGATGCTCGCGGTCGCGCGAGCGCGGGCGCCCGGAGTGCGCTTCAAAGAGGCATCCGCGTACGCCCTTCCGTTCAAGGACGGCTGGTTCGAGCGGGCGACGATGTGGCTCGTGGTCCACCTGCTCGATCGCCCGCGCGCCTACGCCGAGATCCGGCGCGTGCTTGCCCCGGACGGCCGGATCGCCGTGGCGACCTTCGACCCGTCGTACTTCCGCGTCTTCTGGTTCCGGGACTACTTCCCCTCGATGGAGGAGATCGACCGCGCGCGGTTCCCGACCCGAGCCGACTTCGAGTCGGAGCTGCAAGCGGCGGGCTTCGGCGCACCGCGCTTCACGCGGCTGAGCCAGAAAGCGACGGTGACGCGCGAGGTGGCGCTGGAGCGGATCCGCGGCCGTCACATCGCGACGTTCGACCTGATCTCCGAGGACGAGATCCAAGCCGGCCTCGAGCGCGCAGAGCGGGAGCTGCCCGAGCGGGTCGACTACCGGCAGGAGTGGCTCATCGCCGTGGCGGAGACACCGTGATGGACGAAGTCGAACGGGACTCGATCGACGTGATGTTCATTCGCGCGGCCGACGACGCGGCCGAGTTCGGGCCGGCATTTCAGCGCCTGGAGGAGCTCGTCGGCACCCGCGGCCGCAAGTTCTTCGGCGCCTTCTATCCGCGGGAGAAGGAGTACCACGCCTGCGTGCAGGTGCAGGACGCCGATGATCCGAGCGCCGTCGGCCTCGAGTCGGGAACGCTCCCGGGCGGGCGGTACCTGCGGACCCGCATCCGGGGCGAGCCACCTGCGCTCTACGAGCGAATCGGGCCGACCTTCGAGGAGCTTCTGAAGCACGCGACCCCGGACGAGACGCGCCCGAGCATCGAGTTCTACCGCCGTCAGGATGAGATCGACTTGCTCCTTCCCGTAGCCGCCAGTAACGTCCGGCCGGCCCACTAGGGTTCCGCACCGACAACACACCCCTTTAACTCGGTCCCGTGAGGCCGGAAAGGAGTCGAAGGTGAGCAAGGCCCTGAGCGCGCCCTGAACAGCGCGCCAATCTCCGAAGCGAAGACCGTTCTCGACGCCGAGACGATCGAGCGCACGCTGACGCGGATCGCGCACGAGATCGTCGAGGGCAACCCTGAGCTCGAGCGCGTGGCGCTGGTGGGCATCCACACGCGCGGCGTCCCGCTCGCGCAGCGCCTGCGCCGCCGCATCGCCGAGCTGACCGGCACCGAGATCGCGTTCGGCCAGCTCGACATCACCTTTCACCGCGACGACGTCCACGTCCGCGCGGGCGAGCCTCCCCGCCACGCCCAGCCGCTCGTCCGCTCGACCACCCTCGACTTCCCGCTCGAGGGCATGACGTGCGTTCTCGTCGACGACGTCCTCTACACCGGCCGCACGATCCGCGCGGCGATCGAGGCGCTGTTCGAATACGGCCGCCCCGAGCGCGTGCAGCTCGCCGTCCTCGCCGACCGGGGCCACCGCGAGCTACCAATCCGTCCCGATTACGTCGGCAAGAACCTGCCAACCGCCCGCGACGAGCGCGTCCAGGTAGAGCTCGTCGAGGTGGACGAGATCGACCAAGTCCTCATCACCAAGGAGAGCAATGGGTGACATCCACGTCATGCGGGAGGAATTCCTCCCGCCGAAACCGCCGCCGCGGCGGCATCTGATCTCGGTCGGCGACCTGACGCGCGACGACGTCGAGCGGCTCCTCGCGACCGCGCGCAGCTTCTCGCGCTCGCTCGAGCGGGAGGTGAAGAAGCTGCCGACGCTGCGCGGCTACACCGTCGTGAACGTCTTCTACGAGTCGTCGACGCGCACGTCGTCGAGCTTCGAGCTGGCGGCGAAGCGGCTGAGCGCGGACACGATGTCGATCAAGGCCGCGGGCTCTTCGGTGGACAAGGGCGAGTCGCTGAAGGACACGGCGCTCACCCTCGGTGCGTACGACCCGGACGTGATCGTCATCCGGCACCCGCAGATCGGAGCGCCGCAGCTGGTCGCGCGCTACACCGCGGCGCACATCGTCAACGCGGGCGACGGCAAGCACCAGCATCCGACCCAGGCGCTGCTCGACCTCTACACGATCCGCGAGCACGTCGGCCCGCTGGACGGGCTGCACGTGGCCATCGTCGGCGACGTCCTCCACTCGCGGGTCGCGCGCTCGAACATCCAGGCGCTGACCCTGATGGGCGCGACCGTGACCCTGGTCGGCCCGCCGCCGCTGATCCCGCGCGGGATCGAGGCGATGGGCTGCGAGGTCTCGCACGAGATCGGCGCGATCGCAGCCGCAGACGTCGTCTACGTCCTGCGCATGCAGCGCGAGCGGATGCAGGAGGGCGCGAACTACGTGCCGTCGCTCCGCGAGTACACCGCGCGTTGGGGCGTCACGCCCGAGCGGCTGCGGCCGGGGCAGAAGGTGATGCACCCGGGCCCGATGAACCGCGGCGTCGAGATCGACCCCGTCGTCGCGGACGCGGCCGACGCGCTGATCGAGACTCAGGTACGGGCCGGGCTCGTCGTCCGAATGGCGGTGCTCTACGACCTGCTCACGACCGGGCCAGTCCCGGTGAAGACGCCCGAGCCGCTGGAGGTGGCGTGATGCTGTTCGGCAAGAACGGCCGCAAGGATGATCTCGTTGTCCGCCGCGCGCGGGTGCTCGATCCAACCGAAGGGCTCGACACGGTCTGCGACGTCCGCGTCGACGGCGGCACGATCGCCGAGCTCGGGACGAGCCTCGACGCCAACGGACACCGCGTGATCGACGGCGCGGGGCTGGTGCTCGCGCCGGCCTTCGTCGACCCGCACGTCCACTTGCGCGTCCCGGGCCGGGAGGACGAGGAGACGCTCGCCTCGGGCACGGCCGCTGCGGCCGCCGGCGGCTACTGCGTGATCCTGGCAATGCCGAACACCGACCCGGTCGTCGACTCGGCGGCGGTGCTGGGCTCGCTGATCGAGGACGCGCAGTCGCAAGCCGAGATCCCGGTCGGCTTCCTCGCTGCGATCACGCGCGGCCAGGAGGGCGCCGAGCTGACGGAGATGGCCGAGCTCGCCGACCAGGGCGCGGCGGGCTTCACCGACGACGGGCGACCGGTCGTCGCGCCGGGCCTCATGCGCCGGGCGCTCCAGTACCACGGGATCACCGGCCGCCGGCTCGCGCTCCACTGCGAGGAGCCGACGCTTTCCGGTTCGGGCCAGATGCATGAGGGGACGGTCTCCGCGGAGCTCGGCTTCACGGGCTACCCGTCGGTCGCGGAGAGCCTGATGGTCGAGCGCGATCTCTCGCTCGCGGCCTACGAGGGCCAGCCGCTGCACCTGCTCCATCTCTCCGCGCGCGAATCCGTGGCCGCGCTGCGGAGTGCGCAGGCGGAAGGCGTCGTCGCCACCGGCGAGGTAACGCCGCATCACCTCTGTCTCACCGACGAGGCGGTGCGGACGCTCGACCCGAATCTGAAGATGAACCCGCCCTTGCGCAGCGAGCAGGACCGCGCTGCGCTGGTGGAGGGCCTGCGCGACGGGACGATCGGGGCCGTCGCCACTGACCATGCGCCGCACGCGCGCCACGAGAAGGAGGTGCCGTTCGAGGCCGCGCCGTTCGGGGTCACCGGCCTCGAGACCGCGTTCTCGGCGCTCTACACGAACCTCGTCGAGCCGGGGCAGCTGCCGCTCGAGACGCTGCTCGAGCGGATGTCGGCCGGCCCGGCGCGCATCTACGGCCTCGAGCCGCCGCGAATCGCGGTCGGCGCGCCCGCGAACCTCGTCCTGCTCGACACCGCCGCGACGTGGCGGGTCGACGAGGGCGGCTTCCGCTCGCGCTCGGCCAACTCGTGGTTGCTGGGGCAGACGCTCGAGGGCCGGGTCCGGATGACCGTGGCCGCAGGAAAGGTGGTGTACGAGGCATGACCGGATTTCTGGCGCTCGAGGACGGGACCGTCTTCCGCGGCGAGTCGGTCGGTGCCGAGGGATTTGCCTTCGGCGAGGCCGTCTTCACGACCGCGATGACGGGGTACCAGGAGGTCGTCACCGACCCGAGCTACGCGGAGCAGGTCGTCTGCTTCACCGCCCCGATGGTCGGCAACTACGGCGTCGCGTCCGAGCGCTGCGAGTCGGCTCGGCCGCACGCGCGGGCCGTTGTGATGCGCGAGGCGCGTGGGCCCGCCTGGACCGACTGGCTCCACGAGCACGGGCTCGTCGCGCTCTCCGGGATCGACACGCGCTCGCTAGTCGTGCACCTGCGTCAGGCAGGAGCGATGCGGGCAATAGCCGTCGCTGGAGACGCGTCCGTGGAAGAGGCGCTCACCGCCGTGCGCGAGCAGCCGTCGATGGCCGGCCGCGCGCTGGCCGCGGCCGTCTCGACCCAGGAGCCTTACGTCTTCAGCGACGCGGGCGTGGCCCGGATCGCAGTCGTCGACTACGGCTGCAAGCGCTCGATCCTCGACCGGCTCGCCTGGGCCGGCGCCGCGGTCACGGTCTACCCGCACGACGCCGATCCTGACGAGCTCGTCCGCTTCGAGGGCGTGCTGCTCTCGAACGGGCCCGGCGATCCCGAGCCGCTCGCCGCCGAGGCCGAGACGGTTCGCGCGCTGCTCGGGCGCGTGCCGTTGCTCGGCATCTGCCTGGGCCATCAGCTACTTGCGCTCGCCACCGGCCACGAGACGTTCAAGCTGCCGTTCGGCCACCGCGGTGCAAACCACCCGGTGCTCGACAAGCGCTCGAACCGCGTCCTCGTCACGAGCCAGAACCACGGCTTCGCAGTCGCGCCGTCCGCCGCGGTGGAGGCTACGCACGTCTCGCTCTACGACGGCACCGTCGAGGGGCTCGACTTCCCCGAGCTGAGGGCCCGCTCGGTGCAGTTCCATCCCGAGGCGAGGCCCGGGCCGCACGACGCCTGGCCACTGCTCTCGAGCTGGGTCGGGGAGGTGCGGCTTGCCGAAGCGGCGTGACCTCCGCTCCGTCTGCCTGATCGGCTCGGGGCCGATCGTGATCGGGCAAGCCTGCGAGTTCGACTACGCCGGCTGCCAGGCCCTGAAGGTGCTGCGCGAGGACGGCTTCCGCACCGTGGTCGTCAACTCCAACCCGGCGACGATCATGACCGACCCCGGCTTTGCGGATCGCACCTATCTCGAGCCGCTCGACCTGGAAGGTGTCGCGGACGTGCTCGGACGGGAGCGGCCGGACGCCCTCCTGCCGACGATGGGCGGCCAGACGGCGCTCAACATCGGGCTCGAGCTGGCGGAAGCCGGCGTGCTCGACGCGCTCGGGATCGAGCTGATCGGCGCGCCCGCCGAGGTGATCCGCCGCGCCGAGGACCGCGAGCAGTTCCGCGAGACCGTGCGTGCGACCGGGCTGAAGGTTCCCGAGTCGCTCGTCGTGACTTCGCTCGTGGACGTCCCGGAGGACCTTTCCTTCCCGGTGATCCTCAGGCCCGCGTTCACGCTCGGGGGCCACGGCGGCGGCACCGCGCACTCCCGCAAGCAGCTGGAGACTCTCCTCGACCGAGCCCTCCGAGAGAGCCCGGTGAGGCAGGTCCTGGTCGAGGAGAGTCTCCTGGGCTGGGACGAGTTCGAGCTCGAGGTGATCCGCGACCGCAACGACAACGTCGTCGTCGTCTGCTCGATCGAGAACCTCGACCCGATGGGCGTCCACACCGGCGACTCGGTGACCGTCGCGCCGCAGATGACGCTCTCCGACGAGGCCTACCAGGAGCTGCGCGACGCGGCCGCGACGATCGTCCGCGCAGTCGGCGTCGAATGCGGCGGCTCGAACATCCAGTTCGCGCGCGACCGCGAGACCGGCGACGTGCGCGTGATCGAGATGAACCCGCGCGTCTCGCGTTCCTCGGCGCTCGCGTCGAAGGCGACCGGCTATCCGATCGCGAAGGTGGCGGCCAAGCTCGCCGTCGGCTACACGCTGGACGAGATCCCGAACGACCTGACGCGGACGACGCCGGCTTCCTTCGAGCCGACACTGGACTACGTGGTCGTGAAGGTGCCGCGCTTCGCGTTCGAGAAGTTCCCAGGCGCCGACACGACCCTCGGCACGCAGATGAAGTCGGTCGGCGAGGCGATGGGGATCGGGCGCACGTTCACCGAGGCGTTCCTGAAGGCGCTTCGCTCGCGGGAGCTCGACGCCGGCGCGGTCACGCCGTGGGCCTCGCTCGACGAGTTGCCGGAGGGGCTGCACCCGTGGTTCCGGGCGGAGCTCGAGCGGCTACGGATCGGACCGATGCAGCTCGAGGATCTGGTCGCGGACGACTGGCTACGGCTCAAGCGGCTCGGCTTCTCGGATGCCGACATCGCGGCCGCCTGCGGGACGACCGAGGAGGTCGCGCGGAGCAAGCGGTGGGAGTGGGGGGTGCGGCCGAGCTACCGCCGCGTCGACTCCTGCGCCGCCGAGGTGGAAGCCTCGTCCAACTACTTCTACTCGACCTGGGGCGAGGCGGATGAAGAGCCGCCGAGCGGCGGTTCGGTCGTGATCCTCGGCTCCGGCCCCAACCGGATCGGCCAGGGAATCGAGTTCGACTACTGCTGCGTCCACGCTGCACAGAGCTTCCGCGCGCTCGGCTACCAGGCCGTGATGGTCAACTGCAACCCGGAGACCGTCTCGACCGACTACGACACCTCCGACCGGCTCTACTTCGAGCCGCTCTGCGCGGAGGAGGTGCTCGAGATCTGCCGCCGCGAGCGGCCGGAGGGCGTCGTGATCCAGTTCGGCGGCCAGACGCCGCTGAAGCTGGCGCGGGCGATCGAGGCCGGCGGCTTCCGAATCCTCGGGACGCCGTTCGAGGCTGTCGACCTGGCCGAGGACCGGGAGCGCTTTGCGGCGCTCTGCGGCGAGCTCGGGATCGAGGTGCCGGCGTGGGGCATGGCCGACTCGCCCGAAGGCGCCGTCGAGGTCGCGGAGCGGGTCGGCTACCCGGTGCTCGTGCGGCCCTCGTACGTGCTCGGCGGCCGGAGCATGCGCGTCTGCTACGACGCCGAGGCCGTGCGCGAGGCCGCCGCACCGCATGGCGGTCAAGGATCACTCCTCGTCGACCGCTTCCTCGAGAACGCGATCGAGCTCGACGTCGACGCGCTCTGCGACGGCCGCGCGACCTACGTCGGCGCCGTGATGCAGCACGTCGAAGAGGCCGGGATCCACTCGGGCGACTCGAGCTGCGTCCTGCCCGCGCCGTCGCTGACCAAGAACGAGCACGCCCAGGTCGTCGGCGTCGTCGAGCGGCTCGGCCCGGCACTTGGCGTGGTCGGGCTCCTGAATGTCCAGCTCGCGCTGGCCGACGGGAGGTTGTTCGTGCTCGAGGCGAATCCCCGCGCCTCGCGGACGGTCCCGTTCGCGAGCAAGGCGACGGGCGTGAATCTCGTCCAGGCCGCCTGTCGGCTGGCGGCCGGCGAGACCCTGTCCGAGCTGAACTTGCCCCGGTGGCAGCCACCTTCACAAATCAGTGTCAAGGCGGCGGTGCTCCCGTTCGCGCGCTTCCCCGGCGCGGATCCCGTGCTCGGCCCGGAGATGCGCTCGACCGGCGAGGTCATGGCGAGCGCCTCCGACCTCCCGACCGCCTTCGCCAAGGCCGAGCGAGCCGCCGGCCGCCGGCTGCCGTCGAGCGGCACCGCCTTCCTTTCGGTCCGCGACGAGGACAAGCAAGCGGTCGTGCCGGTCGCCGGAGCGCTCGCCGTGCTCGGCTTCAAGCTGCTCGCGACCGCCGGCACGGCGCGCGTGCTCGCTGCGAACGGGCTCGCCGTCGACTACGTGCGCAAGGTGACCGAGGAGAGCAGCGGCCCAACCGTCGTCGACCTGATCCGCCGCGGCCGCTGCGACCTCGTCGTCAACACGCCCCAGGGCTCCGGCGCCCGGACGGACGGCTACCTGATCCGCGAAGCCGCGCTCGTCGCGCGTGTTCCATGCGTGACGACGATCTCGGGCGCCGCTGCGGCCGTCGAGGCGATCGCGCACGCCCGCGACGAGGTCGCGCTCAGCCTCCAGGAGAGGATCGATGCTCACGCGCGCAGCGCATAGCGTCACCGGCACCGAGGCTGTCGGCCCCTACACGCTCCTAAGGATTCAGCGCGGCGACCTCGATCCGGGGCTCCCTGGCCAGTTCTTCATGCTCGAGGCTCCGGGACGGCTGCTGCCGAGGCCGATGAGCCTCTGCCTCGCCACCGAGAGCGAGCTCGCTTTCCTGATCGACCCGATCGGGCCCGGAACGCGCGCCCTCTGCTCGCTCGAGCTCGGCGACCGGCTCGCGATCCTCGGCCCGCTGGGAAACGGCTTCCGGCTCGACGTCGAGCGGCCGCTGCTCGTCGGCGGCGGGATCGGAATCGCGCCGCTGCCGTACCTCTCGGAGCGGCTCGACAACCCGCCGGCCGTGCTCGGGTTTCGCACCTCCTGGCACGCGGAAGCAGCTGCGCTCGTGCCGAACGCGGAGGTCGTCCTGGAGCCGATCTACGTGACGGAGGTCATGCCCGCCGGGCACGACGTGCTCGCCTGCGGGCCGGCGCCGATGCTCGAGGCGATCCGCGCGCTGACGCCGCACGCCCAGCTCGCGTGGGAGGCGCCGATGGCGTGCGGCTACGGCGCCTGCTGGGGCTGCGTGGTTCGCATTGACGGGGAGCTGAAACGATTGTGTGTCGAAGGCCCGGTGCTCGATGCGGCTGCTTAACGCAAGCGGCTGCCTCGACGCGCTCACCGCGCTCGAAGTGGCGCGGAGCCTCGACGTGTTCGTGACCAAGACCGTCACGCCGATGCCGCGCGCAGGGAACGACCCGGTCCGCATCGCGGAGGTCGACGGGGGAATGCTCAACGCGATCGGGCTCGCCAATCCCGGGATCGAGCGCTTCTGCGGCGACACGCTGGCCAGGCTCGCGGGGCTGGAGGTCTGGGTCTCGGTCGGTGGCTTCTCGGTGCAGGACTACGCCGACCTCGCGGCGCGGCTCGACGGCGAGGACGTCGCCGCGATCGAGCTCAACCTCTCCTGCCCGAACGTCGACGAGGTGCCGGAGAGCGTCGGCGAGGTCGTGGCCGCCGCCCGGGCGGTGACGGAGAAGCCGCTCTACGCCAAGCTCTCGCCTGCGGTCCCGGACGTCGCCGAGACCGCGCGCGCAGCAGAGGCCGCCGGCGCCGACGGCCTGAGCCTCGTGAACACGATCAGGGGCCTCGCGCTCGACGAGCGCACGCTGCGGCCGGTGCTCGCCCGCGGACCGGGCGGGCTCTCCGGCCCGGCCCTCCGCCCGGTCGCGCTGGCGGCGGTCCACGCGTGCCGTCGCGCCACCGCGCTCCCGATCGTCGGGATGGGCGGAGTCGCGACCGGGCGCCATGTGCTCGAGCTGCTCGCCGCGGGCGCGAACGACGTCGCGCTCGGCACGATCCTCTTCTCCGATCCCGCTGCACCCGGGCGAATTCGGGCCGAGCTGGAGGCCGAGCTCGCCGCGCACGGCTTTGCCGACGCTGACAACGCCGTCGGCGCCGCGCACGAGGCCGATCTCCCCACTCTCCATCAGAGGTCGAGGGTACGCGTTGAAAAACACCTGCATACGGGCCTAAACGTCGCGGGTTGATAAGCGCGGGGAGGTTGTTAGTATCCTCCGCCGTGGCCGCGCTCAAGACTCAGGCCCAGGCGCCACTCCGCTCACTCGACCAACGGATGGAAGCGCTTAAGCGGGCGAACGACATTCGCGTGCGTCGCGCGCAGCTGAAAAAGGACCTCAAGTCCGGCTCGGCTCACATCGAGGAGATCCTCAACGATCCGCCCGAGTACGTCTCGACCGCAAAAGTGTTCGACATGCTCATGGCAGTGCCGAAGTTCGGCCGAGTCAAGGCGGCCCGTTTCCTGAACCAGTGCCGCATCAGCCAGTCGAAGACGGTCGGCGGCCTCTCGGACCGTCAGCGGGCGGAGCTGATTGGGCTCTTCAACCGCTAAGCCAGTATTTGTCATTACCGGCACCTCGGGAGAGGGCAAGAGCACGCTTGCGCGGCGGCTGGTGGAGCGTATGCCGGAGCTCCAGCTTGCCGTGTCGGCAACGACGAGACCGCAGCGCCCGGGCGAGGTCGACGGCCGCGACTACTGGTTCATCTCGGAGGACGAGTTCGACCGGCGGCTGGGCGAGGACGACTTCCTCGAGTGGGTGGAGCTGCCCTGGGGGCCGGGCTACCGGTCGGGAACGCTGCTCTCGGAGATCGAGCGGATCCGCGGCAAGGGCCGAGCGCCGCTGCTCGAGATCGAGACGACCGGCGCGCTCGCAGTCCACGACCGCGTCCCGGGTGCGGTGACGATCTTCGTCACGGCGCCGAGCCGAGAGGAGCTCGAGAAGCGGCTCCGCTCACGGGCGACCGAGAACGAGGGGGAGATCGAGGAGCGACTCGACGCGGCCGAGCAGCAGCTCGAGCTCGAGTCTGCGTTCGACCACCGCATCGTCAACGACGACTTCGAGCGCGCCTTCTCGGAGCTCGAGGAAATCGTCCGCGGCGATTTGGAATGTGCAGGTACCATTCCCGCCCGTGATCCATCCACGCGTTGACGAGCTGCTCGAGAACGTTGATTCCCGCTATGCGCTGGTGATCGTCGCTGCCAAGCGCGCGCGGCAGATCAACAACTACCACCACCAGCTGGGCGAGGGCACGTTCGACCAGTTCCTACCGCCGCTGGTGGAGTCGCGCTCGAAGAACTACTTGACCATGTCCCTGGAGGAGATCTCCGAGGGCAAGATCAAGTACACCTATCCCAAGTAGGTAGAGAAGAGGCCGCCGAGGCGGCCCCTCCGCGTTACTTGATGACCTTGAAGTCCTGGTGCATCTGCGCCTCGTGCACGGAGCAGTAGGCGCGCCAGCTTCCCGGCTTCAGCGTCCAGACGATGGTCTTCGTCGTGGTCGCCGACGTCGAGGTGATCAGCTTCTCCAGCTTCGGCTTCGACGGCTTCTCTCGTTCGAGCGTGAAGTTGTGGAAGCTCGACTTGTCGCTGACGACGATCCGGTACTTGCCGGCCTTGAGCGTCTTGACCTTCTTCCCGCCCTTCTTCAACGAGATCGTGTAGCCTGGCCCGACGACGCCCTTGAGCGTCGGCGTGGCGGAACTGCGGCTGAGGGCGGCGCCCGCCACGGCGAGCGCTACGGCCATGCAGATTGCGAGTACGGCTGCGGCCTTCCGGTTCATACGCCTCCTTTTCGATGACGCACTGGATACGCCGCCGACGCAAGTGCGGATTTAGCCGGTACGGGCACAATGTGCGGGTGGCGCGAGTGCTCCTTGGAGTCACGGGCGGGATCGCGGCCTACAAGGCGTGCGAGCTGACGCGGCTGCTCGTCCGCACCGGGCACGAGGTGACGCCGATCCTCACGCCCGACGCCGAGCGCTTCGTCACCGCGCACACCTTCGAGGCGCTGGCGCGGCGGGAGATGCCTCGCGAGCTCTACCCGCACCTCGTCGAGGCCGACCTGCTCCTGATCGCGCCGCTCTCGGCGAACACCCTCGCGAAGCTGGCGCAAGGGCTGGCCGACAACGTCCTCACGCAGAGCGCGCTCGCTTTCGACGGCCCGGTCCTGGCGGCCCCGGCGATGAACCCGCGCATGTGGTCGCATCCGGCGACGCAGGAGAACGTCGAGACGCTGCGCCGGCGCGGAGTCGAGCTGATCGGCCCCGACCAGGGCGACACGGCCGAGGGCGACGTGGGCGTGGGGCGGATGACCGAGCCGGACGAGATCTTCGAGCGCGGCGTCTCGCTCCTGGAGATGCGCGACCAGCTGCGCGGCCGCCGCGTGCTCGTGACCGCGGGCGGCACGCGCGAGCCGCTCGATGCCGTGCGCTTCCTCGGCAACCGCTCGTCGGGCCGGATGGGCGCGGCGCTGGCCGCCGAAGCGCGGCGGCGCGGGGCGGAGGTGACGCTCGTCTCCGCGAACCTGTCCGTGCCGACGCCCGTAGGCGTGGATGTGGTGGACGCACCGACCGCGGAGGACGTCGCCAGGGAGACCCTGGCCCGTCGCGACGCGGACGTCGTCCTGATGGCGGCCGCCGTCGCCGACTACCGCCCGGCAGAGCGCGCCGAGGGGAAGCGCCCGAAGGGCGGCGAGCCGTGGACCGTGACGCTCGAGCCGACAACGGACGTCCTGCGCGAGCTCGGCGCCGGGCGGACCAACGGCGCGGTGCTCGTCGGCTTCGCAGCTGACGTGGGCGAGCGCGGCCTCGAGCGCGCGCGAGAGAAGCTCGCGACCAAACAGGTCGATTTGATCGTCTTCAACGACGTGTCGCGCGAGGACATCGGGTTCGACGCCGCCGACAACGAGGTCGTGCTCGTCTCGGCCGACGGGGAGCAGCGCCTGGAGAAGGCGTCGAAGGAACGGATCGCTGTGGCTATCCTCGACGCGGTGGCGCACAGGCTGGGGTCGTAGATGGACGAAGCGGTAGGAGCGGAGCAGCCTGCGGTCGTCGGCGCGGACGCTGTCCGAAAGATCGTCGAGAACCTCGCACTCGTCGTCCGCGCCCCCGAGGAGACGCTACGCCTCGTTGTCCTCTGCGTCGCCGCAGAGGGGCATCTGATCATCGAGGACTTCCCGGGGGTCGGGAAGACGATGCTGACGAAGGCGCTCGCCCGCTCGGTCGACTGCTCTTTCTCGCGGCTTCAGTTCACGCCGGACCTGCTCCCGTCGGACATCACAGGCGTGAACGTCTTCAACCAGAAGGAGAACGAATTCGAGTTTCGCCCGGGACCGGTCTTCGCGAACTTCCTGCTCGTCGACGAGATCAACCGCGCCTCCCCGAAGACCCAGGCGGCGCTGCTGGAGTGCATGCAGGAGAACCAGGTCACCGTCGACGGCGTCACGTACGAGCTCGCGCGGCCGTTCCTCGTGATGGCGACGCAGAACCCGATCGAGTACGAAGGGACGTACCCGCTCCCCGAGGCCCAGCTCGACCGCTTCACGCTGCGGGTCGAGATCGGCTATCCGCCGCTGGCCGAGGAGGCGCGGATGCTGACCGAGCAGACGAGCGATCCGCCGCTCGACTCCCTCCGGCCGGTCGCGACCGCCGAGGACGTGCGCGGGTTGATCGCCGAGGCAGCCGACGTCTTCGTCGAGGAGAGCGTCAATCGCTACGTGGTCGCGCTGTTGCGGCACACGCGCTCCGACGGTCGCCTCTACCTCGGGGCCAGCCCGCGCTCCGGCATCGCGCTGCTCCGCGTCGCGAAGGCGCGTGCGCTTGCCGACGGGCGCAGCTTCGTCTCGCCCGACGACGTCAAGGCCTGCGCAGAGCCCGTGCTCGCTCACCGGCTGATCGTGGCTCCGGAGGCGCGCGCGTCCGGGCTCGCCGGCGGCGACCTCGTCCGCGAGGCCCTCGAGCACACTCCCGTACCCGTATGACTTCACGCGGGCGGCTCGCGCTGGCGCTGGGCTGCCTGACGTATCTCGCCGCCTGGGCGTTCGGCTCGAAGCCGCTCTACCCGGTTGCGCTCGGGCTGATCGCGGCGGTGTTGCTCGCGCGGCTCTGGACGCGGCTCGCGGGCCGTCCGGTCGAGCTGCGCAGGCGCTTGCCCGCAGGCGAGCGATTCGCCGGTGACGACGTCCCCGTGCGGCTCGAGCTCGTGGCTCCGCGGCGGCTGCCTGCCAACGTCCTCGTGCAGGAGCGGATCGGCAAGCTCGGCGAGCGCGAGACGCCTGTGCCGCGCGGTAAGGCGTCGTACGTCCTCGAGCGGCTCCCGCGCGGGCGCTACGCCTTCGAGGACACGACGGCCGTGATCGAGGACCCGCTCGGCTTCGATCGGGTGGAGCTGCCGCTGCCGACCCCGGGCGCGCTCCTCGTCTACCCGCGCCTGGTCGACCTGGAGCGGCTGTTCTCCGAGTCGGGCGCCGCTGCGCGAGACGGACGGCGGCTTCTGCTACGGCGCCCGAGCGGCTTCGACCTGCACAGCGTGCGCGAGTATCAGCAGGGCGAGTCCCTGCGAATGGTGCACTGGCGCTCGACCGCCAAACGCGGACAGCTGATGGTCAGGGAGCTGGAGGACTCGCCGCGCGACGAGGTCGCGGTCGTGCTTGACGCAGACCCGGTCGCGGTGGTCGGGGAGAGCTTCGAGCTGCAGGTGCGCGCAGCCGGCTCGCTCCTGCTGGCCCACGCCCGCCGCGGGCGGCGCTCCGTGTTAGTCGTCAACTCGCCGCGGCGCGAGCAGCAGCGGATCCAGTCGGCCGACGGCGACTGGCGCTCCGCGCTCGACCTGCTCGCGGCCGTCGAGCCCGCCGAGGGGCCTCCGCTCGCGGCGCTGCTGGCCGACGAAGGCGGTGCGGCCGCGAGATCGCTCGAGCTCGCGGTGGTGACGGCTTCGCTGCCGGCACGGCTTGTCGAGCGTCTCGTCGAGCGATCGCTCGGCCACCGAGACGTCTCGCTGGTGCTCGTCGACAGCGCGAGCTTCGGCGCCGCCGGGCCGCAGCGCTTCCCCGAGCTGCTCCGGCTGCAGGCCGCCGGAGTCGCGGTGGCCGTCCTGCGCCGCGGCGACGACCTGGCCGCCGTGCTCGGTGCGCAGGCGTTCGCAGAGGTCGCGCGTGGCTAGAACCCTCGCCCTGGGCGGCATCGCCGGCACGCTCATCGCCTGGAACTGGCTCCGCCTCGAGAGCGGGCCGAGTGACGGCCAGGCGGTCCTGATGGTCGTGCTCGCGCTCGCGCCCGCCGCGGTGCGCGGCCTGCGTGCGAGGATCGCGACGGGGGTCGTCGCCTTCCTGATCGCCGCCGGGAGCGCGTTCGACCTCGGACCGGGGATCCACTACCCAGGACGGCTGCTGGCGCGCTTCGGCCGGGGCTTCCTCGACTTCTACGACGTCAAGCTGCCGTTCAACCCCGCCGCGCAGCCGCGGATGCACGGGACGATCTTGCTCGCGGCCTTCGCATTCGCGCTCGCGGCGTCGCTGGCGATCGCGGCGCGGCGGCCGCGCTGGGCGGCGCTCGCGCTGCTCGTCGGCGCGGGTTGGCCGGCAACGCTCCTCCGCGGCGACGATTTCCTGCGTGGTGCCGCGCTGCTGGCGGGCTTGCTAGTGCTGCTGGTCGCGCTGCGGGAGCGGCCGCGTGTGATCGGGTACGCGCCGCTCGCAGGCCTGATGGTGGTCATCGCCGCCGTTGGCGCCTCGAGCTCGCCCGCCCTCGCACGGCAGGCTTTCGTCAACTGGCAGTCGTGGGACTTCTACACGCGCCCCGCCAAGCCGGTCTCCGTCAGTTACGTCTGGAACTCGGACTACTCGGGCCTCCACTTCCCGCGCAGGCTGACGGTCGTGCTGAAGATCAAGGCGCCGTCGAGGCCGCAGTACTGGCGCGCGGTGACGTTGAACGACGTCATCCGCGGTCGTTGGATCGAGGACGCGACGCCGCAGCGGCAGAGCGACGGCTACGTCGGCGAATCAGGCCTCGTCCCGGCGGCGGCCGTCCCGCCTGAGCCGCGCGAGTGCTCGCCGAACTGTCTCCGCGCCGCACACTCCAATTTGGTCGAGCAGCAGGTCACCGTCGAGGCACTTCGAGACCGTCACCTGGTCGCGGCGACCGTGCCGATCCAGTTCGATGCCAGGAAGCTCGGAGTCGTGTCCTATGACCCATCGGGAATGGCGTTCGTCGAGCGAGCACTTCGCCGCGGCGACACGTACGACGCGTGGAGCTACGAGCCCGAGCCGAGCCCGCAGCAGCTCGCCCGCTCGAAGCCGGATTACCCGCCACGCATCCGCGTCGATTTCAAGTACCTCGCGGTCGACCAGAAGGTCTACGTGCCGCCGTTCGGCACTCTGGGCCGCACGCAGGGCATCGACTGGCTGTTCTCGCAGTCCATCCATGCGCCCGAGATCGACCCTTACCGGCCGCTCTACGACAGGGCCGAGGAGATCGCCGGCGGGGCCAAGAGCCCGTACGCGGCCGCCGTCGCGCTCGAGTCCTGGTTCCGGAACAGCCCCACCTTCGTCTACGACGCGCACCCGCCGAAGCCGCCCGGCAACACGCCTCCACTCGTCGATTTCGTGACGCGCACCCACCGTGGCTACTGCCAGCACTTCGCGGGCGCGATGGCGCTGATGCTCCGCTACCTCGGCATCCCGGCGCGGGTCGCGGCGGGCTTCAGCAGCGGGCAGTTCGACAAGAGCAACGGCCAATGGGTCGTCACCGACCACGACGCCCACGAGTGGGTCGAGGCGTGGTTCCAGGGGTGGGGCTGGTTGCCGTTCGACCCGACGCCGAGCCGCGGTGGGCTCGCGGGGGCGTACTCGGCCTCTTCGAGGACCTTCGATGCCACGGGCGCCGCGCTCGTGCTGGCCGGCAAGGAGGGGCTGAAGGCCTTCGACCCGGGCGACCTCGGCTTCCCGCAGGGGAACCTGCGCCTTTCGCCGGACACCCCGGATCTGAGCGCTCCGCCCGTGCAGGTCGCGGCGCAGCACTCGCGGACGCCGGGCCTTCTGCGGCTGATCGCGCTCGTCGCCGCCGGCCTCGTGCTCGCGATCGCGCTCGCGAAGCTCGCGGTGAGGCGCAGCCGCTACCTGACGCGCGACCCGCGCCGGCTCGCGGCCGCCTGCCGTAAGGAGCTACGGGACGTCCTGCTCGACCAGCTCCTCGACGTGCCACCGAGCGCGACGCTGGCGGAGTTGGCGGCCCTCGCCCAGGCGGAGCTCGGTGTGTCCGCGGCGGCGTTCGGGCTGCACGGAACCGCGGCGCGCTTCGCCCCGCCCGGCTATGCGCGGGAGGCGGCACGCGAGCTGCCCCGCGCCATGCGCGAGCTCCGGCGGGACCTGCGCCGCGAGCTGACCCGCTTCGAGCGCACGCGCGGCCTTCTCTCGCTGCGTTCGCTCGGGCTAGCCTGAGGGAAGACCGTTTCCATGAGCGAGACCTTCGACCTCTTTCAGCAGGGCCGCGACCGTCTCTCGAAGGGGATGGCCGCGCAGGCGACCGTCCCGCTCGAGAAGGCCAAGGCGCGCGAGCCCGAGAAGGCGTCCATCCGCGAGGCGCTCGGCATCGCCTACTTCCGGATCCACCGCTACGAGGAGGCCGAGTCGGAGTTCCGCAAGATGCTCGAGCTCGCGCCCGCGGACGACTATGCGCATTACGCACTCGGCCGCTGCCTCGAGAAGCAGGGTCACGACCATGAGGCGAACGGGCACTACAAG
>VAXM01000052.1 GCA_005883335.1 Actinomycetota bacterium
GAGCCGCTGATGCCGGCCCTGTGCCATCGCCCAGATCACGATCATCACGCCGATCGGGAAGAGCACGAGCATCGCGCTCGCGACGTAGTCGAAGAGGAGCGCCGACGGGTGCGGCGTTGAGGCCGTCGTGCCGCCGCCGGGACGGTGGGCGCGGCTCGCCACCGCGACGACCGCGAGCAGCGCGGTCAGCGCGGCTCCGCTGAGCGCGAGCCTCGCGTTCCTGCTCATTTTCGGAACCCTAGATGAGTACCCGCACAGCGCTTCGCTCGGCCTCGAAGAGCGCTTTCGTCACGTCGCCGAGATCCTCGCCGTCCGCCTGCAGGGGGAGCGGCCGGTCGCACGTGACCTCGATCCGGTCGAGATCGTGGCCGGAGAGCAAGTCGCCAACCTCTCCACGGCCGCGCAGGATGTAGCGCACCAGACGCGGCAAGGTCCGCGGCGTGACCCTCGCCGGCGCGACGA
>VAXM01000053.1 GCA_005883335.1 Actinomycetota bacterium
CCGAGCTCGAACCGCGCTTGCGGGGCGACGTGGATCGGTCTCGGCCCCGCGTAGGTGTACGGGTCGGCGTTCGCGACCAGCGCGAACGCGGCCCGGCCCAGCCCCTCAATCTCCAGAGCCGGCTCGAACCGGCCCAGCCGCTTGCCGAGGAAGGTCGCAGCTTGGACGACGAAGGCGAGATCGCCGGGACGGCGGCCGTCGTCGCGGCGGCCCAAGCGGTCGACGCGCCTGATCAGCTCCGCGTCGAAGCCGATCCCGGCGGAGAACGCGAACCGCCGTCCGTTGACACGCCCGAGCGAGATCGTGCGCGACCGACCCTGCGTGAGCGCGTCGGCGACCCGGCGCGCCGCCTCGACCGGCTGCTGCGGCAGGCCGAGCGCCCGCGGCAGCACGCTCGTCCGCCCGCCGGGCAGGAACCCGATCGGCACGTCCGCGGCGAGACCGTTCAGCGCCTCGTTGAAGCCGCCGTCCCCCGAGAAGACGACGATCGCGTCAGCATCGCCGACCCCCGCGGCGAGCTCGACGCCGTGTCCCGGCCGCTCGGTCAGCAGCGTGGTCACCACCGCGCCCCGCGCGAGCTCCCGCTCGACGGCCTGGACGCGCTCCTGCGTGACCTGGCTCGCGTACGGGTTGACGATCAGCGTGACGTCCATTCCGCGCGAGCATGCCACGCTCAGCAGGAGGCGCGAGAGGCCGGCGCATCAGCCCGCCTCTCGCGCCTGTTGAGCGCTCGTTCTATCGGATGACGAACGTCTGCGTCGTGCTGTTGTTGGCCTCGTTCGACTCCTCTATCTGGTTCTGCTTGTCGGCCGTGACGACGACGACGTGCGTTCCGCGTCTTGGCCGCCACGGAACCGACACCGTTGTCGATCCGCCCGCCGGAAGCGCCGGCGTGCTGACGACGCCGAGAACCGACCCGTCGGCAACGAACTCTGTGCTCGAGGTCCCTGCGGCCGTATTTCCGGCGTTGAGAACGGTCGCCGCCAAGGTCGTGGAAGTCCTCGTAATCGACGTCACCTGCAGGTCCGGCTGGCCAACCGCGCCGGCTCCCGAGAACACCTGAAGCTCGGCGGCCCGGACCTCGTTGCCACGGCTCGAACCGCTCACGCAGTCGGAGTTGTTGAGCGGATCGCCCGGATCCTGGTCGCCCTGGTACGCGGGTCCACCCGTGCACTGGTTCGTCAGGACGACCAGCCGCACGTCAGTCGCCGAGGTATCCGGCACGTCGAAGTCGCGCAGGGTCAGGTCAGGCGCGACCGGTCGCGGGGCCACTCCCGGGAATGCGTCGGCCGGGCTCGTGTAGATCCTTGTGAACCCGGTGGCGCAGTTCCCGTTCGCAGCGCTCGCCGTGCACGTCCAGATCTCGAAGCCGCGCAGTGCCCCGAACCGGTTTTGGCCCGACGAGAGCAAGGCGCTCACCTGCACGTGCGTGACCGTGTGCGAACCGCCGCCGAGCTTGACCGTGACCTGCGTGCCCGCGACCGTGGGCGTTCTGCCGGTCGCCGACCACTGGGTTGCCTCGTCGTCGTCGATGAGGCCGCCGAGGCTGCTTCCATCCCCGCTTGCGGTACTCCCCTTTGTGCTCGAAGCCCAGTTAGTGGGCATGAGCGCCAGCACGGTGCTTGTCTGGTTCGCCGTGAAGGTGCGCGTAAACCGGAACGCGCCGTACCCGGGCGCCTGCGCGATGAAGTCGTACGTGCCGGGCACGAACTCGGCCGTGGCCGAGAGCGCCGTGGTCGGGTCCGTGTCGGCAATTGGCACTGCCCTTGCCTGGTAGCGGCCGACGTAGATCTTCGCGCCGACCGCCGCGTTCGCCTCGTCGGGGGCGAGGGCGGAGAACGTCACAGTCGCCTCGTTCGACTCCGCTCGCGATTCGAAGCTCGGAGTAGCTTCGCTGTCGGTGTTCCCGTTGCTGGAGGCGAACTCGCCCATGCCGCGGTGTGCAAAGGCACGCCACAGCTCGGTCTGGTTCGCGCCGCCGAAGCGCATCACATCCGCAGCGAGGTAGGCATCGCGGGCGTCCAACATGCTGACGGCCGGCGGCATCAGGAGCCAGGCGTCATAGACGATCTGAATCCAGCGACGGTTCCCCGGACACTGATCGGCCGGAAGCACACCGTCAGCGCAGCGTTTCTGGAGCGCTGCGTCCGAGGCCGGGAACGAGGCGTTGTACTTGGCGATCAAGGCCTGCCGGATGTCGAAGTTGGTCCCGTTCCAGATCTCGCCGTCCGCATGCACCTCCGGGCCCGTGACGTCGAACCCGAGATCGCTGTAGTTGAGCGGGTTGTCGTTGAGCGCGTAATCGCGGATGCCCACCGTCTTGTTGCCGGTGACGTACGCGCCGACCGAGAACGGGTTCTCCCCCCCGGTCGGGAGGTAGCCGTTCTCGTTCAGGTATTCGACGGCGTCCAGGTCGGACCACGACTCTCCCATCGACCCGGCTTGATAGCCCGTCAGGCCTGCGTCCGGCCCGCCCACCATGCGGTTCGAGATCAGGTGCGTGTACTCGTGCCCGAAGACGGAGGTGTCGAAGTCGCCGTCTACGCAAGGCGAATAGAACGCTCCTGCAATCGGCTGGAAGAGGTACTGGTTGGTAATAGGCGGGATGCCGTCGTTGAGCGTGATCTGGTTCGCGTTGTCGCGGCCCAGGAAGGATGGTGTGCCGCCGGTCAGGGCTCCCGCCTGGACATTGCCGGTTTCCGGATCGTTCTCTCGGCCGGCGGGATAGGGCCCAGGCGCCGTGTTGCCGAAGTTGTATTGCTGGGCATTGAAGTTCGACTCTGTGAAGCCGAGGCGGTACGCGAAATCGTGCATCCGGTTGTGCCCGGCGAACAGGTTCGTCGTGGATGCGAGGATGTCGTTGCCGCCCGGCGTCAGATTCGCTGGGCTGCAGCCGCTCGTGAACCACGCATTCGCCCACGGTTCGATGTAGGCGCGGTCCGGGTGAGCGGGCCGTTGTCCCAGGGCTCCGGGCGTGAGCGGACTCGACCAGGCTTCGGCGGTGTTCGCGTTGTTGCCGAGCGTCGTCGCGGTCGTGACCCCCGTGTGCGGATCGGCGTCCCAGGGGACCCGCGACGCGATGTTCTTCACCGCAGCCTGGCAGTCGGCGTCGGCCGGGCTCAGGGATGCGAGCGAGTCCAGCCAGCACGAGGTGATGCGCGTATCCGTCGACGGGTTGTTCCACGGATAGGCCGAAAGGAGATTCAAGGGCGGGTTGGCCGGGAAGTGCTTCCATTTCGGCGTGTTGGTGAGCGGCGGCTGCCCACCCACCGTGTCGTTGATCGCGATCGAGCCGTGGTAGGTCGTCGGATCCGTTTGGCTGGCGTCGAAGGGGCAGACCTGGACGTAGTAAGGGCCGTCCGGAACGCCGCCCGTCGGCTCGTAGTGGATCGCCTCCGGGCTGAAGAGAACGTCCGAGCTGGCCACGTCCGTACCGGCCGGATGCTGAAGGTGCAGGACGATGTCGTTCAGCGGCAGATCGGCGGTCGCGGCCACGTCAATCGTCCTCGCCCCGGACGCCATGTAGGGGCCGTGCAACGGGCCGCACGCGGTCGGCGTGTACGAGCCGCTGAAGGTGTCGGCGGACGAAAGGTTCTGCGTCCGGTTCTGCCGGAACCAGATCTCACCGGTGACTCCGTCGACGATTTCGGTGTAGGCCGTCGCCGCGCCCCCCTGGACGTCGAGGACGACGGTCTCGTAAGCCGGCCGCACGCCTTGCGTGTAGGTCGGGAAGGCGACGAGCCTCGCACGCTGGTACTGGGCGAAACCTGCGACCTTGAAGCCCGTCCAGCCGTTGTCGCTCTTCGGCGTGGTGAGGACATCCGCCGCCGTGACGGGGCGCCCGAGGTCGTTCGCGGCCCTCAGCCATGCTTCGACGGGCGTGAGCGTGGCGGCCTCCGGCGCGTTGCCGTCGCCCGCCGAGGAGGACGAGGCATAGGCGACGTTGCCGTTGACGACGCCGACCGTGATCAGGCCGTCTTGCGCCGACGGAAGGTTGCCGAAGCGCTGGCGGAAGATGACAGCGTGCCCGTCGCTCCCGGTCATGGGCGAGTCGTTCAGGAGCTCGAGGTTGGCGAGTCCCTGAGCGGAAAGCCGGAACAGCCCACGATTCGAGCTGATGAAGCTGGTCGCCGCGGCGACGGGATCGGCTCCCAGCCCCGTCGCGAGATAGCCGCCGTACTTGATCAGCGACTGCGGAGTGCCGAAGCGATTCCACGTCGCGTGTGCATTGAGCGCGGCGACGGACGCGAGTTGATCACTCGTCGGTGCGACGCTTCCGGTTCGTGCGTCGAGATCCGACGCGCCTTGACTGTGGAGCCCTTCGATCTCCACCGCTCCAAGCGGCGTCGACGGCGCGATCGAGAGCGCCAACGCCGCAAAGAGGGCGAATGCGAGCCCGAGGCGCAGGCGTTTCCCCACCTGCCTCGGTGCGGTACTTGCGGCCATGCCTAGGCCTCCCCCCATTTCGATATGAGCCGACAGAAATTCGGCTTCTTACCGGGCGGCAAGTACCGAAATCGATTCGTTTCGAAACCCGATTGACCAGTCAGTCGAACGCGAATGACGATAATCGCGTGCGGGATGCCCCGACTCGACCACGCGGCCTACGAGACACCGGATCCGGATCGAACGGCCGACTTTTACCAGCACATCCTCGGGGCCCGCATCGTCAAAGCCGAGGGCCACCCGGTGATGGCGTACGTGGGCAATACCGCCTTCGCCTTCCACGAGACTGGCGGCCCCGGCGACCATGTCGCCGTCCGAACCTCCGAGGACGAGCGCGCCGAGCTGAAGCGCCGCCTGGATGAAGCAGGCATCGAGTGGGAGGAGCGCGACCACGGGATCGCGAAGGGCGTCTTCTTCCGCGACCCCGACGGGAGGCAGCTCGAGGCGATCACCTATGCAGGCGGCGGCGACCCGCGCCGCCGATGAGAAGCTCGGCGGTGCTGGTTCACATTCCAGAGGCGGAGCCGGTCGTCGGCGTGTGGCGGCTGGGCCACACGTATGACGCGCCGCTCGGCGTGCCGCCGCACGTGACCCTCCTCTTCCCCTTCGTGCCGGCGGACGACCTCACCGGCGAGGTCGAAGAGCGCCTCGCGCGCATTGTCGCCGAGGCCGAGCCTTTCGACGTGACCTTCCCACGAACGGCACGCTTCCCGACCCTGATCTACCTCGAGCCGCACCCTTCGCGCCCTTTTTCCGTGCTAGCGGAGACGATCGCGGCCGAGTGGCCCGAGCACCCGCCCTATGAGGGTGAGTTCGACGACGTGATCCCGCACCTGACGGTCGCCGAATCGGAGGACGAAGGGTTGCTCGAGCGAGTCGAAGCCGACGTCGAGTTCGGCCTGCCGTTGCACGCACGCGTCAGCGAGGCGCAGCTCTACGCCGAGGACCCGGCCGGCCGCTGGCACCAACTCCGCGGCCTGCCGCTCGCCGGATGACTCCGCTGCGGCTGGCAGCGGTCGCGCTGCTTGTCGGCGGAGGCATCCTGGCCGGTTTCCTCCTCAGCGGCGGCCACTCGAACCCGGCCGTCGCGCACGTCGCAGGCGAGGCGATCACGCGCGACCGGCTCGAGACGGCCGTCGACCACTTCCGGGAGGAGGCGAAGCGGGAAGGGACGCCGTTTCCGGACGAGAACACGGCCCGCTTCCGCGCCCTTCGCAACCGTTTCCTCGGCGTGCTGGTCTACCGCGCAGAGCTGAGCCAGGCCGCGAACCGGCTCGGCCTCAGCGTTTCGAACATCCAGGTGCTGCGGAGGCTGAACGGCGCGAAGGAGCCCGGCGAGGGCGAGGAACAGGACAGCGACCAGTTTCAGTACGACACCGTCAAGTCGCAGATGCTCTACGAGCGCATCTACGCCGACGTGACGCGCCGCGTGACCGCGCCAACGACCGCCGAGCTGGCCGCGCGCAGAAACGCCACGATGAAGCGCTACATCGACCGCCTCAAGCGCGAGACGCAGGTGCGCTACGAGCCCGGCTACGCACCGGGCCCGTAGCGCTCCTCACGTCCTAACAGGTCGCTCCCCCCGGCGCGGACCCGAGGACGTAATCGAACGATGGGGTCGCGTCGACGTCCGCGTAGAGGTCGTCGTCCGCGTTGCGACCGCCGGAGAGGGCGGTCACGTTGTAGAGCAGCGGTCCGTTGACGGGCGCACCGAACGCCGAGAGCGGCACGTCGGCGACGAGCGTGTTGCCGCACACCTGCCCCGTGATCGAGTTCTGCACGGGGTAGTTGACGACTTTGCAGTTCCCCGGGGTGGTGTCGGTGCAAGTCGTCGTGCCGGCGAAGAACGACGGCGTCAGGCCACCGGTCGACTGCGCTCCCACGTAGAAGATCCGGTAGGTCTCCTCGCCCGAGTCGCCGGTCGAGAGCGCCTGGAAGCGCGTCAGCCAGAAAGCGCTCGTCTTGCCGACCGGCGGCAGGAACGAGCTGAGGCTGCTCAGCGACATCCGCACCCTGAGCGTGCCGGCGCTCGGCTGGCCGACCTGCAGGCCGGTGAAGTCGAGCTGAGGCTGGTTCGCGCCCGGGCCGGTGGGGGAGTAGTGAGGCCACTGGGCGTCAGCGGTCGGGTCGCTCGCCGGATTCACCACGACGGTGCCCCTGACGTTGCCTCCGAGGATCGACCGACCGCCGAGCTGGCGGATCTCGTAGAGGTGCGCGCCGTGATGCTGGCTGGTCACGTCGTTGTAGACGATCCGCATCCCGCCCGACCGGTCGGACGCGAAGCCGAAGAAGTCGGCCATCGTGCGGTCGCCGCCCGAAACCGAGCAGCCGATGCCCTGGTTGCAGATCTGGCCGTAGTACATCGGCTTCTCGGTGAAGCGCTGCTGGGCGATCGTCGCGCGGGACGTGGTCGCGCCGGTGATGACGCCGACGTAGCCCCACCACTTGTAGGCGGTCGCCCCGTTCGAATCGTTGAACCAGTTCGGGAAGCTGTCGGGCTGCCCGGCCGCATCGGTTCCGTACCACGCGATGGCGACCGTGCCGGCGGAGCCACCTTGCGCCCAGATGAACTCGTTGGTCACCGACGGCCAGGAGTTGACCTGGACAGCGCTGCTCCAGCTCTGGCCCTGATCGCTCGAATACGAGTAGTAGACGTTGCTGTCGTGGGTATCGATCCAGGCCGCGTAGACGTTCCCGCCGCGGTCGACCGCGACCGCCGGGAAGAGGTGACCCGGGCCGCCGCCGCCCGGCGAGACCGGCAGCGCGACGTTGTGGTAGACGATCCCCGTCCGCTGTCCGGGCGCCACGTGCCCGATCGTCATCCGAACGTGGTTGCCCTCATTGCAGGCGTAGTAGAGGTTGCGGTTCACCGGGTCGAACCGGATCTGGGCGCAGGTCGCGTCGTTCGCCAGCGGCAGCGGTGAGTTCGCGGACGAGTTCTGCCAGACGAGCCCGCCCACCGGATCGGTTGGGCCGGTCGAGCCGGGGCTCGAGTAGATGAAGGTGCCAACCTGGTCCTCGTGGAACGCCAGGAAGATCGTGTTGTCGGAGGCCGAGGACGTCGTCCCGTTGTCGACCGCGTACCACTGGCGGTCGACCGCCGTGTTCTCCACCGCGGCCGGGTTCTTGCGCCAGTTGTTGCCGCCGTCGTTCGAGACAGACGTGCCCAGGTTGACGAGCGACTCGAGGTCCACGAAGTACTCGTAGCCCTGGTCGTCGGTGGCGATGTCGGTGTCGCCCCCGCCCGGGCCGGGATCGGGCCTCAGGCCGGCGGGGCTGTCGACATGGAAAGAGAGGCCGCCATCGGTCGACCGGTGGATGAACGAGTTGTTCGTCGTCGTCCCCCAGGGCCCGGACTCCCAGATGTTGCCGTTCTGGTCGAAGTGGTCGAGCGGCTCGCCCTCGGTGCGCTGCGCGTCGACCACGGTCGCGTTGCTGAACCGCAGCTTCCCTGCAACGCGCCTGATCGTCGGCGGGCCGAACTCGCCGCCGGCGTCCGAGCTGGGGATCCCGACCGGGGGCCCGTTCGTCACGGCCCACGAGCCGGTGTAGTCGTACGGCGAGGTGACTACGCCGCCCGCGAAGGGGCAAACCTGCAGGTGGTACGTGCCGGGCGCAAGGTCGGCGCGCGCGTAGTGCACCGACTCGGGGCTCGTCAGCGTGTCGCCGTGGACGAGCAGCGCGCCGCCCGGGCCGTAGAGGTCGAGCGTGATGTCGTTCGCGGCGACGTACTCGGCGGCGACGGCGTCGATGGTCGTGTCGCCCGCCGCGACGGGAACGTCGTGCATCGGGCCGCAGGCCGTCGGCGTGATCGCACCGGAGAACGATCCAGTTCCGGTCGCGCCGGCCGCGCCGGCAAAGAGCGTGAGGAGAGCGACCGCGAGAATGCCGCCGATCGCCAGTCCTGGCCGAAGCTTCATGTGTGTCCCCCCGGGGGTTGGAGAAGATACCGCGCGGGCTATACCCCGGGGTGTGGCAAATAGAACATCCTTGATTGACGTGTCAGTCAGCCTGGGCAGGCACACCCGGGTGTGCCTCTCGCTCGCCGCGCTCCTCTTTCCTGCGGTCTCGTGCGGACACAAGCCGGCGGACGCCCAGGCGCTGCGGACCTGCGTCGACCGCTGGAACCAGGGCAACATGGTCGGCTGGGGCCCGGGGCCGGCGAACGTCGCCTTCCGCCGGCCGAATGCCAAGGAGCATTCCTCGATCCAGCTGTCCTCGCGCCGCCTCTGCATCGTCGCCACCCCCGCCGGAGACGGGACGTGGACCTGCGTGCTTTCCAGCACGGGCGCGTACTGGTGTCCGCCGCTCCACGAGGCCACGGGGCCGCGTCTGCCGGAGAACGCGACGCTGGTCAGGCGCGGCGTGCTCGAGCTCGACTCGCCGCTGAAGGGCACGCACCCGGCCCCGCCCCTCTCGTGGCAGCGCTACCCGCGGGTGGACGGCTACATCCACCCATGGACATCGAGCGGCAAGCTCCGGCCCGGCCTCCGGTTCAAGGGCGAGGAACGGGGCCGCTGCTTTCTCGCTGCAGAGACGGCCAGAACCGCGGTCAGCTGCCTCGCCGGCTACTCCAGATCCGACGCGTGCTTCCCGCAGCGGCGACCGTGGCGGCGCGGCGACCTGGCCGCGTGCTCAGACGGCCCCGGCTCGACGACGTTCACGCGCTGGGTGATCACGCAGGGATCGGATCCTCCGATCTTCGTTCCGTGGAGCGGGATCGGCGACATCTCGCTCGGCGGCTTCAAGGAGGAGGTGGAGGCCGCGTACGGCAAGCAGCCCGCACTCGGCTACCGGCTGCACGGTGGCAGGGTGCAAGTCGACTTCGACGGCGGGCGGGTCGCGTCCATCTGGTTCTCGGCCCGCTACTACCGGACGAAGAGCGGCTTCGGCGTCGGGAGCCGGATTCCGCTCGGGCCGTGCCACACGACGAGCACGAACCGCTGCGAGCACCGCTGGCGTGGGTTCGTCTGGAACGCGTGGGTGCGGGAAAAGCCCTGCAGTTGCTGGGTCAAGGTCGGCGGCGGCCCGCGTTCGCTTCCCGCGACCGTTCATAACTTCCTCAAGCCGTGGTTCTTTATCGACGTCCGCCACGGCCACATCAGCAGCTTCTACTTCGCGCTGAAGTTCGTCGACTAGGGCGTTGCGTAACCCCTCATGCCGTCCAGGAGTTGCGCGTAGAACCGGTCGGCCAGCTCGTCGGTGTCGCGGCCGGGCTTGAGCCACGTGTAGGCCCAGTTCGCGGCCGACAGAGCAAGGAGAGCGGCGGTCGCGTCGTCGAGGTCGCTTCGCAGCTCCCCGAGGTCGCGCCCCTCGCGGAAGAGCGCGCGGATCCGCTCCTCGTAGCGGCGGCGCTCGCTCACGATCTCCTCGCGCCGATCGCCCTCGAGGTAGCGCCACTCCTGGACGAAGACCGTCGCCACGTCGAGCTGGTCCGCGACGGCGCGCAGGTGCGAGCGGAGCGCGAGCCGGATCTTCTCGGTGGCCGGCAGCTCCTCGGGAATCGCGTCGAGGCCCGCGTGGAAGGCACGCGCGCCCTCGACCATCGTCTCGTAGAGCAGGTCCTGCTTGGACTTGATGTGGGCGTAGAGCGACCCTTTCTGGACGCCGAGAGCGTCGGCGATCTCGCCGATCGACGTGCCGTGGTAACCCTTCTCCGCGAAGAGCCGCGCCGCCTGCCGAGTCAGCTCAATGCGCCGTGTGGACATGCGGCAAGCCTACCTTCGATCGCAGCTATGCTATAATCGCAAAGCTGCGATATGTCCGGTGACGCCTTCGAACGGTTGCGCGAACGCCTCGCCCATGTCGACCCCGACCAGGGCTGGTTCTTCGCCCGCATCGCCGAGGAGGTCGCCGCCCAGCGAAAGGCGCGCGGTCTCTCTCAGGCTGAGCTCGCCGAGCTCACCGGAACCACGCAGTCCGCGATCGCGCGGCTCGAGTCCGGAGGCAGGCCGCCGCGGATCGACACGCTGCTGCGCATCGCGGAGGCGCTCGACTGCGAGCTCGTGGTCGAGCTGCGGCCACGAACGCGAACGTGATCGCGCCGTGTTCCCGCTGCGAGCGGCTGCGGCGGGTCGGCTCGAGGTTCTGCGGCGCGGGCGACGCCGCCTAGCCCTGGTACCCTAACGACCGTTCGGTATGGGGCAACGCGAAGACGAATTCCTCGAGTACGTCCAGTCCGGCGGCCAGATCGAGGTCGACGACTGGATGCCCGGCGAGTACCGCGCGCGGCTCCGCAAGTTCATCGAGATGCACGGCAACTCGGAGCTGATGGGAGTGCTGCCCGAGCGCGAGTGGATCCTGCGCGCGCCGACGCTGCAACGGAAGCTCGCCCTCACCGCGAAGGTGCAGGACGAGGTCGGGCACGCGCAGCTGATCTACCGCGTGGTCGAGGACCTCGGCAAGCCGCGCGAGCAGTGCCTCGATGATCTGATCTCGGGCAAGTCCAAGTTCCACAACGTCTTCCACTACCCGACGAAGACCTGGGGCGACGTGGGCGTGATCGCCTGGCTCGTCGACGCGGCCGCGATCATCAGCCAGAAGGCGCTGCTCAAGTGCTCGTACGCGCCCTACGCGCGGATCATGAAGAAGATCTGCTGGGAGGAGTCGTTCCACATCCTCCACGGCCGCGACGTCGTCCTGACGCTGATGCTCGGCACCGAGGACCAGCGCGAGCTCGTGCAGGAGGCGCTCAACCGCTGGTGGGGCCCGCTGATGCAGTTCCACGGCAACCCGATCCCGCCCGAGGACGACTCAATGTTCGTCTGGCGGATCAAGAGCCAGGGCAACGACGCGGCGCGCCAGCAGTTCCTCGACGGCTACGTGCCGCAGATCTGGGAGCTCGGCCTGACGGTGCCCGACCCGGAGCTGCGCAAGGACGAGGAGACCGGCCGCTGGCACTACACCGAGCCCGACTGGGACGAGCTGATGCACGTCGTCACCGGGCACGGGCCGAAGACCGCCGACCGGCTCGACCTGCGACGGGCCGCCCGCGAGAACTCTGCCTGGGTCCGGTCGGTTCTGCTCGCGGCGTGATCTACGAAGTCTTCCGTCAGGAACGCAAGGGCCAGGCGTTCCAGCACGCGGGCTCGATCGAGGCACCGGACGAGCAGTTTGCCGAGTGGTACGCGCGCGAACAGTACGGGCGGCGCGGCGAGTCGACCGCGCTCTGGATCGCGCCGCGCGAGGCACTGCACCCGATCGAGGATTTCGTCGACGAGCTGAACCGGAACTACCACCGGGTCGACGGCTATCCGCTGAAGGAGAAGTTGAAGGAGGCGCGTGAGCGAGCGAGCCGAGCTGCTGCTGGGGATCGCTGACGACGAGCTCGTTCTCGGCTGGCGGGACTCCGAGTGGACGGGCATCGCACCGTTTCTCGAGGAGGACGTCGCCTTCTCGTCGATCGCGCAGAACGAGATCGGGCACGCTCGAGCGCTGTACGAGCTCGCCGCGCAGGAACTCGGCACGACCGCCGACGAGCTCGCGTTCGACCGGCAGCCCGAGGAGTACCGCTGCTGCCGGCTGGTCGAGCTGCGCTTGCCCGACTGGGAGCACACGATCGCCCGGCACTGGCTCTACGAGGAGGCTGACGCAGCGCGCCTCGAGCGCTTGAAGGCCTCGGACGATCCAGAAGTAGCCGGGCTCGCCGAGAAGATCGACCGCGAAGAGGTCTACCACCGCATGCACGCCCAGATGTGGTTCGACCGTCTGAAAGACGAGCCGCGCTTCGTGGCCGCCGTCGACGAGCTCCGGCCGCTCATCGACGTCCGAGACGGACACAGCCCGGAGCTCACGGAGCTTTGGGAGCAGATGACAGAGGTGCGCCGCTCGCAACCCGCGGGGACGACGTGGTAGCCGAAGAGCAGGTCTGGGAGGCGCTGGCCGAGATCCCGGATCCCGAGATTCCGGTGATCTCGCTGGTCGAGCTCGGAGTGATTCGCGGCGTCGAGATCGAAGACGGGCGTGTGCGCGTCGACTTCACGCCGACCTTCCTCGGCTGTCCCGCGATCGAGGTCATGCAGACGGCGATGGCCGAGCGGATCCGCGAGCTCGGCGCCGAGCCGGAAGTTCGCGTGCTCGCCGACGACTCGTGGTCGACCGACCGGATCACTCCGGAGGGCCGCGAGAAGCTCCGCGAAGCCGGCTTCGCGCCGCCGGCGCCACGTGAGGCCGGCGCGCCGACGCTCGTCCAGCTGCAGTCGCAAGCCTTCCGCTGCCCCTACTGCGGCTCAAGCGACACGGCTCTCGAGAACATCTTCGGCCCCACCCCGTGCCGCTCGCTGCGCTACTGCCGCACCTGCCGCCAGCCGTTCGAGCAGTTCAAGACGATCTAGCCGCGGCTAGCGGCCCTCGAAGCGCGGCTCGCGCTTCTCGAGGAACGCGGCGACGCCCTCGCGGAAATCCTCGGTCTGCGTCGCGGCGGCCTGAAGTTGTGCCTCCAGCTCGAGCTGCTCCTCGAGCGTCGCGTGCTCGGCGTGATCGAAGAGACGCTTCGTGAGGGCAACTCCGCGCGTCGGCAGTGCGGCGAGCTCGGCGGCGCGTTCCGCGGCTCTGGCCTGGAGGCGGTCGGCGTCCACGACCTCGGAGACGAGCCCCCACGCGTGCGCCTCGGTCGCGGTCAGGCGGCGGCCGGTCGCCATGAACTCGAATGCGCGCGCGGTGCCGAGCAGTCGGCGAACGTGGTAGGTGCCGCCCATGTCCGGAACGAGCCCGATGTTGATGAAGGCGGGGACGAAGGTGGCGTCGTCGGCGGCGATCCGGAGGTCGCAGGCGCAGGCGAGGGAGAGGCCCGCGCCGGCGGCCGGGCCGTTGACCGCGGCGATGACGGGCTTCTCGAGCTGACGGACGGCGAGCACGGTCGGGTGGTAGTGGCGGCGAAGGCGGCCGGCGATGTCGCGCGCGGCCTCTTTGAACTCGTTCAGGTCCTGCCCGACGCAGAAGCCGCGCCCGGCACCGGTGAGCACGACCGCGCGCACTTCCGGATCGCGGGCTTCCTTGAACGCGCCGACGAACTGGCGGTGCATCTCGGCCGTGAAGGCGTTCAGGACGTCGGGCCGGTTGAGGGTGATCGTCAGCACCGCCCCGTCGCGTGTCGTCTCGATTTCCGCCATCTCGCCTCCTCGCTCGCTCGCCCTGGGACTCTGGCACGCCGCCGGGCACGGTTGTTGCACTTTCTGCACGGTCTCGTGACAGACACGTGCGCCGCTCCTGAATATGCTCGCAGTGGGGAGGAGGTCGGGCGCGCCTGAATTACAGGACCGGTGGCCGCACGCCGGGATGCCGCACCCGCTCGCCGCGAGCCGAGACCCCGTTGCTAGCGTGACCGCGTGGCCGAGCTGACCTTCATCGACACGCTTCTGGGCCCCGAGCGCGACGGCTCACCGCCAACTGAGCTCCCCGACGCGGAGGCGCTCGACGCCTACTCGCGCGCGGTCATCGGCGTCGCCGAGCGGCTCGCGCCCTCCGTGGCCAACCTGCGCGTCTCCCACCGCGGACGCGGCGGCCGGCGGCTGAACGGCGGGGGCAGCGCGGTCGTCATCACTCCGGACGGATTCATGCTGACCTCGGCCCACGTTGTCGCCCGCAGCGACCGCGGCGGCCGCGCATCATTCGTCGACGGGCGCGAGCTCGGCTTCGAGGTCGTCGGCGCGGACGCGCACTCCGACCTCGCCGTGCTGCGCGCCGACGCGCAGGATCTCACCCCGGCGCAGCTCGGTGACGCCGAGCGCCTCCGCGTCGGCCAGCTCGTCGTCGCGATCGGCAACCCGAACGGTTTCGCGGGATCCGTCACGGCCGGTGTCGTCTCCGCGCTGGGCCGATCGCTCCCAACGCAGAGCGGCCGCGTGGTCGACAACGTCATCCAGACCGACGCTGCGCTCAACCCGGGGAACTCAGGCGGCGCGCTTGCTGACGGGAACGGCCACGTGGTCGGGATCAACACTGCCGTCGCTGGAGTCGGCCTCGGACTGGCGGTGCCGGTCAACGCGGCCACCCGCCAGATTGTCGGCGCGCTGATGACGGACGGCCGCTTCCGCCGCGCCTACCTCGGGATCGCCGGTGGCACGCGTCCCCTGCCGCCTCGCCTGGCTCGCAGTCTCGGCCGCGAGGCAGGGGTCGAGATCGTCCAGGTCGTCGAGGGCACGCCTGCCGCGAAGGCCGGCCTCCGCCCCGAGGATCTGATCGTCGAGCTCGACGGAACGCCGGTTGCCGGCGTGCTCGACATCCAGCGCCTGATGGTCGGCGAGCGGATCGGCGCCCGCGTCCCGGTTCGAATCCTCCGCGAAGGGCGTGAGCTGGTGCTCGAGCTCGTGCCGGCGGAGCTCGACTAGCTCCCCTTGAACTCCGGGTTTCGCATCCTCCGACGCGAACGCCAGGTAGAGGGCGCGCCGCTCGGCCTCGAGCCCCGCGGAGAGCGTCGTCTCATAGGCGCGGTTGACCGATTCCTTCGCTAGCCGGGTCGCGACCGGCCCCTTCTCAGCGATGTCGCGAGCCACGCGCTTCGCCTCTTCCAGCCACGCCTCCTTGGCCACCACCCGGGCCACGAGGCCGGCGGCGAGCGCTTCCCGGGCGGACAAACGGCGCCCGCTGAGGATCACGTCCATCGCGACCGCCTTCCCGACCGCGCGCGTCAGGCGCTGCGTCCCGCCCGCGCCGGGGATGATCCCCAGCCCCGTCTCGGGCTGGCCGAACTCCGCCGTCTCTGACGCGACGATCAGGTCGCACGACATCGCCAGCTCGCAGCCGCCGCCGAGGCAGTAGCCGGAGACGGCGGCGACGAGCGGCGTCCAGAGCGAGCGGATGGCGTCCCAGCGCTCGACGCGGCGCTGGTAGTAGAGGTCGATCGCCGAGGCTTGCCTAAGCTCGCCGATGTCCGCTCCCGCCGCGAAGGCGCGCTCGGAGCCGCCGAGCACGATGCAGCGCACCTCCGGATCGCGGTCGAGCTCGCCGAATCGCGTCACGAGCTCGTCCATCAGCTCGTCGGAGAGTGCGTTCAGCGCCGCCGGCCGGTTCAAAAGGACGACCGCGACCGCGCCGTCGCGCTCGACCTCGACGAGGCTCACTTGCGCTCCAGGAACTTCTCGATCGCGCGGCGCGGCTCGTCAGTCGCCATCGACAGCGCGAGCCAGTCTCGCGCGTGGTTGATCGTCTCGTGCCAGGCGAAGTCCCGCCAGAAGTTCAGGTGCTGCTTGGCGTAGCGGGTCGTCTGCGGCAGCTTACGCGCGAGCGACTCGACCACCTCGTCGACCTTCGCATCCAGCTCGGCGGCCGGAACGGCCCAGTTCACAAGGCCCCACTCCGCGGCCCGGGCCGCCGGAATCTCCTCGCACATCAGCACGATCTCCCGCGCGCGCCTGTCGCCGACCATGATCGTCAGCCATTGCGTCGCCCCGCCCGCCGGCACCGAGCCGTGCTCGGGCCCGACGTGCCGGATGAACGCGTCGTCGACCATCACCGCGAGGTCGCACGCCATCTGCAGCTCGTTGCCGCCGCCGACCGCGATCCCGTTGATCCGCGCGAGCGTCGGCTTCCCGATCTCCCGCAGCCGGTCGTGCGCGTCCTTGAACGCGCCGAACCACTTCCAGTACTCGGTCGGGTTGCCGAGGTATCCCTCCGACCACTCGCGCAGGTCGGCGCCGACGCAGAATGCGCGCCCCGCGCCGGTCAGCACCACCACGCGGATCGAGTCGTCCCACGACGCGTCCTCGCAGGCCCGCGCCAGCTCGCGCAGCATCCGGAAGTCGAAGGCATTCAGCACCTCCGGCCGGTTGAGCGTGATCGTCGCCCGCGGCGGCGCCTTCTCGTAGACGATGCGCTCGAACCCGAGCTCGTCCGGCGTGACCGGCTTCGGCGCGTCTGGCTCGCTCATGCGACTTCCGCGAAATGGACGTGCACCGGGATGCCCATCTCCATCGCGTCTTTGCCGGTCGCCATGAATTCGTCCGTGCGCGCCGCCGCCTTGAACGCGTCCTGGTCGGGGAACTCCCACTCGGCGTAATAGCGATAGAGCGGCTCGCCCATCGGGGCGCCGAACACGCGACCGTGGCGGAACGTCCCGCCGGGCACCTTGCGGCAGAGCTCGGCGTGCTGCTCGTAGCGGCCGGCGTCGGGCTCCTGCTCGTAGAGAACGAAGACTCGGACCATGCGGCTCCTTTCTCGGCGACGTCCGTGAGCGTATAGCGTCGCTTCGTGTCGAGCGGATCGGCTGTGGCGGTTGTCGTGGCGAGCGCGGCCGGGCTCGGAGGCGCGGTTCAGGCGGCCGTAATGGGCGAGCTCGGCGACCGGGTCGGGATCGTCCCAGCGGTCGCCGTGTCGGTGATCGTCGCGCTCGTCTGCGGCCTCGTTGCGCTCCTCGTCTGGGAGCGAAGCTTCGCGGGTGTCCGCGCTGCGGCGCACCAGCCCGCGTGGCTCTGGCTCGGCGGCGTCATGAGCGTCTTCATCGTCTTCGCGATCACCGTCGGGCCGCCGCGCATCGGCGTCACGGCCACCGTCGCGGTCGTGATCGCTGGCAACCTGGTCAGCGCCGCCGTCATCGACCGCTTCGGCCTGTTCGGCGTCGAGCGCGTCGGACTGAGTTGGCCTCGCCTCGTCGGCTTCGCGCTACTCGCCCTCGGCGCAGCGCTGACCCTGCGTCGCTGATGGAGCTCTTCGCCCTTCCTCCCGACGAGCTCGAGCGGCGGCACGACGAACTAAACGCCGCGCTCGACGACCTCGTGGGGCGCGGGGAACCCGAGCCGGCGCTGGAGGCGCAGCGAGCGCTCGTCGACTTCTGGATGCGCAAGGGCTACCTGCAAGAAGGGCGGCGCCATCTCGAGCGCCTGCTCGCCGCGGGCGATCCGCCGGCGAGCCCGCGCGCGGCCGGGCTCGCTGGGCTTGGGGTGCTCGCGTTCCGCCAGGGTGACGATGAAGCGGCGCGGCGGTCGTTCGAGGAGAGCGCCGAGCTGGCGCGAAGCTCCGGCGACGACGCAGCGCTCGCGTTGGCGCTCGGCGGCCTGTCGCGTGTGGCCCTCCGGGCCGAAGACCCGGCACGGACGCGGGAGCTGGCGCTCCAGGTGCTCGGGCTCGTCACCGGTGAGGCCGCGGAGTACAGCCCGCGCCACATGCTCGCTGCAGCGGCCCGCGGCGAGGGCGACTACGCGCGCGCCGAGGAGCTCTACGGTGAGACGCTGGCGCTGTCACGTAAGCTCGGCCTGCAAGCGGCCGAGGCAGGTGAGCTGCTGAACCTCGGCTACGTCGCACTCCATCTCGGCGACGGGCAGCTGGCGATCGATCGGTTCCGACAGAGCCTGGAGATCGCCACGGAGCTCGACGACGATTACCTGCTCCCGTATTGCGTCATGGGTGCAGGCACGTCGGCACTGCTGCGCGGTGATCCCGAAGAGGCTGCCCGGTTACTCGCCGCGGCAAAGGCCGCGTTCGACCGGATGGGCGCCGCGATCGACCCAGGCTCGGCGGAGGAGTACGAGGCCGCGGTCGAGGAGCTTGGGGACCGGTTTGAGGCGGCCTGGGCGGAGGGCAGCCGGCTGACGCTGGCCAAGGCCGCCGAGCGGGCGCTGAACCGCGTCTAAACCGCAAGCCCGAACGATGTAGGCGTGGCAAAGGCAGCAGCCCTCGCAGGTGCGGCCGCCCTCGCGGCCGCCGCCTCCGGTTCGGCGGGCACACCGCCGCGTCCCTTCGTGGCGCCGCTCCGAGTGCTCAGCGCCGAACGGGCGAGATTCGTGCATACGCCGCCACCCGCTTCCAACGGTCCCGCCCTAGGGGCAGAGCAGCTGGTCTTCCTCAACCCGCGCCTCGGCTACGCGGCGACGACCGGCGGTGCGGGCCACGTGCCGAAGACGGGGTGGCACCGGCCCTCCGAGCCCGGTCGGATTCAGCTGACGACCGACGGCGGGCGCTCCTGGCGGACGCTGTGGTCGGGCCGACGCGTCGTGTTCGACTCGATCGTCTTCCATGGGCCCCAGGACGGGGTTGCCTCGGCAAACGTGATTGAGCCGGGCGTGCGCGACTACGGCCCAGAACCGCCGGCTCGGCCGCTTGTGCTGGCGACGCGCGATGCGGGCGCGACCTGGCATCGGGTGCGCCCACCGTTCACTCACCTCCTCGCGCAGATCCAGCCCGTGAGCGCGAGCCTCTGGTTCGCAGTCAGCGAGCCGCCGAGCTATGTCGAAGGAGCCTTCCCCGCGCTCCGTCGCACCACTGACCGCGGCCGGAGCTGGCGGTCGTTGCCGCTGCCCCGCAGACCGCAGACGGTCCGCTTTGCCACTCGGAAGCTCGGCTTCGCCGGGGCCACCGGTTCGTCCTGCCCGAAGCTCTCGCAGCTGTGGCGCACGAACGACGGCGGTCGCACGTGGAGACCGATCCCCGGAACGTGCGGACCGCGCTACGTCAACATCGACGTCGTCACGAGGCACCTCGTCTTCGCGGCCCAGAGCTACGGCCCGGAGGACATCGCTCGCGGCAGGAACAACAGGATCCTGCGGACGCGCGGCAGCGGGCGGACGTGGGAGCTCGTTCCCAGCGACCCGAAGAGACGCTGGCCCGCGCTCTCCCAGGTCGCGTTCGCGGACGCAAAACATGGCTGGGCCGTCTCGAGCGAATACGACCAGGGGTTCATCTTCGACGCGTTGCACGTCACGAGCGACGGCGGCCGAACCTGGCGAGAGCGGCCCTTTCCCGCGTTGCCGACGGCCTTCGTGGGCGCCCGCTACGCCTGGGCCGGCGCGGACGGCGTCTGGCGGACCGGCGACCGTGGCCACAGCTGGACCGTGAGCACGCGACCGCGGCGCCTCGGGGCCTACGAGCTCGACTTCGCCACGCGTCGGGCCGTCGCGGTCGAGACGCTCGGCACCGCCTGGAGCAGGAACAGGGGCCGGACGTGGAGCTTCAGGCGCCCTGTCTCGCCGCGTGAGGCTGCGCGCGCCATGGGCGAAACCGCCTACCTCGACGTGCACGATCTCGATTCCGCGGCTCCCTTCATCTCGGCCGACCATGGCCGCACCTGGCACCGGCTCCAGCTGCCGCGGAGCGCCCTCGGTATCGGCGACGTCGCCTTCACGGATGCGAAACACGGGCTCCTCGCGTCCGGACAGGGGGACTTCGGCCGCGTTCCCGTCTTCGCGACCGCTGACGGCGGCGCGAGCTGGAGGCGCGTGAAGATGCCGCCGGCCGTGGGCCGCGACTTCGAGGCGAATCTCGGACCCGGGGTGATCGTGGTCCCGAGCGCGCTCGACCCACCACACGTGAACCTCGCAGCGCTCAGCGTCGACGGCGGCTCGCACTGGCAGACGTTTCCGCTGAAAGCCGACTTCTGGGACTGCGACGCCGCCCGCCCGTCACCCTCGACGGTCTGGGTCTCGTGTAGCCAGAGCGTGAGCCGGGGCGCTTCCGTGCATTTCGTCAGCCACGACGGTGGCCGTTCGTGGCGAAAGCTCGTTGTGCCCGTCCAGCTCGACGAGCACGTGGCGGTCGTCGGGGAGCACGAAGCGTGGGCCATCGGCAACCGCTACGGACGCTCGCCCGGCACGATCTGGCACACGGACGATGACGGGCGGGCGTGGCACCAGGTCTGGGTCGATATCTCCGCGCGGGCGCGGTACTTCGCGATGGAGCGGTCGCCGCGGATGGGCTAGAGCCCGGCGAGCTCGTCTGGCCGGACCGGCACGCGCGCAAGCTCACTGCCCGTCGCGTCGCGCAGCGCCGAGACCACGGCCGCGGTCGAGACGACCGTCGGCGGCTCGCCGACGCCCTTCACCCCGTAGGGCGCGTCCGGCTCCTCCTCCTCGATCAGCTCCGCCTCGACCGGCGGCATGTCGAGCGTGGTCGGGATCAGGTAGTCGGTGAAGCTCGCGTTCGTGATCAGGCCGTCGCGCGTCTGGATCTCTTCCATCAGCGCGAGCCCGAGGCCCTGCGCAGTGCCACCCTCGATCTGACCGTGGACCGCCTGCGGGTTGAGCGCCTTGCCGACGTCCTGGGCCGTCCCGATCCAGACGACGCGAGTCAGGCCGAGCTCGACGTCGACCTCGACGACGACCCGCATCGCCGCGCACATGTAGGCGACGTGGACGCGGTCGCCCTTGACCTGGCCCGTCTCGGGATCGAGCGGAGCGGTGCGTGGGTGGTGGTAGGTGCGCTGGACGTCGACGGCCGACCGGCCCGCCTCGAACTCGGCGAGCGCGTCGCGGCAGGCCAGGCGCACCGCGCCCGCGGCCATCCAGGTCAGGCGCGAGGCCGACGCCGAACCCGACGACTCGACGTCTGCGGTCGACCCCGGTGCGAGGGCGACGTTCTCGGTCCCGAGCTCGGTGCGCGCAACCTGGAGGATCACGTTCGTCACGCCCTGCCCGACCTCGGCCCCGGCGCAGTGCACCTCGCCGACGAGCTCGTCGTCCGCGCCCTTCCACAGGCGCACGCGAGCCGCGCAGGCGTCGTCGAAGCCCTCCGAGTAGCAGACGTTCTTGAAGCCGACCGCGAAGCCGACCCCACGCTTGACGCCCTGCCCGTGTGTCGTGTTCCCGGCTCCGCCGGGGAGGCGGATCGGGTCGCGCGGCAGCTCCTCCGCCTCCGGAACCGGCAGCTCGGCCGCGCGGCGAATCACCTCGGCGGCCGGGAAGGAGCCGCTCACTTTCTGCCCGGTCGGCAGCGTGTCGCCGGGCGCGAGCGCGTTGAGCAGCCGCAGCTCCACCGGGTCGATCCCGAGCGCCGTCGCAAGCTTGTCCATCTGCGCCTCGTGCGCGAAGCAGCTCTGCACCGCGCCGAACCCGCGCATCGCCCCGCAGGGCGGGTTGTTCGAGTAGACGCAGGTGCACTCGATCAGCGCGTTGTCGACGCTGTACGGCCCGACTGCGAAGCACGCCGCGTTCGAAGTGACCGCGGCCGACGAGGAGGCGTACGCGCCGCCATCGAGCAGGATCTGCGCCCGCACGTTGACGAGCCTGCCCGCTTTGGTCGCGCGGTGCTCCATCCAGATCTTGGCCGGGTGCCGGTGGACGTGGCCGACGAACGACTCCTCGCGGCTGTAGACCATCTTCACCGGACGGCTCGTGTGCAGCGCGAGCAGTGCGCCGTGCACCTGCATCGAGAGGTCCTCCCGTCCGCCGAACGCGCCGCCGACCCCGGAGAGGTGGATCCGTACCTGCTCCTTCTCGAGCCCGAGGCAGGGCGCGACCTGGTCGCGGTCGACGTGGAGCCACTGCGTCGCGACGTAGATGTCGACCCCGCCCTCGCCGTCCGGAACGGCAAGCCCGGATTCCGGCCCGAGGAATGCCTGGTCCTGCATGCCGAGCTCGTAGACGCCGCTGACCGAGACCTCGCCCTCAGCGTCCGGGTCGCCGTGCCTGATCGCAATCGAGCGGAGGACGTTCGGGCGTTGGTCGTCGCGGAAGCCGTGGCCCGCGGTCGGGTTCTCCTCGTGAAGCGGCTCCTGCTCAGTCGCGCGCTCCGGGTCGACGACCGGCTCGAGCGGCTCGTACTCGACCTGGATCCGCTCGGCCGCGCGGCGCGCCTGCTCCGGATGCTCGGCGGCGACGAGCGCGACCGGCTCGCCGAAGTAGCGCACCCGGTCGATCGCGAGCACCGGCTGGTCGGCGAACTCCAGGCCGTAGGTCTTCGCGCCCGGAACGTCCGTGTGCGTGAGCACCCCGTGAACGCCGGCCATGGCGAGCGCCTGCGAGATGTCGATCTCGACGATCCGCGCGTGCGCGTGCGGGCTGCGGACGGTGTGACCCCAGAGCATCCCCGCGGCGAAGAGGTCGCTCGCGTACGCGAACTCGCCGGTCACCTTCGGGATCGCGTCGACGCGGCGCGTCGTCTCGCCGACCCGCCCCAGCTCGAGCCTGCGCGCGGTCGTGCTCATGTGCGCGAGGCCGCGAGGCGAACGGCGTCGAAGATCTTCGCGTAGCCGGTGCAGCGGCAGAGGTTCCCCGAGAGCGCCTCGCGGATCTCGTCGTCGTTCGGGTCGGAGTTGTGGGCGAGCAGGTCGGCGGTCGCGACGATCAGCCCCGGGGTACAGAACCCGCACTGGACGGCGCCCGTCTCGGCGAAGGCCTCCTGCACCGGGTGCAGCTGCTCGTCCCGCGCGAGCCCCTCGACGGTGACGACGTCGTGGCCCTCCGCCTGCGCGGCCAGCACCAGGCACGAGCAGACGAGCTCGCCGTCGAGCAACACCGAGCACGAGCCGCACTCGCCCTGCTCGCACGCGTTCTTCGAGCCGGGCAGGCCGAGCCGCTCGCGGAGCGCGAAGAGAAGGCTCTCGCCCTCCCAGACGTCGGCCTCGTGCTGCTCGCCGTTGATG
>VAXM01000054.1 GCA_005883335.1 Actinomycetota bacterium
CATGTTCAGCGGCACCTCGATCCCGAGCAGCGCCAGGATCACGAAGCCGAACCACGTCCACTGGGTCGAGTGGATGCCCCAGTTGCTCGCGGTTCCCCAGCCGCCGGTCGCCGAGTGCCCGTCGCCGATCAGCCAGAGGATCCCGGCGAGCCCGATCACGAAGATCCCCGCGCCGTAGAAGACGACGGCCCAGTTGGCGTAGCTCTGCGTCATCCGGAGCCGCATCATCGACATCAACGCGGAGAACCAGAGCACGGCGAGGATCACCAAGCCCTGCTCCCAGGCCTTCGACAGGCCGCCGGTGTCGACGAACTGCCAGAGCGTGACGACGGCGTCGCCCGTCGCCACCATCACGAGGATTCCCGGCCACCACGCGCAGAAGCCGGCGAAGAAGCCCCAGAACGGCCCTAACGCCTTCTGCGTCCACACGTAGAGCGAGCCTTCCTGCGGGAACATCTGCCCGAGTTGCGCGGTGACGAGCGCACCCGGGATCAGGAAGGCGACGAAGCCGAGAATCCAGTACGTGTACGCCGCCTGGTGAGCCTGCTGGATCGCCGACGCGTTCACGATGAAGAGGACGATGGCGACGAAGATGATCGTCATGTCGAACGAATTGAGAACCCGCGGCAGCATGCCGGGGGCGATCCGTTCGGAGATCATCACGCGCTCATCTGCCTGGGCAGCCATGCACCACCTCCAGAAGTCGCGTTACGCGGGGGAGTTTCCTACGAAAGGCCGGGGTCCTGCAACAACCGTGCGAGAAGCTCGGCCCGCAAGGGGATAGAACCGAGCTCGACGTGCTCGTCCGGGGAATGCGCTCCCGCTCCCTGGGCTCCCAGCCCATCGAGGACCGGAACGCCGAGAGCTCCGATCAGATTCCCGTCCGAGCCGCCGCCGGAGGCCCCCTCCTCGAGGTCGAGCCCGAGCTCCCGCCCGTACTCGCGCGCGCGGGCGAAGAGCTTCGCTGCGCCTTCCGAGCGCTCGAGCGGCGGGCGCGTCCAGCCGCCGCCGAGCTCCAACTCGGCTTCGGGGTTGACCGGCCGCAGCTCTGTGAGCGCCCGCTCGACCCGCTCGCGGTCGGCCTTGGTCGCGACCCGGACGTCGATCCGCGCTTCGGCCTCGGCCGCGACGACGTTCTCGGCCGTGCCGCCGCTGACCACCCCGACGTTGACGGCCGTGCCGGTGCGCTCGTCGGTAAGCGCCTCGAGCGCGAGGGTCTGGTGCGCGAGCTCCTCGACGGCGCTGACTCCAGCGGCCCGGTTCGTCCCCGCATGGGCCGCTCGGCCCGTGATCCTCAACGTGAAGCGGCCGAGCCCCTTGCGCGCGGTCTTCAGGTTGCCGCGAGGGCTCGGCGGCTCGACCACGAACGCGGCGGCGACTCCCTCCGCCGCCTGCTCCAGCAGCGGCCGGCCGGTCGGGCTCCCCTTCTCCTCGTCCGCGGTCAGGAAGACGCGAAGCGCCCGGCGGTCGTCGCCGGCGCGGCGGATTCCCTCGACCATCACGACGAGCCCGGCCTTCATGTCGTAGGCGCCGGGCCCGAAGGCCGTTCCGCCCTCGACCCGGAAGGGCATCTCGGCGAGCGTGCCTTCCGGCCAGACGGTGTCGACGTGCCCGGAGAGGAGCAGCGGCGGGCGCCGGCCGGGCAGTTCGGCCCGCAGGTGTCCTCGCTCAAGGAGGGTGACCTCGGCGCCGAGCCGCTCGAGCTCCTCTCCCATCCTCGACGCAACGGCGCTCACTCCCGCCGAGCCGCTGGGCGACTCGATCTCGACGAGCTCGCGCAGAAGAGCGATGAGCGGGGTGTCCCCGGCTCGTCGCGTTTCCCGGGTATTGCCCTGGTGTTCCACTAACCCTCGGCCCACGCGGCTCAGACGAGCTTGCCCGTCTCGCAATGCCGTTCTTAGCACCCTGATCGCCGAAAATTACCGAATCCGGCCCTGGCCTTTCTAGTGCGCGGGGACCGTGAGATAGTCAGACGGGATCTCTGAGGGGAGGGCACATCGTGCGTAGGCGTTTCAAGCTGGCAATCATCCTCGCGATTTCGGCAATCGGGGCCGCCGTCTATTTCGCGCAAAACTCGCCCGCACGCAGCAACGGCACCTACAAGATCGAGCAGCGGGTCCGGCACGACCTCGCGTCGAACGGCCGGGCCTCGATCGCCGTCTATCTGAAGAGCCAGGCGGACGTCAACGCGGCGTACGGGATCCAGAACGAGAACGCGCGCGGCTGGTACGTGTACCGAACGCTGAAGGAGCACGCGGCGCAAACGCAGGCACCGCTGACTAGGCTCCTCCAGAGCCGCGGCGTCCCGTACCGCTCGTTTTGGGTCACAAACGTGATCTTCACGCGCGGCGGGACGACGCTGGTGCACGATCTCGCGGCCCGGTCTGACGTGGCCGCGATCGAGGCGGACGACGCCTCGAAGTGGATCGAGAGCGACGAGGTCGCGAAGACCAGCGTCACCAAGACCCAGTCGCCCGCAGCCGTCGAGCCTGGCGTCGTCAAGGTGAACGCTCTCCAGCTCTGGGCGATGGGCTTCACCGGCCAAGGAATCGTGATCGGCAACCAGGAGACGGGCATGCGCTGGACCCACAACGCCCTCAAGCCGCATTACCGCGGCTGGAACGGCAGCGTCGCCGACCACAACTACAACTGGCACGACTCGATCCACAGCGACATCGACGGCGACGGCACGAACCCGTGCGGGTTCAACGCGATAGCGCCGTGCGACGACCACGGTCACGGCACGCACACCACCGGCACGACGTCGGGTGACGACGGTGCCGACAACCAGATCGGCGTCGCTCCCGGCGCCAAGTGGATCGGCTGCCACAACATGGATTCGGGCACTGGCAGGCCGGAGACCTACACGGAGTGCTTCCAATGGTTCATCGCGCCGACCGACCTGAACGGCCAGAATCCGAACCCCAACCTGCGGCCGGACGTGATGAACAACAGCTGGGGCTGCCCCGCCGGCGAGCTGTGCGCGCCGACGACGCTGCAGACGATCGTCGAGAACACGCAGGCGGCCGGGATCCTCGTCGAGGTCTCGGCGGGCAACTCCGGATCGGCCTGCAGCACGGTCGAGGATCCGCCGGCGATCTACGACGCGAGCTTCTCGACCGGTGCGACCACGCTCGACGCGGCCAACACGCTGGCGGGCTTCAGCAGCCGCGGTGACGTCACCGTTGACGGCTCGCACCGGCTGAAGCCGAACATCTCCGCGCCGGGCGTCAATGTCCGCTCGTCGATCAACTCGAACGATTCGTCCTACATGAACGTCAGCGACACCTCGATGGCCGGCCCGCACGTCGTCGGCGTCGTGGCGCTGCTTTGGTCGGCGTACCCGTCGCTGAAGCGGGACATCGTCACGACGAAGGCGCTCCTGCAGAGCACGGCGAACCCGAACGTCGACGTCGTCCCGGACCAGGTCTGCGGCGCGACGAATAGCGCCACCGACATTCCGAACAACTCGTTCGGCTACGGCCTCGTGGACGCGCTGGCGGCCTACAACGGCTACACCCCACCTCCGCCACCACCTCCGCCGCCGCCGTTCACGCGGCCGAAGTGCGTGGTGCCAAACGTGCTGCACATGAAGCTGGCGAAGGCCAGGGCGAAGATCCGCAAGCGCCATTGCGGCGTCGGCAAGATCACGAAGAAGCACTCGAGCGCGACGAACAAGGGCCGCGTGATCAAGCAGAGCCCGAAGGCGAGCAGCAGGAAGCGCGCGAGCGGTTTCAGGGTCAGGCTTACGGTCGGCAAGTAGCCGCGGGAAGTAAGCGACGCATCGACGCCTCCCGCTAGGAAGCGCGGAAGAGAAGCCGGAGCGTGAGGTCCGGCGAGCAGCCCTGGCGCAGGAGCGCGACCGCTGCTTCCTCGGTCACCTGAACCTGAGCGGCGAGGACGAGCGCGCCGCCCGGAGCGGCGCCCGCTTCGAGGAACGAGCGGAGCCGTTGGGTCAGCAGCGACTCGGCTTCGGTCGCCGTCAGGTGCTCGAATTCGGCCGCAGTCATGTCGCTAGCGCGAGCGGCGGAACGCGAACTGTCCCTTGCCCAGCAGGGCGATCACGATCACGCCGAGCTCGGCAACGGTGAGGAACAGCGCAGCAAAAGGAGTCAAGGCCACAGTCCGATCTAGGTCGGCGCGGCGGGCACCCGACCCCGTCCCCCAAACGAGTGATCCGCCAGGCAGCCTTCGTAGCCCGAGACGATCCGGCTCAGCCCGGAGGTTTCGTCAACACAAATAGGCCCGGATCACCGCGCTTCAGGATCCCGGTCGAGCGGGTAGCGCTCAATGAGCGCCCACCCCTCCTTGCCACCCCGCATCAGCACGCCGCGAGCGCCAACTTCTATGAGGAGCCGTCGGCATTCGTCGTCGGTCGTGCCGGTGACATGCCTCAGGAACTCGAACGATCGGATGGGAAAGTTCTCGTCACGCAGCATCTGTTCGAGAAGCTCCTTCCTGGGGCCGAACTGGCGTGCCTCGCGCTGTCGCTCGCGCCATTCCTCAAGCCTGCGAGGACCGTAGTACGACGTTACGAGAGTGCCAGCGACCCCCAGTGATCCCCCGATAAACCCTCCGACTAGTGCGGCCTCAAGCTGGGACACACGGGCATCTTCGACTTGCGGCGCCTCGCGGTCAAACGCGCTTGCATGCAGAGCCGACGCCGTGTGGTGTGTGCCTGATCGCGAGCGCGCGGCGGGCCGCATCCGCCGCGCGCTTGGGGGAAGAGCTAGCCGGCCGCCGTGGCGGCTTTGTAGGAGTAACCGCCCTGCTGCTTCGTGGTCAGCCCGAGGAAGACCGCGGCGACGCCGACGATCAGGTGCGGCATCCAGACGTTGGCCGTGTCGTCCGCGAAGCCGAAGATCCACGGCGAGGCGGCGAGCAACGTGCCGGCGGCGATGTCGATCAGGTTGTGCACGGCCATCGGGGCGACCTTCCAGAGGCCGAGCTCGTAGTTCGTGAACAGGCTGTAGGCGATCAGCCCGATGCCGAGCACGACCGGCACGATCGTCGCGGCGGTGTGCTCGGAGAACTGGAAGATCCACGGTGAGGCGATCAGCGCGGCGCCGACGATATAGTCGAGCGGCGCGTGGAACTTCGTCGGGATGAAGCGCATCGAGACTCCTTTCGAGACGTCCTTGGTTCCCGACTGATTCGCACCGCGGGCTGCTTCGGTTCGTCCCGGACACAGTGTTAGCCTCTTTTGTTGCAATGCGCGTCTCGCTGATCGTCGTCGTCTCGGCACTGGCTCTGTCGGCAACGGCCGCGGGGCGAGAGGGCTCCGTGCAGGGCATGCATCGAGCCACGTCGGCGACGGCGCTCCACGCGCCCGCGCTCGTCGTGTACCGACGCAGCTCGCACGACGCTCCGGGCCACATCTTCCTCGCGCCCAAGGGAGGCTCAGGACAGCAAGGGCCGGAGATCGTGGACGACCGCGGGCGGCCAGTCTGGTTCGACCCGACCAATGGCGGCGAAGCCGACGACTTCCGCGTCCAGAGCTACGGAGGAAACCCCGTTCTGACGTGGTGGCAGGGAACCGGTTTCGGGAGCCTCTCCAACGGGACCGATTACATCGCCGACAACTCGTACCACGTCATCGCCACCGTCCATGCGGGCAACGGTCTCAACGCAGACGGTCACGAATTCCTGCTCACGCCGCAGGGGACGGCGCTGATCACCAGCTATCACGAGGTTCCGTACGACCTCTCGTCGGTCGGCGGCCCGCAAGATGGTCAGGCTGTCGACGGCGTCGTCCAGGAGATCGACGTCTCGAGCGGGCAGGTGATCTTCGAGTGGCACAGCCTCGATCACGTTCCGCTTGCCGACAGCTACCAGCCCATCGATTCGCCCTACGACTACTTCCACGTCAACTCCGTCAGCCTCGACACCGACGGGAACCTGCTGATCTCGGGGCGGCACACCTGGACCATCTACAAGGTCGATCGACACAGCGGCCAGATCATCTGGCGGCTAGGCGGGAAGAGGAGCGACTTCAGCGTCGCTGCAAATGCGCAGTTCGCGTGGCAGCACGACGCGGCCGCGGCCGGTACCAACCTCCTCCGGATCTTCGACAACGAGGGCAACGACGCAGGCCGGGTCATGCCTCAGTCGCGCGTCATCTGGCTCCAGCTCGACCCCGGGAACATGAGCGCTTCGCTCACCAAGACGGTCGCTCATCCCAGCGGCTACGCAGTGCCGTCACAGGGGAACGCCCAGGCCCTCGGCAACGGCGATACCCTCGTCGGCTGGGGCGCGCTGGGGCGTCTCTCGGAGTTCGATTCGCAGAACACGCTGCTGTTCGATGGCGCGTTGACCGGGGCCGCGCAGACCTACCGCGCCTACCGATTCACGTGGTCCGCCCAGCCTGGCACGCGCCCAACGGCAACGGCTCGCCGCAGCGGGCGCAAGCGTCACCGAAAGACCGCTGTCCATGCGATCTGGAACGGCGCTACCGGGGTCGCGCGCTGGCAGGTCGCGGCAGGCCGCTCGCCGAGGCGCCTCGCCGTCGCACGGACGGTGCCGTGGCAGGGGCTCGACACGGCGATCACGATCGCCCGCGCCGCGAGATGGATCCAGGTCGCCGCCCTCGACTCGAGCGGCCGGGTCCTCGGCAGGTCGAAGCCGGTTCGAGCTCGCTAGCGACCCGTCAGCGTCACGGTGAGATCTTGAAGCGACTCACCGCTACCTTCGACGTGAACTTGTGATTCGCGCAGACGGGGGTGCGCACGCGGCCGACGGGCGTGCTCGGCGTGGCGTTGTAGATCGCCAGCTCGACTGAGAGGCGGACGCGTCCGCGCGGGCGGCCGCACCAGTTGCGCCACTGGATCCCGACGAAGACGCGCTCGCGCCCGGCGATCTTCCGCGTGGGAAGGCCGGGCGGCTCCATGGCCGGGCTCATCCGTACCGTCAGCGTCGGGAGCACCTGCGTGCCGACGCGGAGCGAGACCCGCTTCGGGGCGACGGGCAAGGCGCAGGCGCGTGAGGCCCGGTTCGTGACGGTCAGCGTCCCGAGAAGCGACTGGGTCGCGCCTTGGAGGCTCCCGGTCAGCTTCAGCTGGGCCAGGCTGCAATGCGGTAGCCCGGACGAGGACGAAGCCGAGCCCGTAGCGCCCGCTCCGAGCGCGCAGCAGGCCGCGATCACGGCGAGCGCTCTCATGCCTTCATTGAAGCATCGGTTTACGCGGTTTGTCCGCAGCAGAGCGGCGGTTCAGCCACGCCCGGTGTCAGACGCCGTCCCGGGAGCGTCACGAATCAGGCTTCGGCCGCGTGGGCGAGTCGACGCAGACGACGCGGGCCGGCTCGTCGCCCAGGACCTCGTAGCCGTGGGCCACACCGGCGGGCGTCACGATTACGTCACCAGGCCCGGCGTCGATGCTCTCGTCCTCGACCGTCCAGCGCATCCGGCCCGAGCGCATCACAATGACGTGATCCTGCGGCGGGTCGTGCACGTGCATCTCTTTCACCTGCCCGACCGGATGCGTGACGAGGTGAACCTCGACGTGATCGAACCACATGCCCTCGTCCTCATCGGCCGGCCGAGCGAAGCGGCTGTAGTCGCTCTTGTCGGTGATCTTGACCATCGGGCCTCCCTTCCCGAGGGAGCGTACGCGCGTGCGTAAGCTCGCCGCATGCATTTCGGCACGCGGGAAGAGCTCGAGCTCCTGGCCTTGCTCGTGTCGGTGGGCGCGCTCCTCGCGCTCTCTCCCACCCTGCGCGTGCCGCTGCCGATCCTGCTCGTCTTCGCCGGCGTCGTGCTGAGCTTCATCCCTGGCCTGCCGCACGTGGCCCTGCCTCCGGACCTCGTGCTGGTCGCCATCCTGCCGCCGCTGCTCTACTCCGGCGCCTTCTTCACCTCGCTCCGCGACTTGCGGATCAACAGACGACCGATCTCGCTGCTTGCGTTCGGGCTGGTGGGCACGACGATGGCGGCGGTCGCGTTCGTCGCCCACGAGTGGATCGGCCTGCCCTGGGCGGTTGCCTTCACGCTCGGCGCGATCGTGTCGCCGACCGACGCGCTCGCGGCGACGGAGATCGCAGGGCGGCTCGGCGCCCCGCGGCGGATCGTGTCGCTGATCGAGGGGGAGAGCCTCGTCAACGACGGCACCGCGCTCGTGCTCTACAAGGCCGCGGTCGGCGCGGCCGTGGGCGGGGCGTTCTCGCTGCTCGACACCTCCGGGCGAGTCGTGCTCAACGTCGTCGGCGGGATCGCGATCGGCCTCGCGGTCGGATGGATCGTGCGGCAGGTGCGCAGGCGCATCGACGACGCGCCGGTCGAGGTCGCCATCGCCGTTCTGAGCGGCTACCTCGCGTACCTGCCGGCATCGGCGGCCGGAGTCTCCGGCGTCCTCGCCGCGGTCACGATCGGCGTCTACATGGGCTGGCACACGCCCGAGCTGACGACCGAGCGGACGCGCCTCTCGGGCGATGCCTTCTGGGAGATCTTCGTCTTTCTCGTCAACACGCTGCTGTTCGTGCTCGTGGGCCTGCAGCTGCGTCGGATCGTCGATGCGCTCTCGGGCCTCTCGACGCTCAAGCTGACCGGCTACGCGGCGCTCGTCTGCGCGACGGTGATCCTGACCCGGCTCGTCTGGGTGCCGATCTTCACCTACGTGCCCCGCTTCCTGTTCCGGTCGGTGCGCGAGCACGACCCGTATCCGCCGTGGCAGTGGCCGGTGGTGCTCTCCTGGGCCGGCATCCGTGGCGCCGTTTCCTTAGCCGCCGCGCTCGCGCTGCCAAACGACTTCCCGCACCGCGGGCTGATCGTCTTCCTGACGTTCTCGGTGATCGTCTCGACGCTCGTGCTGCAGGGCCTGACGCTGCCGGCCCTGATCCGCGGGCTGAGGGTCAGCGACGACGGACGCGCCGAGCGGGAGGACGCCAAGGCCCGGATCCGTGCGGCCGAGGCGGCACTGGCACGACTCGAGGAGCTCGTCGAGGACGGCGACGTCCGTCCCGAGACGGCCGAGCGCCTTCGTGGGCTGTTCAACTTCAGGCGCAACCGCTTCGGCGCCCGCTTCGACGAATCGGACGACGGGGCGATCGAGCAGCAGTCGGTCGCCTACCAGCGCGTGATGCGGACTCTCCTCGACGCGGAGCGCGCCGAACTGGTGTCCCTGCGCAACCAGGGCCTGATCGACGACAACGTCATGCAGCGGGTCCAGCGCGACCTCGACCTCGAAGCGGCGCGGCTAGACCAGTAGCTCGTCGAACTACACGGCTAGGAATCCCGGCCGAAGCTGGGATCATCGCGAATGACGAGCCTAGTCGGCCAACAAATCCCCGTGCCGCGCCAGGCTTGAACGGAGCGGCGAGTCGCTCGGCTTACATCGTCCGGACGCGCAAGACTGTTCCGGTGCAGCCGGAGACCCAGTACGCGAAGAGCGGCAACGTCAACATCGCCTACCAGGTGGTGGGTGAAGGTCCCCCCGACCTCGTCGCCGTCGACGTGATCTCGCACATCGAATTGGATTGGGAGGTTCCTTCCAGGGCTCGATTCCTCAACCGACTCGCCTCGATCTGCCGCTTGCTCAGGGCCAACCAGCGCGGAACCGGCATGTCCGACCGAGAGGCGGGCATCCCCACGCTGGAGATGCGCATGGACGACATCCGCGCAGTTCTGGACGCGGTCGGGTCGGAGCGCGCAGTCCTGTTCGGGCTTGGCGACGCTGCTCCGCTTTCGGTCCTGTTTGCGGCCACCTATCCCGAGCGGACCTCGGGTCTGATCTTGATGAATGCGTCGCCCCGTTTCGTCAAGAGCCCGAGCCTCCCCTGGCTTCCCACCAGGGGAGAAAGCCAGCGACAGGCCGACGACTTCGAGCGTCGCTGGGGCGACACCGCCTTCGCATACGAGTTCATCGGGAAGGCCAATCCGAGCGCGACGGAGGAGGAGCGCCGTAGCGTGGCCCGGGTCTTTCGACTCAGCGTCAGCCCCGGTGCAGCTTCCGCCTACATCCGGATGAACATCGACGTCGATGTGTGCGACGTGCTTCCGCTGATTCGTGTCCCGACGCTCGTCATGCACCGGAAAGACGTAGGAGCTTGGGACATCCGTAGTGGGCGGTACCTGGCCGATCACATTCCGGGCGCCCGGTTCGTAGAGCTGCCAGGCGCCGACTTTTCGCCCGCATCCGGCGATCAGGAAGAGCTTTTCGCCGAGCTGGAGACCTTCCTGGCTGACGTGGTTACAGGCAAGCACGCCGGGATCGAACCGGACCGGGTGCTGGCCACGGTCCTCTTCTCGGACATCGTCGGCTCCACTGAGAAGGCGGCCTCGTTGGGAGACCGGAGCTGGCGGGAGCTCTTGCAGCGCCACCACGAGCTCGTGCGCCGTGAGCTCGAGCGCTTCCGCGGGCAGGAGGTGGACACCGCCGGTGACGGCTTCTTCGCCTCCTTCGACGGCCCCGCGCGGGCCATCCGCTGCGGCTGCGCGATCTCAGAGGCCATACCCGAACTCGGGCTGGAGGTGCGGATCGGCCTGCACACGGGCGAGTGCGAGCTGGTCGAGGGCAAGGTGGCGGGCATCGCCGTGCACACAGGAGCTCGCGTGGCCGCCATGGCCAAGCCGGGTGAGGTGCTCGTCTCTTCAACCGTTAAGGACTTGGTCGCCGGCTCTGGACTGGCCTTCGAAGACCGCGGCCGGCATGAGCTCAAGGGCATCCCCGGCGCGTGGCACTTGTATGCCGTCCAGCAATGAGCTTCGCCCCGTGTCGGTCGCACGGGACGACCGACGGAGGCGGGTTAACCACGGATGGAGCTAGCCGGACTCGAACCGGCGACCTCCTGGGTGCGATCCAGGCGCTCTCCCAGCTGAGCTATAGCCCCGCGCGGGGCACAGTGTAGCTAGGCGTTTCGGCGAACCAAGGTCACGCCGTCGCGCACCGTGAGCTGGACGGCGACGACTCGGTCGTCGGCCGCGAGCCGGTCGTTCAGCTCCCTGATCACGCGCGTGCCTTCCGAATCGTCCTCGTCGTCGAGGACGCGGCCGCTCCAGAGGGTGTTGTCGATCGCCATCAGCCCGTTCGGGGCGAGGCGAGGAAGGAGCGCCTCGTAGTAGTTGAGGTAGTTCTCCTTGTCGGCATCGATGAAGACGAAGTCGAACTCGCCCTCGAGCTGCTGGATCGTGTCCAGAGCCGGGCCCAGATGGACGGTGATCCGGTCGGCATGCGGGCTCTGCGCGATGTAGCGGCGGGCAACCTCGGCGTGCTGCTCGTCGGCTTCGCACGTGTCGATGTGCCCGCCCTCGGGAAGGCCCGCCGCCATCGAGAGCGACGAGTAGCCGCTGTAGGTGCCGAGCTCGAGCACGCGCTTCGCGCCGAGGCCGAAGACGAGCAGCTCGAGGAAGCGGCCTTCGATCGTCCCGGTCAACATCTGCGGAGCGCGGAGATTCGCGCGCGTTTCGTCCGCGAGCTCCTGCAGCAGCTCGAGTGGCGGTGTCGTATGCGCGGCGGCGTACGCCTCGATCTCGTCTGGGACGATCACCGGCGAGGCGCTTCTGTGAGCTTGCCCTCGCTGATCCGCTGCGCCATGTCCTTCGACTCCTCGCGGTAGACGGAGCCGTCTTCGAACTCGACCCAGGGGAAGCGCTTCTGGCCCGTGCGCCTGACGGTCTCCTCGCGCGGGCCGAGGTACTTCTCCTTGACGACCTCGTAGTTGATGCCTTGCTCGTCGAGTGCCTTCTGCACCTTCCAGCACGGGTGCGGGCCTTTGACCCACAGGTTCTTGCAGCGATGCAGCTTGACCGCCATTAGCCCTCCGTTCGTTCGACCCGAGACCCGCCAATGATCGCATCGCGGCCGTCGTCGAAGCGCACCCAGGCCTTCCCTTTGCCGTCGTAGTCGGGCGACCACACGACAAGCGTCGCCTCCTCCCCACCGACGCGGACGCGCTCGGTGCCGTCCGGATCGACGCCGCTCCAGACGCGCACGAACGGGTTGTGCTCCCGCTCGCGCCCGATGGTCGTCTCGTCGGTGTGGCCGGGCAGGACCCGCAGCTCATCCGGCAGCTGCATCAGCACGTCCATCACCGAGCTCCGGATCTGAGCGAAATCGCCGCCGCCGACCGCGTCTTTGAAGAGGACGTCGCCGGTACAGCAGAGCTTGCCGTTCACGACGAAGGCGAGGTGGTCGTCCTTGTGGCCGGGCGTCGGCAGCGCCTCGATCGACAGCCCGCCCGTCTGGAGGTCGCCCTTCACGATCGGGACCCCGTAACGGGCAGTGATCTCGGCGTCGCCGGCGATGTGATCGTGGTCGGCGTGTGTGGTCAGCAGATGCGTGACGTGCAGGCGGTGGCGCTCGACCGCCTCGAAGAGCGGCTCGAGCGGGGCGCCCGAGTCGACGAAGATCGCCGTCCCGCCTGGCCGGTCGGCGATCACGTACGCGTTCGAGAGCCAGTCCGGATGAAGGCTTCGCTCGACGATCACGTTTGTATATATGACGAAATTTGACATAGGCAGCGGCGCCGTGCATGCTCGCCACTGACCGAATGGGGAGGGGACGTGCGAGGACGTGATTCCTCGCTGCGGCCGATGACGACAGCGCACGACGCGGCAGCGCTGAGCGAAGGGCGCGGAGCCGGTCTTCACGAGCGGCCGATTTCTGTATTTCTCGTGGCCGATGTGTGCGTCTACCGCGAATTGCTCGTCGACGCACTCGCAGACCAGGAGGGCCTCGAGGTCGTCGGCGGCACCCCCGCCGACATCGCGAGCATGGCGATCGGCATGGCCGAGCCCGCCGTCGTCCTGCTCGACACCTCGTCCGGCTCGCCGCTCGCCGCCATCCAAGCGCTTGCCGCCGCGGTGCCTGCGGCGAAGATCGTGGCGCTCGGGATCCACGACGACGAAGGGTCACAGCTCGAGCTCGTCGAGGCCGGCGTCGCAGGTTACGTCACCGCCGAACAACCGCTCGAGGAGCTCGTCGAAGCGATAGTTGCAACGGCCAACGGAGAGCTGAGGTGCTCGCCGCGCGTCTCCGCCGCGCTCGCCAGGCGCGTGGCGGCCCTCAAAGCCGAGCTCCCCCGCGGAAGCGGCGATCGCCGGCTCACGCGCCGCCAGTACGAGATCGCGACACTCATCTCCGAAGGCCTCTCGAACAAGCAGATCGCGCGACGGCTCTCGATCGAGCAGGCGACGGTGAAGAACCACGTTCACAACATCCTCTCCAAGCTCGGCGTGAGCCACCGCGACGACGTCACGGCACTCCTCCGCACGTCGCTGCTCACAGCGCTGGACTAAGCGAGATACAGAAGAGGCCTAGGCCCGCCCCGGTCGGTTCGTAGACCGAAGTTGTGCCCCCCAGTCCATTGCCTTGCTCCACCCGCTCTCCCGAGAATCGGAGGCGCCGCAGGGATGGTCCCTGCCCGCACTTCGAAAGGGGGAGTTCCGCTATGCGGAATCGAAGAAGGAAGGCGGTCGGGGGCGCGCTGTCTGCGCTCTTCCTCGCCCTGATCGTCATGGCCGCGACCGGCGGCTCCGGACTGGCGGCAGGATCGTCGTCGTCCGGAACCACCGTGCTCGCCGGCCCGCTGGTTCACAAAGCGATGCAGCCTGGAATGAGGGTGGGTCACTCGTCCAGGAACGACATCTCGCCCGCGTTACGGGCCATTCACCCGGTCACCTTCAGACTGGGCGAGGCGCCAGAGAATGCCCCGATCACGAAGGGCAGGGAGCTGAAGAGCCGTCGGGACACCGTCGTCCAATCGAGGATGCCGAAGCCGGCGATGCCCGGGACGATTCTCAACTTCAATGGGATCCCGTACCCGGGCGTCAACTGCAACTGCGCTCCGCCCGACACGAACGGTGAGGTCGGGCTCTCGCAGTACGTCCAGATCGTCAACCAGGGCCTCCAGGTCTTCGACAAGACCAACGGCAACTCGCTCCTGGGTCCGATCAACATCGCGACCTTGTGGGCGGGCTTCGGGGGCGTCTGCGAGGGCGGCTTCGGCGATCCCGTCGTCCTCTACGACCAGCTCGCGAACCGCTGGGTGGTCACCCAGTTCGCGGGGACGTCGATTCCGACCGACGAGTGCGTGGCCGTCTCGACGTCGAGCGACGCGACCGGCACGTACGCACGCTACGCCTTCCACCTGGGTTCGGACTTCTTCGACTACCCGAAGCTCGGGGTCTGGCCGGACGCGTACTACATGAGCATGAACGTGTTCAACCAGTCGGGTACCGCGTTCCTCGGCCCGCAGGCGTTCGCGCTCGACCGGTCGGCGATGCTCGCCGGCAACCCGGCGACCTTCATCGCCGGCCCGCTCGGCTCCTCGACGGACGACGCGTTCATGCCGGCCGACCTGGACGGCTCGGTGTCGCCGCCGAGCGGCGCGCCGAACCCGTTCGTCGCCACGGGCACGAACCCGACGTGGCCGCTCTATCGGTTCCACGTCGACTTCGCCAACCCGGGGAACTCCACGTTCACGCTCGGTGGAACCCTGACGCCCGCACCGTTCAGCGTCCTCTGCGGGGGCGGCAACTGCATCCCGCAGGCCGGGACCGCCGATCAGCTGGAGAGCCTGGCCGACCGCGGCATGTTCCGCTCGGCCTACCGGGTCATCAACGGCCACGAGTCGCTCGTCGGCAACATGACGGTCGCCTCGAACGGCGTCGCCGGGGTCCGCTGGTTCGAAATCGACAACGCGACCTCCGGCACGCCGGCCTTCCTACAGCAGAGCACCTACCAGCCCGACAGCACCTACCGCTGGATGGGCAGCATCGCCGAGGACGGCAGCGGCGACATGGCTCTCGGGTACAGCGCGTCCGATGCGACGATCAACCCGCAGATCCGGTACGCCGGCCGCCTCGTCAGCGATCCGCCGAACACGATGGGCCAGGCGGAGGTGCACCTGTTCGACGGAACCGGTAGCCAGACGGACACCGTCGGCCGCTGGGGCGACTACAGCGACATGACAGTCGACCCGGTCGACGACTGCACGTTCTGGTACACGCAGCAGTACTACCAAACCACTTCGAGCTTCAACTGGCGGACGCGAATCGGGAACTTCAAGTTCCCGTCCTGTACGACTGCGCCCACCGGGACGCTCGAAGGCACCGTCACCGACAGCAGTAACGGCAACCCGATCGCGGGCGCCAGCATCACGGTCCAGCCGCTCGGGGCGTCGACGACGACCGGCCCTGACGGCCACTACTCGTTCACGCTGCCCGTCGGCGACTACCAGGTCACCGCGCACAGCTTCGGATACACCGACCAGACGCAGCCGGCAACGGTCACTGACGGCGGCGACACGGTCGTCAACTTCGCGCTCGTCCCCTCGCCGTCCGGCTCACTCAGCGGCACGGTCACGGACAGCTCGAACAACCCGATCCAGAACGCGACGGTGACGATCCTCGGCACGCCGATCCCACCGACGACGACGGACTCCAGCGGGCACTACAGCTTCAGCTCGGTGCCCAACGGGACCTACAACGTCAAGGCCGAAGCGGGGCAGTGCAACGCCTCGCAGACCGACTCGGTCACAGTCAACGGCGACACGACGCACGACTTCACGTTGCCGGCACGACACGACGCATTCGGCTACAGCTGCCGCGTCGAGGCGCCCGACTACATCGAGGGCGACACGGCGCTCGGGCTGGCCGGGGACGACAACTCGACGGCCGTCAACCTGCCGTTCACGTTCACCCTGTACGGCCAGAGCTACACCACGTCGTACGTCTGCACGAACGGCCACATCACGTTCCAGAACCCGGGCACGGGCTGCCCGTTCTCCAACAGCTCGATCCCGTCGGCGGGCTCGCCGAACGCGGCGATCTACCCGTTCTGGGACGACCTGTACCTCGACGGTTCGTCGTCCACCTGGACGAAGACGCTCTCGAACCCCAACCGATTCGTGATCGAGTGGCGGAACGCGAGCTTCTTCCCGTGTTGCGGTGACCGGCTCGACTTCGAGGCCGTGCTCTACGAGAACGGCCAGATCCTGACCCAGTACCGCAACATCGACAACGCACACGAGCAGGGCAACTCCGCCACGATCGGCATCGAGAACGCGGACGGGACGGATGCGTTCCAGTACTCGTTCAACCAGCCGACGATCGGCACGCCGAGCTTCGCGGTTCGGTACCTGCTACCGCCCTCAGGGTTCGCCCAGGGGCATGTGACGGATGCGAACGACCACCTGGCGATTTCTGGAGCGACCGTCAAGGCGCTGCAGAACGGCAACGTCGTTCGCCAGACGTCGACAGACGGGACCGGCTTCTACCGGATGCAGCTACCGGTGGGGAGCTACACACTGGAAGCGAGCAAGTCCAACTACGAGACGGGCTCGGCAGCCGTGAACATCACGGAGGACGGAACGACGACTCAGGACTTCTCGCTGCGTACGCCACGAGGCGAGGTGAGCCCGACGTCGCTCCAGTTCATCGTTCCGGCTGACCAGACCCGCACGAAGACGCTCACGCTGAGAAACACGGGCAGCCTCTCGATGACCTGGACAATCCAGGAGTCGGGCAGGCCTGTGCCGGCAGCGACGTCGAGGCTCTTGCAGTCCAAGGGCTCGAAGCTGGAAAGGGTCAACCTCGCAAAGGGCGATCTGGCCACTCCGGTTTCACTCGCTGCCAAGAGGGCCAGCGGCCACGTGGCCGGTGTGAACGCCGGGGCTCCGCTCGATCCGACGTGGTCGACAATCGCGAGCTACCCGGTCGGGATCATGGACAACTCCGCCGACATTCTCGACGGCAAGGAGTACGTGCTCGGAGGCTTCGACTCGAGCTTCAGCCTCTCGAACCACGGGTACGCCTACGATCCGGACACCAACACCTGGTCGCAGATCGCCGACATGCCGGTCGCGCGAGAGAAGCCAGGTGTGGCCGCGATTGGCGGCCTCCTGTACGTGACCGGCGGCTGGGATACCAACGGTAATCCCATCGCCGAGACCGACGTCTACGACCCGGGCTCCAACACCTGGAGCGCGGTGGCGCCCAACCCACACCCGACCGCAGCACCGGGCGTCGCTGTCGCAGACGGTCAGGCCTACTTCGTCGGTGGTTGTGCGGACGCCTTCTGTACGCCGTCTTCGACGGTCGTCCGTTACGACCCAGGTACCAACGGCTGGGACACGGTTGCTCCGTACCCGAACACGGACTCGTGGGAGGGCTGTGCCGGGATCAGCGGCACCGTGTACTGCGCTGGTGGTGTCAGCGGTGGAACCACGTTCAGAAGCGGTTTCGCGTATGACCCGGGCTCGAACTCGTGGAGCCCGATCGCGGACATGCCGATCGACCTCTGGGGCTCCGTCTCCGGCGGGCCGAACGGCCTCCTGGTCATCGCGAGCGGTGTGACGAACGGGTTCAACACCGTGACGAACCAGGGCTTCGCGTACGACCCGTCCGCCAACAGTTGGACGGCTCTGCCGAACGCAACGTTCCCGCGCTACCGCGCCGGCGGCTCGTGCGGCTTCTACAAGGTCGGCGGCTCTTCGGGCGGCTTCAGCCCGACGCCGGACGCCGAGAAGCTGTCCGAGCTCGATCAGTGCGGCGTCACGGACGTGCCATGGCTGTCCGAGGATCCGACCAGCGGAACGCTGGCTGCCGGAGCCTCACAGGACATCCACGTGACGGTCGACACCCACGGACTCACCCCGGGCGTCTACCACGGGAGAGTGACGATCAAGACGAACAGCGGCCGACGCCCGAACATCGCGGTTCCGGTGCAGCTGATCGTCCCGGCGTACGAGCAGGGCTTCGACTCCGGCGGGCCTGCCTACCTCGACGGGAACGGGGACACCTGGACCGCCGACCGGGCATACACGCCGCAGAACGGGTCGGGCTACGTCCAGTCTCCGCCGAAGGACACCAGCACGAGATCCGCAATCGGCGGGACGACCGACGACCCGCTCTACCAGAAGGCGCGCGTCACCGCGATGACCTATCGCTTCACGGGTCTGCCCGCGGGCGCCTACCTGCTCGAGCTCAGGTTCGCCGAGATCGAGAACAAGAAGGCGGGTCAGCGGCAGTTCGACGTGATCGTGAACGGTGCGCCGTATCTGATCGCGTTCGACATCTCAGCGCAGGTCGGGAAGAACTACGCGCTCGACAAGTCGCTGTACGTGAACGTTCCGGCGAACGGCGAGATCAGTGTCCAGCTCGCCACCCGCAGGAGCACGGGCGTGCCGATCCTGAACGCGATCCGCGTGACGAATCGGCCCGACCACTAGTCCACAACCCGAAACGACGTGCCCAAGGAGGCCCCGCGAGAGCGGGGCCTCCTGCTCATCGGGGGCGCTAGGCTAGGCGCAGCGATCCCAGAGGAGGACGAATGGCCGGTCTCATGTCACGCGCGTCGATGGTCGTGAAGGCGAAGTTCTCGAAGCTGCTCGATCACGCCGAGAACCCGGCGGAGACGCTGGATTACTCGTACGAGCGGCAGCTGGAGCTGCTGCAGAACGTCAAGCGCGGGATCGCGGACGTCGTCACGTCGAAGAAGCGCCTCGAGCTTCAGGAGACGCAGCTGCAGCAGAGCGTGGTCAAGCTCGAGACGCAGGCGCGTGAGGCGTTGGCGGCCGGCCGCGAGGATCTCGCGCGGCAGGCGCTCGAGCGGAAGTCGGGGTTGCAGCAGCAGCTGCAGGGCCTCGACCAGCAGGCGCAGCAGCTCGAGCAGCAGCAGGAGAAGCTGGTCGCCAGCGAGAAGGCGCTCTCTGCCAAGGTCGAAGCCTTCCGGACGCAGAAGGAGACGATCAAGGCGCAGTACTCCGCCGCAGAGGCGCAGGTGCGGATCGGCGAGGCCGCGACGGGGATCGGCGAGCAGATGACGGATACGGGGCTCGCGATCCAGCGCGCGAAGGACAAGACCGAGCAGATGCAGGCTCGGGCATCCGCAATCGACGAGCTCACGACCTCGGGCGCGCTGGAGGACTTCACATCAGACCAGACCCAGCTCGACCGCGAGCTCGGTGCGCTCGCGTCGAAGTCGCAGGTCGACGACGAGCTGGCGAAGATGAAGGCCGAGGTCGGGCCCGGCGAGAAGCAGAAGGAGCTGCAGCAGTGATCGTGCGGTTGATGGGCGAGGGGCAGTTCGACGTCGACGACGAGGTCGCGAAGGGCCTCAACGATCTCGACGAGCAGGCGGCTCAGGCGGTGGAGGCGGGCGACGAGGAACGACTCTCGGAGCTGCTGCGGCGGATGACGGAGGCAGTGCGGATGAACGGAGCCCGGATCCCGGACGAGCACCTCGATCCCTCGGACACGATCATCCCGCCGGACGATCTCTCGCTCGAGGAGGCGCGGCGGCTGTTCGAGGACGAGGGCCTGATCCCGGACTTGCCGCGCGCCTAGCGCTTCTTAGATGTTCACGCGCGCGTGAGACCTTGGCGCCCGTAGCCTCCTCCCCGCTGCGAGCGTAATGAGCAAAGGCGCACGCGTGTGTGCCGCGGGTGTGACGAAAGCGTGCCGTTTCAGAGGGGGGCGTTAAACAGCCCGAACCAGCGAGTCAGGTCCTGCTCGATCGGCAGCTCCTGCTCGAGCTTCGCCTTCAACTCCAGCTCCTCCGCGTTGTCGCGCTCCTGGTCGGTCCCGGTCGGGACGAACGGCCAGAACGCGCCGCGCTTGAACCCGTAGATCCAGTAGACGCGGCCCTCCTTGAACTTGCCCTCGAACGGAAACAGCGCGGCGAGCAATTGCGGCCCGAAGCCGCGGTCCTGCAGCTCGTTCGCGATCAGGTGGACGGTCGTGACGAGATCCTCAAAATCGCCGTCCCGAACAACGAGCCACTCGAAGCCCATCTCGTCGGTATGCCGCTCGACCTTCGAGCCCGACTCGCTCGCGACCGCGTCCAGCAGCTGCTGCAGCTCGTTCTCGGCGCGCACGAACTCGCCGGCCGAGAGCGCCTTGAAGCAGACGCCTGCGGCGCCGGCCGGCTTCAGGTCGAGCTCGGACTCGAGCGTGATCCGGGCGGTCGAGATCGCGAACAGGCGCTCGCGCGCCGGATCCTTGAGCTTCTT
>VAXM01000150.1 GCA_005883335.1 Actinomycetota bacterium
GCCATCCCGTCGAGCTTGCCCTTCAGCTCGGGGAGCACGAGTGCCGTCGCCTTCGCGGCGCCCGTCGTCGCCGGGACGATGTTGACCGCTGCGGCGCGCATCCGGCGGAGGTCGGGCTTGCCTTTCCGCGTCAGCGCGATCTGGTCCTGGAGCTGCTGCTCGGTCGTGTAGGCGTGCACCGTCGTCATGAAGCCGGCCTCGATGCCGAATTTCTCGAGGAGGATCTTCGCCATCGGCGCGACCGAGTTCGTCGTGCAGGAGGCGTTCGAGATGATGCTGTGCTGGTCGGGGTCGTACTCCTTGTCGTTGACGCCGAGGACGACTGTCAGGTCGGGGTCGGTCGCGGGGGCCGAGATGACGACCTTCTTCGCGCCGGCCTCCAGGTGCTTGGAGGCGCCGTCGCGGTCGGTGAAGAGGCCGGTCGACTCTACGACGACGTCGACGCCAAGGTCGCCCCAGCCCAGCGCGGCGGGCTCGCGCTCGGAGAGAACCTTTAGCGTCCGGTCGCCGATCCGAAGCTCGGTGTCGCGGGCGCTGATCTCGGCATCGAGGATCCCGTGCGTCGAGTCGTACTTGAGCACGTGGGCGAGCACGTCCGCGTCCGCGAGATCGTTGACCGCGACGATCTCGTAGCCCGGCTGCCGCTTCAGATATGCGCGGTAGAAGTTGCGCCCGATCCGCCCGAACCCGTTGATGCCTACCCGAACAGCCACGTGACCTCCCCGTCAGCTTTGACCCGAGTCTAACCGCCCCTCACCGGTGCCAGACACCCACACGAAAGCGTCACGCCTTTGTGACGGAAGTGCAACATCGCCTGCAAAACGGACGCCTCGTATGAAAGGCGCGGTGTCAGACGCCGTCACGGAACTGTCACTAGGGTTGGCGTATGGAAGAGGGCGACCTTTGCTCGGTGCGGAGCGGCGAGGGGACGTACTCGGTCGCGAAGATCCTCAAGCTCGATGAGGGCGTGACGCACGTCCGCGTTTACGCGAAGACATATGAGGAGCGGCCGACCGAGGTTCCCAACGAAGAGCTCTACCTGGGCACAGTCTTCGACGACGACTTCGGGCTCGGCCACCTGCCGCTAGATGCGGGCGAGTTCGAACACTGGGAACCGCAGGTGATTCGCCACACCGAAGTCGAGCCGGAAGAGCTCGAGGGCTATGAGATGTGGCGCGACGCCGAAGACGAGGGCGCCGGTGGCGTCTGGGGGCGGCCGGAACCGCGCCGCGGTCCAATGGCGAAACTCAAGCGCCTACTCAAGCGCGACTAGAGCTTTCCGGCTGCAAAATCCGCCAGCCGGCAAGTATCGATTGCAATGCCCTTTGAGCTGAAGCGAGGAGCGATCTTTACAACTTTCAAGCACGTAGTTTTTCGCTCACGGCTTGAGTAATACTCCGCGCGGCGGGTTTGCGCTCGTCCGGCGATGGATTCAGACCCCGTCCGTCGCCAAGGTCCGGAGCGCGACAATGCGGAGGGGGAGGTCGTCCTCGGAGCTTCCCCTCCGGCCCGCCCCTGGCCGCAGGCCAGAGGCGGGCCGATTGGGACGTAAGACGGGCGCGCGGGCAAAGCCCGCACGCCCTCTATGGTCGGCGTCGCAAGCGACGCCTTAGCGGCCCGCCCCTGGCGAGTTATCGCTGGGCCAGACGAGCTACTGCTCTGAGCCAGCGGTGGGCGGTTGCCTTCGTTACCGGCGGGTTGCATTTGGCGCCGAGCTCGCGCAACGAGAGCGAAGGATGCTTTGCTCGCAGATCCGCGATCTCGCGGAGCCTAGGCGAGAGCTCGCCCAGCCGCCGCGACCGCTGAAGCCTCCGCACCGCTTCGAGCTGCGCATGCGCGGCGCGGCCCGAGCGGACGAGGTTCGCGTGGTCCGCGTTCGCGAGCCGGTTCGCGCTGGCCTTCGTCGCCCCGACGACCGCCCGCTCCTGAAAGGCCAGAGCCGCATCGCTCGCCCCCGCCGCCGCGAGCACGCCTGCGATTCGGTCGATCCCCTTCGCGTAGGCGAGCGACCCTTCGCCTCGGCCGCCGACCCGCAGCTCCGCGCCCTCGGCGGCAGCCGCAGCAGCGACGGTCTCCGCCCCGGCCCGGCTCTCGCTGCGCACCTCGAGATGCGGCGACGGGGGCCCGCTCACGGAGCCGGAAGCCAACAACGCGCCGCGCAGGTACGCCGCGCGGCAGCATCCGCGCCCGAGCACCCGCTTCGGCGGACGCTCCCGCGGCGCGAGCCGCGCGTCCACCACTCCCGCCTCCCGCAGCAGCTCCAATCCTCCTTCGACGTGCAGCTGGTAGCGAGTCTCCTGCCCGAAGGACCGCCGCCGGTAGGTCCGGATCTCGGAGGCCACGCCGAACGAGCGCAGGAGCGCGAACGCGCGCCGCGCCACCGCGGCGGACGCCACATCCAGATGCACCGACACCGAGCCGCGCCCGAGCAGGTGCAGCCGCCCCGCGAAATGGAAGAGCGCGGAAAGCTCAGCAAGCCGGTCGCACTCCCGCTCCGGCGCGATCGCGGCGAGCTCGTTGCGGACGTCCTCAGACAGCGACACTCAACGGAATCGTAGAATCAACCCGGTGAGCAGCTCCGGGATCTTCAAGCCGCCGCCCGTCACGAACGAGCCGGTGAAGGACTACGCCTCGGGCTCGCCGGAGCGCGCCGAGCTCGAGAAGCGTCTCGTCGAGATGAAGAGCCAGCAGCTCGACATCCCGTGCATCATCGGCGGCGAGGAGATCCGGACCGGCGAGACCTTCGACGCGGTGATGCCGCACGACAAGGACCACGTCCTCGCCGAGGTGCACAAAGGCGGCGGAGACGAGGTCGACAAGGCGATCGGCGCCGCCGCCGAGGCCTGGGAGGACTGGCACCGCCTTCCCTGGGAGGAGCGCGCAGCCGTCTTCCTCCGCGCGGCCGAGCTGCTCGCCGGCCCTTGGCGCTCGACCCTCGTCGCGGCGACGATGCTGAACCAGTCGAAGACCGCGCACCAGGCCGAGATCGACGCGGCCTGCGAGGTGATCGACTTCTGGCGCTTCAACGTCCAGTTCATGCTGCGGATCTACCAGGAGCAGCCGGTCTCGTCGCCGGGAGTCTGGAACCGGATGGAGTACCGCCCGCTCGAGGGCTTCGTCTTCGCGATCAGCCCGTTCAACTTCACCGCGATCGGCGCCAACCTCTCGACCAGTCCCGCGCTGATGGGCGACACGGTCGTCTGGAAGCCCGCCTCGACGGCAGCCGTCTCCGCCTACTGGACGATGAAGCTGCTCGAGGAGGCCGGCCTGCCGCCGGGCGTGATCAACCTCGTCTTCGGCAGCGGCGTCCAGATCGGCGACCCGGTGCTCGCGAGCGAGCATCTCGCCGGGATCCACTTCACGGGCTCGACCGAGGTCTTCCACTCGATCTGGAAGACCGTCGGCCAGAACATCGACCGCTACCGCAACTACCCGCGGATCGTCGGCGAGACCGGCGGCAAGGACTTCATCGTCGCCCACCCGAGCGCGGACGTCGACGCCGTCGCGGCCGCGATCCTGCGCGGCTCCTTCGAGTATCAGGGCCAGAAGTGCTCGGCGGCCTCGCGGGTTTATGCGCCGTCGAACCTCTGGCCGAAGCTGCGCGAGCGGCTCGTCGAGGAGGTCGGGACGATCAAGATGGGCGACGTCACCGACTTCTCGAACTTCATGGGAGCGGTGATCGACGGCGGCTCGTTCGCACGCCAGCGCGAGGCGATTGAGCACGCGAAGGCAAATGACGCGGAGGTCCTCGCCGGCGGCGGCACCGACGACAGCGAGGGCTTCTTCGTCGAGCCGACGGTGATCCAAACTCGC
>VAXM01000155.1 GCA_005883335.1 Actinomycetota bacterium
CGCCGAAGCTGCGTACGAGCGCTACTGGACGCCCGAGCTGACGCGCGTCTTCGAGACCTTCGTCGACGATCTCTCCAACTGGTACATCCGCCGCTCACGGCGGCGCTTCTGGAACGGCGAGCCCGAGGCGCTGGAGACGCTCTGGTGGTCGGTCACCCAGGCGCTGCGCGTCGTCGCGCCGGCGATGCCGTTCCTGGCCGACCACCTCTGGCGTGTCCTCGTCATCGACGGCCCGGATTCGGTTCACCTGGCCGGCTGGCCCAAGGCGCGCGAGGCCGACGAGACGCTGCTCACCGAGGTCGCAGAGGTACGTCGCGTGGTCGAGCTCGGCCGCCAGGCTCGCGCCCAGTCGGGGATCAAGCTCCGCCAGCCTTTGCGGCGCCTGGTCGTCCAGGGCGCCGACGCGGCTGCGGCGCATACCGGCGAGATCGCAGAGGAGCTGAGCGTCAAGGAAGTCGAGTTCGGCACCGTCGACGCGAGCGAGCTGCGCGTGAAGCCGAACCTGCCCGTCCTCGGCCCGAAGCTCGGCAAGGAGCTCGCCGCCGTTCGTGCCGCGCTCGAGGCCGGAAGCTTCGAAGAGCTCGACGGCGGCGGCTTCCGCGTCGACGGGCACGAGCTCGGCCCGGACGAGGTGATCGTCGAGCGCCGCGGCAAGGAAGGCTGGGCGGTCGCCGGCGAGGATGGCCTAACGGTCGCGCTCGACCTCGCTCTCGATCCCGAGTTGGAGCTCGAGGGCCGGGTGCGCGACCTGATCCACGAGATCAACCGGCTTCGGAAGGAGCAGGGCCTGGAGCTCACGGACAGGATCGTCCTGACCCTGCCGCAGAGCGACGCCGAGCTCCTGCGTCACGAGGACTGGATCAAGGAAGAGACCCTCGCCGTCGAGATCCAGGCGGACGGCGCCGAGCTCCAGCTCGCGAAGACTTAAAAGATCGGAGGGAGCCCGCCGCTCGGGGGGTGGTGGCGACGGGCTCTCCCCATTTGCTCGCCGCGGGCCTCAAGGCCAGGTACAGGGCGCCGCGGCTCGCATCGCCCAGTACCGGGAAGGTATCCGGCGCGCCTGCGCATTCCAATAGGCCGTCCGGCCCATCTTTGGAAACCGCAAGGAGCATGTTTGCCGCGCACAAAACGCCCTGCCCGACGGCGTATCATCAGTAGGCCCAGTGACCCCTCAAGACCAGGCTGTCTATTTCAACGCCGTTCCGCTGCTCGTTCTGGCGGCGGCGTACCTCCTGGTCGCGGCCATGCTGGGACCGACGCTCTGGCGCGAGCGCAGCCGCGCGGGCCTCACCGACATCGCCGTTGCCCTCGTGTTTCCGGGCATCGGAATCCCGGCGGCGATCTTCGGAATCGTCGTCCTTGTTGATCGCTCGCCGGTCGGCGGTCACGTCTGGCCGCCGTTCGCAGCCTGCCTGATCGGGCTCGTCCCACCGACGCTCGTCGGCCTGGCGCGCTGGCACGAACGGTCGAATCTCCTCCTGAGCGGGGCTCGCGCGCGTGAGGCCGAGGAGCTCGTCTCGCTGCGCGATCGCGAGCTCGACGCCGTCGCCGCGCTTACGAGCTCGCTGGCGCGGATGCATGAACCGGTCGCGGTCGGGAGGGCACTGCTCGACGAAATCGTCGCCCTGCTGGGCGTCGACTTCTCGGCGCTCGCGCTGATCGGCGAGGACGGCCGCGAGGCCCACGGCCTCGTGGCGCGGAGCGGCGGCAAGGACGTCGAGTGGTGGGCCGAGATGCGGATCGACCTCGTGGACGAGCCGTCGGGGATCGCGAGCGCGTACTTCGACGCGTCGCCGGTCGCGGTTTACGACGTCGAGGCGTCGCCGCTCGTCAGCCGCCGCCTTGCGAAGGCGGCCGGCGCTAAGAGCGCCGCGTTCGTGCCGCTCACCGTCGACGAGCGGGTGACCGGCGTGCTCATCCTTGCGACGACGAGCCAGCGGCGCGCGTTCTCGCCGGAGGAGCTCCGGCTGATGCAGGCGGTCGCAGGCGAGGCGGCAATCGCGCTCGACCGGGCGAGGTCGGCGGCGGCTCTGGACGAGGCGCTCGCGCGCGAGAGACTGGTGGCCGAGATCTCGCGGCGCGTCCGTTCCGTGCACGATCTCGACACCGTTACGCGCGTGGCCGTCACCGAGACGGGACGCGCCCTCGGTGCCTCTCGCTGCTTCCTGCGGCTCGGTGAGCCGGGCGAGCGGCTGCCGATGCGGGCGGAGTGGTTCGCCGAGGGTCTCTCGCCGATCGGCGAAGAAGCGGTCGAGCGCCTGCCGGCCTCCAACCTGGCGGCCCGCGAGCGACGCACGGTCGCGATCCCTGACATGCGCGACGCGCCGGAGCTCGAAGACCCGCTCCTCGGCGGGCGCGAGATCCTGGAGCGGCTTGGCTCGCGCGCCGTCCTCGCGACGCCGGTGGTCGTCTTCGACCGGATGATCGGCGTGCTGGGCCTGCACGGCGCCGGGCCGCGCCCGTGGACCGAGGGAGACATCTCGGTCGCCGAGGCCGTCGCGCACGAGATCGGGCTCGCAGTCCACGCGGCCGGGCTGCTGGAGGAGAACGAGCGCCGGCTCGGCGAGCAGAGCGCGCTGCTCAAGGCGGCCCAGGTGGTCGCGAGCGAGCTGGAGCTGAACGCCGTCCTCCAGCGCCTGGTCGACGAGGTTGCCGGCCTGCTCCGGGCCGAGGCAGTCGACTGCTACCTGCTCGACACCGAGCGAGGAGTCCTGCAGTGCGCCGCGGTCCACGGCCTGTCGGAGGAGATGCTCGGCTTCGAGTTTCCGGCCGACCGTGGTCTCGCCGGCCGCGCGATCCTGCGAGGGCGCTCCGCGCTCGCGGACGACTACGCGCAGGTGCCCGAAGCCGTTCCGCACCCGGCCTATGAGGGCTTCCGCAGCGCGATCGTCGCGCCGATGCGCTGGTCGGGCGAGGTCAAGGGCGTACTAGGGGTCGGCACGCGCGACCCGGTCCGGCGCCTGACCCACGCCGAGGCCGACTTGCTCGAGACGTTTGCGAACCTCGCCGCCCTCGCGCTCAGGAACGCGGAGAGCTTCGAGGAGCGCTCCCGCCAGGCCCGCGTGCAGCGCGGCTTCTATCGGATCGCCTCGGTGCTGGCGGAGCCGATCTCGCTGGAGGAGACGCTCGACGCGCTGGCGCAGGCGGCCGCCGAAGCGCTCGGTGGGGCCAGCGCGGCGGTGATCATGCCCGGCGCCGACGACCTGCGGCTCGCGGGCTTGCACGGCTTGCCCGCACCGCTGATCAGGTTCCTGGAAGAGGGCCTCAGCGGCCCCGACGACCCGCTTCGCGCGTGCGCGCGCAGGAGGCGCGTGCTCGCGGCGCCGAGGCTCGGCGAGGACGACCGCTTCGACGAGCGCTGGCAGAGGATCGCGGACGAGTGCGGCTACCGCTCGCTGCTCGCCGCCCCGGTCGAGGCGCCTCGCAGCGAGGAGGGCGGGCTCGTGCTCGTCTTCTTCGCCGAGGAGCGACGCTTCGCGGACGACGACCTCGAACTGGCGCGCAACTTGACCGCCGCCGCCCGCGGCGCCCTCGAGCGCAGCGGCCTGTTCGAGGGCGAGCGGCGCTCTCGTGCCCTCGCGCAGCAGCTCGCGAGGACGACCAGCTTCCTCGCCCCCGAGCTCGATCCCGCCGTCGTTCTGGACGAGGTCGTGCGGCGGGCGCCGGAGCTCCTCTCCGCGGACGCCGCGGTCCTGCGGCTCCTCGAGGGCGACGAGCTCGTCGTCGGGGCCGCGAGCGGAGCGCCCGACCCGGCTGCGCTCGAGGCGCGCCTGCCTTCGACCGCGCGGCTCGCGGGCGACGCCGTCCAGTCCCGCGGCCCGGTCGCCGTGTCCGATGCCCGCGACGACCAGCGCCTGCTCCAGGCCGATCCGGTGCTCGCCGCCGGCTACGCGGCCTACGCGGGCGCGCCGCTCGTCGGGCCGGAGGGCACAGTGCACGGCGTCCTCTCGGTCTACGCCGAAGAGCCGCGGCTATGGGCCGACGAGGAGATCGAGACGCTGGTGGCGTTCGCTCGCAACGTGTCCGCCGCGCTCTCCAGCGCCGAGCTCTACCAGAACGTCGCCCTAGAGAAGGAGCGCAGCGTCGCCATCCTCTCCAACATCGCCGACGGCATCGTTGCGGTCGATCGCGAAGGCAAGGTCGTCCTCTGGAACGCCGCCGCCGAGGAGATCACCGGCGTGCCGACCGAGGAAGCGCTCGGCCTTGCACCGGCGGAGGTACTGCAGCGCGACCTCGAGTCGCCGGGCGACACGCCGACCGGAGAGCGCCTCGTCTCGATCCGCCGCGGCGGCGAAGAGATCTGGCTTTCGCTCACGGAGGCCGTCATGCGGGACCCCGCCGGGGCGGTGGCCGGCCGAATTTTCGCCTTCCGCGACATCTCCGCCGAGCGCGTTGTCG
>VAXM01000156.1 GCA_005883335.1 Actinomycetota bacterium
AACTTCGTCATGCGCAAGAACGTCCTCAAGTACGACGACGTCCTCAACCGGCACCGCAGCCGCATCTACGAGCAGCGGCGCCGCGTGCTCGAGGGCGAGGACCTCTCGGAAGAGATCGGCACCTGGATCGACGAGGTGATCGAGCGCGCCGTCGCCCTCTATACCGAGGGGGACTTCCAGGAGGAGTGGGACATCGAGGCGCTCTGCAAGGCGATGGAGGACATCTACGCGACGGACGAGCCGATCTCGCCCGAGGAGCTGCGCGAGGAAGTCGGATTCGACCGTGAGGCGATCGTCCAGGAGTTCCAGGACGACGCGCGCGACACCTACCAGGAGAAGCAGAAGGCGCTCGGGCTGAATCCGGAGACCGAGCAGCCGCTCCTACGCGACGTCGAGCGCTTCGTCGTCCTGCAGGTCGTCGACGCGCGCTGGCGCGAGCACCTCGAGAACATGGACTACCTGCGCGAGGGCGTCCATCTACGCGCGATGGCGCAGAAGGATCCGCTCGTCGAGTACACGACCGAGGGCGAGGCGATGTTCCGCGAGCTCGGGCTCGCGATCCGCGAGGAAGTCGTCGTGACGCTGTTCCACGCGGAGATCCAGGTCGACGAGGTCGACCAGCTTCAGCAGGCCGCGCAAGGCGCCGACGGCGGTGGTTTCGCATACGAGCACGAATCGCTAGCCGGCTCGGACGCGATCGCGGCTGCCGGAGCGGGCGCGCTGCTGGGCGGCAACGGCGGCGGCTCGACGGCGGGCGCGCTCGAAGCGGGGGGCGGCTCGGTGGCAACGCAGCGGGTGGTCTCCGACCGCGAGAAGATCGGCCGCAACGACCCCTGCTGGTGCGGCAGCGGCAAGAAGTTCAAGCGCTGCCACGGGGCGTAGTCCCATGGCCGACCAGTCGACTTCGCAGCCGCTAGACCAGCAGCTTCAGGAGATCGGGGCCCAGCTTGCCTGGGTCCGTGATTACCTTTGACCCGGACGCGCTGGACAAGCGCGTCGCCGAGCTCGAGCAGGAGCTCGGCACGCCAGGATTCTGGGACGACCAGCAGCACGCGGCGCAGGTCAGCGCCGAGCACGCGCGGCTGAGCAAGCGCCTCGACCGCTACCGCCGCCTGACCCAGGACTACCAGGACGCCCAAGAGCTGCTCGCCATGGACGGCGACATGGCCGCCGAGATCGCGGCGTCGATCGCACCGCTCCGCCAGGAGCTCGACCGGCTCCAGGAGGACGCGCTCTTCTCCGGCGAGTACGACGCGGGCGACGCGCTCGTCACGATCCACGCGGGGACGGGCGGCACCGACGCGCAGGACTGGGCCGAGATGCTGCTGCGCATGTACCTTCGCTGGGCGCAGAGCCGCGGCTTCCAGAGCGAGCTGCTCGAGGCAAGCCCCGGCGAGGAAGCGGGCCTCAAGTCCGCCACCTTCGCCGTCAAGGGCGAGAACGCGTACGGAATCCTCAAGGCCGAGCGCGGCGTCCATCGGCTCGTCCGCCTGAGCCCGTTCGACCAGGCGCACCGCCGGCACACGAGCTTCGCGCAGGTGATCGTCAGCCCGCTCCTGCCCGAGGACGTCGACGTCGAGATCGACGAGAGCGACCTCCGCATCGATACGTACCGCGCCAGCGGCGCCGGGGGCCAGCACGTGAACAAGACCGACTCCGCGGTCCGCATCACGCACATCCCGACCGGGATCGTCGTCCAGTGCCAGAACGAGCGATCCCAGAGCTCGAACAAGCAAACGGCGCTCCGCATCCTCAAGTCGCGGCTGCTCGAGCAGGAGCAGGAGAAGCGCGAGGAGGAGCTCGCCAGGGAGCGCGGAGCGGCCCAGGACATCGGCTTCGGCAGCCAGATCCGGAGCTACGTCCTCCAGCCCTACCAGCTGGTCAAGGACCACCGCACCGATTACGAAACCGGCAATACGCAGGGAGTTCTCGACGGCGCGCTCGACGATTTCATCCGCGAGTATCTGCTCGCAAAGGCCGCGGGAAGGGTTCTCTAGCCACACCTTTCGGTAGACTCGGGCGCCTAGCCCTACCGGCGCCTTGCAGCGGCGCCTCAGTTATGGCCGTGCAGGAACCGGACCTCCAGCACACAGACGAAACCTCGTCGACGGCTGTTCTCGAGCAAGAGCCAGTCGCGCCGCCGCCTGCTCCGGCGAGCTCGCCGATGGTCGTCTTCGAGAACGTGACGAAGATCTACGAGCCCGACGTCGCCGCCCTCAGGGACGTCTCGTTCGCGATCGACAAGGGCGAGTTCGTCTTCGTCGTCGGGGCCTCGGGCTCAGGCAAGACGACGGTCGTCCGCCTCGTGCTGAAGGAGCTCGAAGCGACCTCGGGCAAGATCACCGTCGGCGGCCGCGACCTCGGCCGCCTGAAGCGCTCGAAGGTGCCGCTGCTGCGGCGCAATGTGGGCTGCGTCTTCCAGGACTTCAAGCTCCTGCCGAACCGCACGGCGGCCGAGAACGTGGCCTACGCGCTCAAGGTGCAGGGCGAGGGCAGCACGTCGGTCCGGCGCAAGGTGCCCGAGGTGCTGAACCTCGTCGGGCTCGCGCACAAGATGAGCTCCTTGCCCGACGAGCTCTCCGGCGGCGAGCAGCAGCGGGTCTCGATCGCGCGCGCCTTCGTGAATCACCCGCCACTCCTGATCTGCGACGAGCCGACCGGGAACCTCGACCCGGATACGAGCGTCGGGATCATGCAGCTGCTCTACCGGATCAACCGCTCCGGGACGACGATCCTGATGGTCACGCACGACCGCGAGATGGTCGACAAGATGCGCAAGCGCGTGATCGCGCTCGAGGAAGGCCGGCTCGCCCGCGACGAGCGCCGCGGGGGCTACACCTCGGAGTGAACCGGGTCAAGCTGATCGTCGCGGAGGCCGTGCGCTCCCTGGGCGCGAACGTCTCGACCACCTTCGCCGCGACGACGACCGTCCTGATCGGGATGTTCATGCTCGGGCTCGTGGTGGGGCTCGGCAGCTGGGCGCTCTCGCTCAGCGACCACTACAAGAAGCAGCTGCTCGTGAAGGTCTACTTCTGCACGAGGCTGACCTGCGGTCACGATGCCACGACCGGCGACAAGGACGCTGTGCACAACCAGCTGATCGCGATCCCGCAGGTCAAGTCGCTGCACTACATCTCGCGCGAGCAGGCCTACCAGATCGCGCTCAAGACCATCGGCCCGAAGGTGAAGGATGCGCCGGGGAATCCCTTCCCCGATTCCTACAACGTGATCCCGAAGAGCGGTGACCAGGTCGAGACGATTGCCAGGCAACTGAACCCGACGCCCAGCGGCGTGCAGCGAATCTGCCCGCCG
>VAXM01000154.1 GCA_005883335.1 Actinomycetota bacterium
CGCCTGTCCGGTGCCCGTCGTCACCGCAGTCGGGCACGAGCAGGACACCCCGCTCTGCGATCTCGCCGCCGACGCGCGCGCCTCGACTCCGAGCATGGCGGCGCGTCTCGTCGTGCCGGACCTCACCGACCTGCTGCAGCGGCTCGACCGGGCGCGCGGCGGGCTCGAGCGCGGTACGCGACGCACGCTCGACCGCGAGCGGCGGGGACTGGAGCGCACGCACGAGCGGCTCGAGCGGGCTCCGCGGCTCCTCCTCGAGCGCGGCCGTGCCCGGCTCGAGCACGCGGCCGGCCGGCTCCGGGCGCTCTCGCCGCACGCGACCGTGGAACGGGGCTACGCGATCGTCCGCAGCGAGGGCGCAATCGTCCGCTCGAGCGCGACGGTCGAGCCGGGCCGGCACGTCGACGTCGAGCTCGCCGAGGGCGGCTTCGGGGCGCGGGTAGAAGAGACGCGGTGACCGACGCGCCCACCTTCGAAGCGGCCCAAAGGGAGCTCGAGGAGATCGTCCACCGCCTCGAGAGCGGCGAGGCGCCGCTCGACGAGGCGCTCCGGCTCTGGCAGCGCGGCGAGGAGCTCTACCGCCTCTGCCGCGACCGCCTGGACGCCGCCGAAGGCCGGATCGAAGAGCTCGCGAGTCGCGCCGAAGCCATGAAGCCCTGAAAACGGCTTAGAATCCCGCGCAATGGCGGAGGCGCCTGTCGAGCTGCTCCAGCGAGTCCCCCTGTTCGCCGACTTCGATCGCGGCGATCTCCAGCGGCTTGCGCGCTCGTTCAAGGAGCGGACCTTCGACGCCGGCAGCACCGTCGCCCAAGAGGGCAAGGGCGGCGCCGGCTTCTTCGTGATCGAGAGCGGCGAGGCGACGGTCTCCGTGCGGGGCGGCGAGCACGGCAAGCTCGGGCCGGGCGACTACTTCGGCGAGATCGCGCTGATCGACGACGGCGCCCGCAGCGCGACGATCACGGCCGAGAGCGATCTCCACTGCTACGGCCTCACCTCCTGGGAATTCCGCCCGCTCGTCGAGTCGAACGCATCCATCGCATGGAAGCTGCTCGAAACGCTCGCGAAGCGGCTCCGCGCAGCCCAGCAGCGCTGAGCGCGGAGCTCAGCGACGCGAGGCTCGTCGCGCTCTGCCGCGGCGGGGACGAGGACGCCTGGAGCACGCTGGTCGAGCGGTTCTCGCGCTACGTCTACGCGATCGCCGTCCAGGCGTTTCGGCTCCCCGAGCACGACGCCGAGGACGTCTTCCAGGAGGTCTTCGCGCGCGTCTTCGAACGGCTCGACACCCTGCGCGAGGACGATGCCGTCCGCCCGTGGATCGCCCAGCTGACCCGCCGGCTCTGCATCGACCGGCTGCGGGCCGGGTCGCGGGAGGTCGTCGCGGACACGGAGGAGCTGCCCGACGGGCCCGACGAGGACGTGCTCACGCAGATCGAGGAGGCGTTCGACGTCCACGACGCGCTCGCCGGGCTCCCGGAGCACTGCCGCGAGATCCTCGACCGCTTCTTCGCCAGGGACGAGAGCTACCGCGCGATCGGCGAGGCCCTGGAGCTTCCCGCCGGGACGATCGCCAGCCGCATCTCCCGATGCCTCGACAAGCTGCGCCAAGCGTTCGAGGGAAGAAACGAGCCCGGTCCCGCGTCCTGAGAGCAGGTGACGTGATGAGCGGATACGACATTGAACGGCTTTCCCGCCTGATCGGAATGCTCCCCCCGGCTCCGGCCGCCTGGACGCGCGCGGCACGGGAGCTGCCGCGAGCCCGCCGGGAGCTGGACGGAATCGTCGAGCGCGCCGAAGCGGACGCCGAGTTCCGTCGGGCCCTCATCGCCGATCTCGAAAGCGCGCTGCGGGCGGAGGGCGTCGAGCCTAGGACTTGGCCACTGCTCGACGAACTCCGCCGCCGCGTCCTCTGAAGCTCTCGCTCTAAGGTTCGCCTCATGGAGCACTTCGGGGATCCGAGCCTGCCGGCCTGGAGCCTGCCGGCCGGCTCCGCGGAGCGGATCGCGATCGGCGTCGAGTGGCCCGAACGGGTCACCCGCGACTGGGCGTTCGGGGACTCGACGGGCGAGGGCGTCAGCGTCTGCATCCTCGACAGCGGCGTCGAGCGCGGCCATCCGCTTGTCGGCGAGCTCGAGGGCGCGGTGGCCGTCATGAAGACCGAGGACGGACGGCTCGAGGTGAACGAGGACGCGGAAGGAGACCTCTGCGGCCACGGCACGGCCTGCGCCGGGATCGTCCGCGCCCTCGCACCGAAAGTGGGCCTCCACAGCGTCCGCGTGCTCGGCGCCGGTTTCAAGGGCAGCGGCCCGGTGCTCCTCGGCGGCCTGCGCTGGGCGATCGAGCAGGGCTTCGACGTGATCAACATGAGTCTCTCGACGACGAAGCGCCAGTTCGCGGAACTCCTGCACGAGCTCGCGGACAGCGCCTACTTCCGCCGCACGGTTCTCGTAGCCTCCGCTCATAACATGCCCGTCGAGAGCTATCCCTGGCGCTTCTCATCCGTCATCTCCGTTGGCAGCCACGAGGAGCAGGACTCACTCGCCTTCTTCTACAACCCGGCGCCGCCGGTCGAGTTCTTCGCCCGCGGCGTCGGGGTCGAGATCGCCTGGCTCGGCGGCGGCACGATCCGCTCGAGCGGGAACAGCTTCGCGACACCGCACATCGCCGCGATCTGCGCCCTGATCCTCTCGAAGCATCCCAACCTGACGCCGTTCCAGCTCAAGAACGTCCTCTACCTGACGGCGAACAACGTGGGCGGCGGCCGATGAGCGATCTCCGCGCGGCAGTGGCTGCAGGCGCGCTCGGCTCGGAGGAGAACTACCGGGAGCTGCTGCAGGCCATCGTCGAGGTCGCGCGCGCGATCTTCGGCGCCCGTGCTTCCTCGGTCTTCCTCCACGACGAGAGCACGGACGAGCTCGTCTTCGAGGCCGTGGCCGGCGAGGGCGCCGGCGAGCTGATCGGCCAGCGATTCCCGTCGAGCACGGGCGTCGCCGGCTGGGTGCTGGTCACGCGCCAGCCGCTCGTGATCGACGAGCTCGAGCAGGATCCGCGCTTCGCGCGCGAGGCGGCCGAGTCGACCGGGTTCGTCCCGAAGGGGCTAATGGCCGTGCCGCTCCTGCACGAGGAGCGGGCGCTCGGCGTGCTCGAGGTGCTCGACCGGCCCCAGCAGGCGGCGTTCTCGCTGAAGGAGATGGAGCTCTTGGGCCTGTTCGCGAACGAGGCCGCGATCGCCCTCGACCTCCTGCAGCGGGCCCGCGAGGCGCGCGCCGTCCTGGAGGAGCAGGACGGCCAGGCCGCGGCGCTCGCCCGCCTGGCCGAGCGGCTCGCCGAAGCGGAGCCGGAACAGCGCGAGGCGGCGCAGCGGCTGCTCGAGGCGCTCGAGGCCTTCCTCGGCGCGAGCTCGGGCTTGTCCTTGGACGACTCCCTCTAGAAACGCCGAGGGAGCCTTTCGGCTCCCTCGAGGCGAGACCTGCTAGCGGTCTTGCGGGCCAAGCTAGCCCAGGTTGACGTGCCCTTCGACGTCGTCGCCCTCGTCCTCGCGGCCGAGGTTCACTGCGTCGTCAGGTGCGCCCAGGTTGACGCCCATGTTGACGTGGCCCTCGACGTCGCTCTCTTCGGCGTCGTCCTCGCGCTGGTGCACACCCTGGTTCACGGCCTGGTTCACGGCCTGGTGCACGTGGCCCTCGACGTCCTCGTCCTTCTCCTGGTGCATCTCCTTCTCCTGGTGCATCTCCTTGTCCTGATGCATCTCCTTCTCCTCCACAACTTCCTCCTTTCGAACTTCTAGAACTTGCTCTCTAGACGGTCGGCCTCCCCAAAATCTTCCCCCTCTTGCCGCGAGAACGCAACTAGGCGATTCTCCGCGGGTGCCGAGGATCCGCGAACAGCTCCGAGAGTCAGTGCGTGCGCTGCGCGAGGTGTACGGAAATCGCGGCCTCCGGCAGCTGCAACTCGCCTGGGCCGGGTCAATCATAGGCACCTGGGCCTTCAGCGTCGCGCTGGCCGTGTACGCGTACCGCCAAGGCGGCACCTCGGCGGTCGGCCTCGTCGTGCTGATCCGCTGGCTGCCCGCCGCGTTCACCGCGCCGTTCATGGGGATCCTCGGCGACCGCTACCCGCGCGTGCTCGTGATGATGGCGTCGGACCTGCTCCGCGCGGCGGCATTCGGAGGGATGACCGTCTGCGTGCTCCTCGACGTGCCGTCGGGCTTCGTCTACGCGCTCGTCGGCGCGACGTCGGTGATCTCGACCGCCTTCCGTCCCGCGCAGGCGGCGCTGCTGCCGGCGCTCGCGCGGACGCCCGAGGAGCTGACCGCCGCCAACGTCAGCTCGAGCACGCTCGAGAGCCTCGGCTTCTGCGCCGGCCCGGCGATCGGCGGCGTCCTCCTCGCGGTCTCGAACACCTGGGTCGTCTTCGCGGCCACCGCCGGGACGTTCGTCTGGTCGGCGCTGCTGCTGGCCGCGCTGCTGAAGACCGACGAGCCGCCGCTGATCCGCGAGCCACGGCCGATCGTGCACGAAGCCGTCGAGGGCTTCCGCACGATCGCTCGCGACCGGCGCCTCCAGCTCGTGATCGGCCTCTTCTCGGCTCAGACGCTCGTCAACGGCGCGATGGGCGTGCTGATCACGGTCTCCGCCCTCCAGTTGCTGCACATCGGGCCCGGCGGCGTCGGCTACCTCAATTCGGCAGTCGGGGTCGGGGGGTTGATCGGAGCCGTGTTCTCGCTGATGCTCGTTGGGCGGCGCCGGCTCGCGGGGATGTTCGGGATCGCCGTCGCCGCGCGCCGCACCCCTCGACCGCGATCGCGCTCGTCGCCTTCGCGCTGATCGGGATCTCCAACATCGTCGAGGACGTGGCGGGGTTCACGCTCCTGCAGCGGACGACGCCGGACGAAGTGCTCTCGCGGGTCTTCGGCGTCGTGCACAGCCTCTTCTTCGCGACGGTCGCGGTCGGGGCGATCCTCGCGCCGAGGCTCGTCGACGCGATCGGCGTGCGCTGGTCGCTAGTCGCCGTGGGCGCAGTCCTCCCGGTCCTCGCGCTCGCCACGCGCGTCCCGCTCGTGCGCCTCGACGACGCCTCAGTCGACCACCACCGCGAGCTCGAGCTCCTGCGGACGATTCCGATCTTCTCGCCGCTGTCGGCACCAATCCTCGAGGGCCTCGCCGGCCGGCTCCAGCCGGTCCGCGTCGGAGCCGGGGAGGCGATCGTCCGGCAAGGAGAGCCGGGAGATCGCTTCTACGTGGTCGCGGCCGGCGAGGTCGAGGTTGCGGTCGACGGCCACCCGCAGGCGACGCAGGGGCCCGGGGAGCACTTCGGTGAGATCGCGCTGCTGCGAGACGTCCCGCGCACGGCCACGGTGACCGCGCGCACCGACGCCGAGCTTTTCGCGCTCGAGCGGAACGACTTCCTGGCGGCCGTCACGGGCCACTCCGGCAGCGCCGAGGCCGCCGAGGCGGTGGTCGGCGCGCGCCTCGGCATGTCTACGATTTGACGGATCCTGCAGCGGCCCGGCCGCGCCGGTTTAGAATCCCCCGCGTGGCCGGGCCGTCCGTCGAGCTGCTGCAGCGGATCCCGCTCTTCGCGGAGCTGGAGCCGCGCGAGCTCGAACGTCTCAGCGGCTCCTTCAAGGAGCGGACGTTCAACGCGGGCGATACCGTCGCCAGCGAAGGCGAGAGCGGCGCGGGGTTCTTCGTGATCGAGAGCGGCGAGGCCGTCGTGGCCGTCGGCGGCGACGAGCGCGGACGCCTCGGCCCAGGCGACTACTTCGGCGACATCGCGCTGATCGACATGGGCGCGCGCACGGCGACGGTGAACGCCGAGAGCGACCTCCACTGCTACGGGCTGACGTTCTGGGACTTCCGCCCGCTCGTCGAGACCGACGCCCGCATCGCCTGGCCCCTCCTGCAGGCGATGGCCAAGCGCCTCCGCGAAGCGGAATCGGCGACTACCGCCTAGCGAGCCCGAGCTTCAGGCCGAGCTCCTCGAGGTCCTCGCGGGCGCGGTCGGGGTCGCCGCTCATGGCTATCGCCTCTATGCCAATCCCGTCCTCGACGCGGCCGCCGAAGAGGACGCAGCGCACGCCCAGCTCGCGACAGATCCGTACCGCCTCTCCGGGCGCCTTGCCCTCGAAGGTCGTCCTGTCGACGGTGCCTTCGCCGGTGACGACGAGATCCTGCCGGGCCGCCCGCTCGCGGAATCCCTTCACCTCGAGCACGTACTCGGCTCCCGACACCAGCTCGGCTCCGAGCGATGCGAGCGCGGCCCCGAGACCGCCCGCCGCGCCGCCGCCCGGCAGCTTGGCGAGCGAGCGGCCGTGCTCGAGGCTGAGCAGCCGCTCCTCGAGCCGGGGAATGTCGTCCGCGAGCGCTCCCTTCTGAGGCCCGAAGGCGCGCGGCGCCTCGCCCAGCGTTGCCCGCGTGTCGCAGAGGGCGACGGTCGGGGCGGGCAGCTCGTCCAGCACCTCGAGGAGACCGGCGCCGCCGTCCATCGTCGCGGTGCCGCCGAGACAGACGAGCAGCCTGGGGCACTCACCGACGGCAGCGATCAGCTCGCCGAAGCCGCGGCTCGAGGCCGCGAGCACCTCGAGGCGCGACGGGTCGAGCGGGATCGCGCCGGCGCTCTCGACGATGACCGTCCCGTCACCGAGAGCCCAGATCGGCGCGTCGCGGGGCCGGCCGAACGCGTCGTGCACGGGGACGCTGCGAACCACGCGCGCGTCGAGCACCTCGGCCGTGCCCTCGCCGCCGTCCGCGATCGGAGACTGCTCGGTTACTACGCCTGCGCGCCCGAGCCCCTCCGCGAGCAGCGACGCCGCCTCGCGCGCCGAGAGGACGCCCTTGAGGCTAGCCGGAGACGCGAGCGCGCGCACGAGGCTCGCCGCGATCCTCCGAGGGCTCCCCCTCGTCCTGCGGCACCTCCGCCTCGGCCGCCGCGGGCATGCGCCGCAGCATCGCGAACGAGAGGCCCTCGCGCGCCAGGAAGATCATCCCGACCCCGACGCCCACCGACGCCTCGATCGCCTGCAGGCCGAACCCGTACGCGATCGCCTTCCCGGCGGGCACGCTGTAGGAGGCGAGCGGCAGCGCGATCGCCGCCTGCAGCAGGCCGATGTTCCCGGGCCAGAGCGGAAAGAGCGTCGCCACGTTCATCAGCAGGAGCACGAGCCCGGCGGCCGGCAGCGGCGAGTGGATGTGGAAGGCCCGCATCGCCGTGTAGACCGCGAAGAACTGGCACAACCACCCGCTGCACTGGAAGAACGCGGCCACCGCGGCGGGGCCGGGGCGGTGAAGGACGCCGAGCCCGTGCCGCGCCATCTCCACGACTCGGCGCGCCGGCCCGAGCCCGTCGAGCACCGACTGGCTCTGGTGCCGCGCGCTCGCGAAGGCGAACGCAAACAGGCCGAGGCCGATCACGCTGACGACGGCGAGGCTCGAGATCGCCCAGTGCGGGATCTTCGCCGTCAGGAGCACGTAGACGATCAGCCCGATCGTCGGCACCAGGTCGAAGAGCCGGTGCGCGAACACCGTCCCGACGAGCGCGGCCCAGGTTCCGTTTGCGCGCCCTTGCAGCCGGAGCTTCCGCGTCAGCACCGCGACGCGCGCAAGCTCGCCGATCCGGCCCGGAAGCACCGCGTTGGCGAAGAGGCCGACCGAGAAGGCCGAGAACACGAGCGGGAAGCGCGGGTGCGGCGGGGGCATCGCCTGCGCGATCACCGTCCGCCAGGCGTTCGCCCGCACGAGCACCGAGACGAGGTTGAGACCGATCGCGAGAACGACCCACTCCCAGCGCACGGTGTCGAACGCGTGACCGACCGTCCCCCAGTCCGGCCCGCGCCACCAGAAGAGCGCGCCGACCCCGCACGCGGCGGCGAGCACGATGATCCCGCGAACGACCGGCGAGCTCGGAATTCCGAGCTTCACGCGAGCCCCTCGTAGACCGCGGCCAGCCGGCGCGCGATGTCGTCCCACGAGTACCGCTCGCGCGCGAGCTTCCTCGCGGCGGCGCCGAACGCCTCCCGCCGCGGCTCGTCCGCGAGCAGCTCGGTCACAGCCTCCGCCAGCGCGACCGGCTCTCCCGGCGGGACGAGTAGGCCCGTCTCGGCGGTCATGACGTCACGGTATCCGCTGATGTCGGACGCGACGACGGGCGCCGCGCACGCGAACGCGCGGGTGAGCACCATCCCGAAGCTCTCGCCGCCCAGCGACGGCGCGACGAGCGCCTTCGCGGTGAGCAGCTCGTCGGTCAGCGCGTCCTGGCTGAGGAACCCGAGCGCGTCGATGCCATCGGCGTCGATGCCGAGCCTCGTCAGCGCCAGCCTCACCATCAGTGGATCGGCACCGACGATCCGCAGGGTCGCGCCGGTCCGGCGGTGGATCTCCGGCCAGGCTCGCAGCAGCACCGCCATCCCCTTGCGCGGGTCGTGGCGCCCGACGAAGACGATCCGGTTCTCACGACCCGCCGGGTCGGCTGCGGGCGGGATCAGGACGCCGTTCGGAATCAGCTCGTAGTCGCCCCCGTACCACCGCAGCGCCGATTCACGGGCGGCCTCCGTCACCGCGATCCGGTGGTCGATCCGGTTCATCAGGAATCCCCAGACCGGTTCGCCGATCACGTTCCAGGTCAGGTTGCCGGAGGCATGGAAGGTGGCGACCACTGGACACTCGGCCCACGCGAGCGTGGCGGTGCAGATCACCGGCGTCATCGGCTCGTGCAAGTGGAGGATGTCGAACTGCTCCCGCCGCAGCGCACGCTTTACTCGCACCACCGCTGATGGGCTAAGGACGATGTTCGGCAGCGCGCCGTTCGCCGGCACGATCACAGAGCGGCCGACGGGAATCACATCCGGCGGGGGCCGGCCGTGCCGCCCGTGGCGCGGGTGGAGCACACGCGTGAAGCTTCCCGGTGGGTCATGCCCGATGATGGTCCGAGTCTCGATCCCGAGCCGGTGCAACGCTTCGACCTTGAGCTCGACGTGCTCGTTGACGCCGCCCCAGTAGGACCACGAGTACGGGACGACG
>VAXM01000017.1 GCA_005883335.1 Actinomycetota bacterium
GGAGCCGAGGAGGCATGCGAGCTGCACGGGGTCGAGGTGCGCCTGACGCCGGACATCATTCGGGGATACCCGCTGGAGGACGCAGAGCAGACGGTTCGCTATTGCGCGAAGTACCGAGAGCGCGGAATCGTCGGCGTCGGCCTCGGCGGCCTCGAGGCGGACTTCCCGCCGGAGCCGTACGAGCCGGCCTTCGACCTCGCGCGCGAGCTCGGCCTGGCCTCGGTGCCGCACGCGGGCGAGGTCGCCGGGCCGCCGTCCGTGCGAGGGGCGCTCGAGAAGCTCGGCGCGGTCCGGCTTCGGCACGGGATCCGTGCCGCCGAGGATCCCGGCCTGCTCCGCGAGATCGCCGGCCGGCGCGTCGTGCTCGACGTCTGTCCACTGTCGAACCTGCGCACGAAGGCCGTCCGCTCGCTGGCGGAGCACCCGCTCCCGAAGCTCGTCGCCGCGGGGGCGGTCTGCTCGATCTCGACCGACGACCCGGCGATGTTCGGCACCGACCTCTCGCGCGACTGCGCGGCAGCGGTCGGGCTCGGTCTCGAGCCGCAGGACTTCTACGCGGCCGGGCTGGAGGGCGCGCTGTGCGGGGAGGACATCAAGACCCACCTCCGCGAGGTCGGCGACGCCTTCGACTGGAACGCTGTCCACGTTCCAGAAACGCAGATACCCTAAGAACCAATGGCCCGAGGAGCCGCACAAGCACAGCGGAAGCGTCCGCGACCCCAGCCGAAGCCCAAGCGCAAGGCACGGACCTGGGAAGACGAGCTCTTCTTCGCGCGCCTGCGCCGGCACACGAAGTGGATGTTCGTGCTGCTCGCGCTCGTCTTCGCCGTCGGCTTCGTTGCCTTCGGCGTCGGCTCGGGCTCGACGGGCGTCGGCGGAATCGGCGACATCTTCAACAGCGTCTTCGGCGGCAGCACCAGCGGCACGGATTCGCGGATCAAGTCCGACCAGAAGAAGCTCGCGGCCAACCCCGGCGACGTCCAGACGGCGATCGACCTCTCGACGCTCTACCAGCAGAAGCAGGAGACGGCGCAGGCGCTGGCGACCCTCAACCAGGCGGCCAAGACCAAGCCGAGGAACCTCGATCTCCTGAACGCGATCGCCGGGATCTACCGCAACGAGACGTCGACGGTCAAGAACGACGCGGCCGCCGCGCAGGACGCGCTCTCGTCGAGGTCCGTCACGCCGCCGGGTCTCGACATCAACTCGACGCTCGGCCAGGCACTCGGCGCCGATCCGCTGACGCAGGAGCTGCGGACGAAGGCGACCGAGGCCTTTTCCAAGCTGACAACCGCGTACTCGAAGGCCGAAAACGCGTACAGAGCCGTTGCCCTCGCAACCCGCGGCACTTCACAGGAACCGAACGCGCAGCTCGCGCTGGCGGGCGTCGCGGTCGAGGCGGTGCAGGTCACCGGGCAGCAGACCGACATCGTGGTCGCGGTCAACGCCTACAAGCGCTACCTCAAGCTCGAGCCGAAGGGCGTGAGCTCGAACCAGGCGCGCCAGACGCTCGCGCAGCTTCAGTCCTTCCTCCCGAAGTCGAAGCACTAACTACACTCCGCCCCGTGAAGGGGAGCGCCGCCCAGTGAACTTCGACATCGAGACGGAAAAGATCGGCGACGATTCTTACGTGATCGCCCTCTCGGGCGAGGTCGATCTCTACACGGCGCCGGAGTTCAAGCAGCAGCTCCTCGACGTGATCGGCAAGGGCGCCAAGGACGTGATCGTCGACTTCTCGAAGACGACGTTCATCGACTCGACGACTCTCGGCGTGCTGGTCGGAGGCGTGAAGCGGCTGCGCCCGAACGAGGGCCAGCTCTCGCTCGTCTGCAGCGACCGCAACATCACCAAGATCTTCGAGATCACGGGTCTGGACCGCGTCTTCACGATCTACCCGACGCGCGAAGAGGCCCTGGCCAAAGTCTCGTAGTGCGGAGCGGCGCGGCCGTAGTGATCTGCGTCACCGCGCTGCTCGCTGCCGGCTGCGGCACGGGCGGGATCGCGAAGGGCGGCGATCCAGGCAAGGGTGGAACGCTGTTCGTGCAGAAGTGCGGCTCCTGCCACACCTTGTCCGCCGCACAAACCAAAGGCGCGGTCGGGCCGAACCTCGACGACGCGTTCGCATCGGACCGAGGCCAGGGCTACAAGGACAGCACGATCCAGCAGGTCGTTCGCGACCAGATCGAGATCGCGGGCGGGCGGATGCCGGCCAATCTCGTCACGGGCTCGTCTGCCGATGACGTCGCCGCCTACGTGGCCGCCTGTGCAGCCATCGAGAACCCTGGCTCCAGCTGCCATGTCAGCGCCGCGGTCGGGCCCGCGTTGCCCGGGCTCGCCGGCAAGGGCCAGAAGCTCTACGTGTCGCTCGGCTGCCAGGGATGCCATACGACCGATGGCTCGAAGAGCACCGGCCCGAGCTTCAAGGGCCTCTACGGGCGAAGGACGAAGCTGACGAACGGCCAGACCGTCACCGCCAACATGGCCTACCTGCTCGACTCGATTCGTGACCCCGACAAGCAGATCGTGCAGGGCTACAGCCCGGGAATCATGAGCTCGGCGATCAAGCCTGGATCGGTCTCCACTGCAGACGCAAAGGCGCTGATCGCCTTCATCAAGACGCTGAAGTAACGCTCAGCGCACCTCTTCGCGCTCGGCTTCGAGGTCGACGACCACGTGCGTGATCGGGACCGCGAAGCGCTCGCGCGCGCCCGTGACGACGCCGCGCTCGAGCCAGTTCGAGCGGCCCTCGGGATGCGTCGAGATGATGATCTCGTCGGCGCCGAAGGTGCGCAGCGCGTCCTCGATCGCCTGCAGCGGGTCGCCGTCGCCGACCTCGCCGCTGGCTTCGATCCCCTCCCCACGGAGCCGCGCGAGGCTCGCGTCGAGTCGCTGCTGTGCCTGTGCTCGGGCCTCGTCGACGTCGGACGTGAACGTCTTCACAGGCGAATTGAGCGCAGGCGTGACGACCAGGACCTGCGTCGGTTCGCGATCACGAGGATGCGCCGCTCGTCCGGAGCACCGCGGCGCACGGGGGTCGCCTGCAGCGGAGGCTCGATCCGGCGGGCACGCATCCACCACCAGACGACGCCGACCGAGAGCACCACGAAGACCGCGAGTCCGGCCCAATGGTTGATGACTCCCGCGATCGCGATCAGGCCGAAGTAGACCGCCGCGCCCAGCAGGAACCGGAACGCCTCGGCCTCGCTTCTGAGCGGGTTCTTCATCTCAGAGGATGTAGACGGTCGTGTAGACGACGATCCACATCACGTCCACGAAGTGCCAGTAGATCCCTGGGATCTCGACACCCCAGTGCGCGTCGGCCGTGTAGTGGCCGCGGTACGAGCGGATGGTCGCAGCCAGCAGCAGGGTCAAGCCGACGAAGACGTGCGCGCCGTGCAGGCCGGTGAGGCAGTAGAAGATCGTCCCGAACGCGTCGGTGTATGGCGCGAAGCCGAGGCGCGAGTACTCCCGGATCTGTGTCAGCAGGAAGGTCAACCCGAGCAGGAACGTCAGCGTCAGACCCGCCTGCAGCCCCGCACGGTTGCCGCGCTTGATCGCCTGCAGCGCCCAGTGCATCGTGAAGCTCGAGCTGACGAGGATGATCGTGTTGATCCCCGCCACGAAGACCGGCAACTCGTGCCCGGCGGTCGGCCAGTGCGTGTGCGCCGAGACGCGCACGAAGAAGTACGCCGTGAAGAACGAGCCGAACAGCATCACCTCGGAGGCGATGAACAGGAACATCCCGAGCGTGCGCGCGTCGACCCGCGAGCTCTGGTGCGCCTCGGGCGGGTGGGCGGCGTGCGCTTCCGCTTGAACGGTCATGCCCGGGCCGGCTCCGGTTCGATCTCGACCTCGACGTGCGTCACCGGCAGGTCCGTCTGCTTCGCCAGCCGGTTGACGATGTCGCCGCGCAGCCAGGTGGAGCGCTTCTCCCCCGGGAAAGTGGAGACGATGATCTCGTCGATGCGCTCGTCCTGAACGGCCTGCATGGCCGCGGTGAAGGGGTCGGGGTGCGCGATCTGGCCGTGCACGTCCAGGCCCTCCCCGCGGAGAAGGGTCATCGCGCGGCGGAGGCGCCGCTCGGCCTCCCGATGCTCGGAGGCCGTCGCGTCGCTCTGCGGGCTGACGATCAGGAACGAGGTCGGTCCCTGCGCGGCGCGCGCGCGGATCGTGTCCAGCAGCGGATCGCCGACGACGGTCTCGTTCGCGACGACGAGGACGTTCGCCTCGGCGCGGGCCTCCTTCTCGAGGTCGACCACGACGTGCTCGACCGGCAGCCCCTCTGCGGCGCGGCGGATCCGCTCGACGACGTCGCGACGCAGCCAACCGGAGCGCTGGCGCGGGTGGGTCGAGACGACGATCTCGTCCGGGCGAGGCTCGAGCTGCACGAGCGCGTCGCGCACGGCGGCGACCGGGTCCGCGTCGACGACGTAGCCCGTGGCCTTGATGCCCTCCGAGCGAAGCGCCTCGAGCGTCCGGTCGAGCCGGCGGCCCGCGGAGGCGCGACGCGTGTCCTCGTAGACGACGTAGCCCTCGCGCGGCTGGTTGACCGGGCAGATCACCGTGACGAGCAGCTCTCCCTCCGCGCTGCGCCGCTCGAGCGCCTCGATCAGGCTCTGTCCGGCGACGGTCTCGTTCGCGATCACGAGGACGTGCTTCACCTCGTCGGAACCTCCTCGAGCTCGACCTGGCGATCGCCGTTGAAGACCGCGTGGCGCGCGTCCGGCACGCCGTACTCGTACGGGTTGCCGACCACCTGCGGGATCTCGTCGAAGTTGAAGATCGGCGGCGGCGAGCTCACCTGCCATTCGAGCGTCAGCGACCGCCACGGGTTCGCGGCCGCGGCCGGGCCGAACCGCCAGCTCTTGACCATGTTGTAGACGAACACCAGCGTCGAGGCCCCGAGCCCGAACGACGCAAGCGAGATGAACATGTTCAGGTCGGCGAAGCGCGGCACGTAGTCGGCAACGCGGCGCGGCATCCCCTGGATCCCGAGCCAGTGCATCGGGAAGAACGTCAGGTTGAAGCCGATGAACGTGAGCCAGAAGTGGAGCTTGCCCAGGCGCTCGTCGTACATCCGGCCCGTCATCTTCGGGAACCAGAAGTAGATCCCGGCGAAGATCGTGAACAGCGAGCCGCCGAAGAGCACGTAGTGGATGTGCGCGACCACGAAGTACGTGTCCGAGGTGTGGATGTCGATCGGGACCGCGGCCAGGTAGATCCCGGAGAGCCCGCCGATCACGAACATCGATACGAAGCCGAGCGCGAACAGCATCGGCGTGTCGAAGTGGATGCGCCCGTCCCATAAGGTCGCTAACCAGGAGAAGACCTTGATCCCGGTCGGCACCGCGATCACCATCGAGGTGACCATCATCGGGACGCGCAGCCAGGGCGCCATTCCGGCCACAAACATGTGATGCGCCCAGACCGAGAAGCCGAGCACCAGGATCGCCAGCAGCGAGAGCGCCATCAGGCGGTAGCCGAAGATCGGCTTCCGCGACATGACGGAGATCACCTCCGAGGCGATGCCGAAGCCGGGCAGCATCATGATGTAGACCGCCGGGTGCGAGTAGAACCAGAAGATGTGCTGGTACCCGAGCGGGTAGCCGCCCGCCTGGTAGTCGAAGAAGTGCGTGTGCATCACGTGGTCGAACATCACGAAGAACTGCGACCCCGCGATGAACGGCGTCGCGATCACGACCAGCAGCGACGTCGTGAAGTTCGCCCAGACGAGTAGCGGCATGCGCCAGAAGCTCATCCCCGGCGCACGCATGGTGATGATCGTGACCAGGAAGTTGAGGGCGGTCATGATCGAGCTCGCGCCCGCCCACTGGACGCCCATGTTGAAGAAGACGGAGCCGATGGGCTGGTGCGTCGAGGCGAGCGGCGCATAGCCGGTCCAGCCGGAGGCGAAGGCGCCGCCGGGGGCGAGGAAGCTTCCCAGCATCATGAAACCGGCGATCGGGAGCAGCCAGAACGAGAGCGCGTTCAGCCTGGGGAACGCCATGTCCGGCGCACCGATCATCAGCGGGATCACGTAGTTGCCGATCCCGGCGAACGCGGGGATGACGAACAGGAAGATCATCAGCGCCGCGTGCACGGAGAAGAGGCCGTTGAACGTCTGGTTGTCGACGAACTGCATCCCGGGCCGCGCGAGCTCGGCGCGCATCAGCATCGCGAGCAGCCCGGCGGCGACGAAGAAGAAGATCGTCGTCACCAGGTACTGGATTCCGATCACCTTGTGGTCGGTGTTGATCCGGAAGTAGTCGCGCCAGCTGCGGGCGCCGTGGCCGGAGTGGTCTTCGGGCCGGGTCGGCGAGCCGGCTGCGTAACGCATCCAGTAGTCGAAGCCGCCGATCCCGGCCAGGAAGCCGAACGGGACCGCGGTGAGCTCGACGGTAGTGATGACCGAGCCCTTCCAGATGGGGTCCCACCCCTCGAGCCAGCGGACGAGCACCGTGATCCCGGCGCCGATCCCGAAGAAGAGCGCGGTCATCCACGGAACGCGCAGCCAGCCCGGAGCGAGCAGGCGCCGCCAGCCGGTCGGCGGCGGAGCGGGCCCCGCGTGCACCTCGTCGTGCGTCACGGCGGTCACTTCTTCGCGCCTCCGGCGAGGTAGGAGACGAGCGCGTCGAGCTGAGCTTTCGGCAGGCTCGAGAAGCTGGTCGGCATGAGGCCCTTCGTGAAGCCGGGCTCCACGTAGGCGTTCGGGTCGACGATCGACGTGCGGATGAACTGCTCCAACGGCTGACCTGCGCGCTGCGCCTCCTGGCGGAGGTTATCGAGGTCCGGGCCGATCTTCTTGTTCGCTCCGGCCGGCGTGAACGTGTGGCAGCTGTCGCAGCCGTTGGCGGTGAAGACGGCCTTGCCGGAGCTGCCCGCCGGCCCGCCGAGCTTCTTCTGCTGGCCCTTCGCCCAGGAGAGGAACTTCTGCGCGGGCATCACCTCGGCCCGCGAGCGCATCAGCGCGTGGCCGAGGCCGCAGAGCTCGGTGCAGATCACCGGGTAGGTGCCGTTCTTGTCCGGGGTGATCACGAGGTTGTTCCAGGAGCCCGGCACTGCGTCCTGCTTCTGGCCGAACTCCGGCACCCAGAACGAATGGTTGACGTCGAGCGAGGTGATCCGGAGCTTGACCGGCTTGTTCAGCGGCAGCTTCAGCGTCGCCGAGGTGAGGTCGCCGAAGCCCGTGTACTTGAAGCTCCAGGCGAACTGCTGCGCGGTGACCTCGACGACGAGCGGATGGAGTGGATCACCGGCAGCCGAGGCTTTCGGAATGTGGTCGTTCTTCGCGAGCACAATCGCGCTGACGATCGAGATCGCGGTGACGAGCGCTGCCGGCACCGCCGTCCAGACGATCTCGAGGCCGGTGTTCCCGTGGATCGGCGGGCCGTCCATGTCCTCGCCCGGCTGCGCCCTGAACTTGAGGACCGAGTAGATGATCACCGCCGCGACGAGGGCGAAGATCGCGATGCAAATCACGGTCACGAACCAGAAAACGAAGTCGATCCGGCCGGCCTGCCGACTCGCCGGGTCCGGGAGCCAGGGGATGAGGATCGCGACGAGGGCGGCGCCCCCTCCGCAGACGATTCCGATGGCGACGAGCTGGGCGACCGATCCCCTGCGCACTAGAGCCGAGACTACTCGACGCCGCGGGCCGACGCCGAAGGAAGCGCCGCGCGTTTACGCGGCTCGAAACGCCTGCAACGAGGCAGGTTTTCGAAGCTCGTCAATCCGGGTACAACCGTCGAACCGAAAAGGAGGTTCGATGGGACTCGGAGTCAGCATTCTGCTCGTAGCGGCCGGCGCGATCCTCGCGTGGGCCGTGAATGCCGACGTCTCCGGCGTCAACATCCACACGGTCGGTTGGATTCTGCTGGTCGTGGGGATCGTCGGCGCGGTGCTCTCGATGATCTTCTGGTCAACGTGGGCAGGGCCCGGCTACTGGTCACGCCGCCGAGGCCCGGGGTACGTCGACGAAGGCCCCCCGCCTTACTAGGTCGAAGTGAATCCCCGGGGCGGCGGCTCGCCGCTCCGGGGCGCTCCTATCCCGTAGCCGGCTGCGGCGAGAGAGTTCCGTCCGGCCGCGCGCGCGCACCGGGATTCCGCGCATAGATCCTTCGCTCGGTGTCCTCCCATCGATCGAGCGTCCGCTGCGAGGCCACAACGAGCCGCTCGCCGTGCCATGCGGCGAAGACGATGACCAAGCCGTGCCGGCTCCGGAAGTAGAAGCTGCAGGCCCCTCTGCCTCCCCTGACGAGCACCTTCGGCCGCGACGCGAGCCGCTTCGTCAACCGGGTCGCTCGCGCATTCGAGTTCCAGCCTGAGATGCACGGGGCCGTGCCGAGGTGGGCGACTCTGATCGGGTCGCATCCCGGCTCGTCGCCAACAAGGGACTGCCAGAGAGGACTGGCGTCATCCGCGTAGACCACCACGGCGAGGGTTGAGCCCCGTTGCGGCACGACGTGAGCAACAACCCTCAGGTCGCGGCGGAACGAGTTGACGTCGACCCCGTCGTTGCTGAGCGCGTCGCCTTCCTGGCAGGAGACGGCGAACCCCTGACGAGCGAGCGCGCGGGCGATCGCCAACGCCGCGGTAGTTCGGCCCGCGCGGACACGAAAATCGCACCGGTAGGAGCGGCTCTCGACGAGGCCGCCCGCGTAGCCGCAGCTGACCGCCGACGCGCCGCGCGGAGCGACCTGCTGGACTGCCGACCGAAGCCGCCCGTCGTTGCCGCAGCCCGGCAAGAGCAGGAGCGCGACCCCGAAAACGAGCGCGGTGAATAGGCGAGGCACCATCGTGTTCGATTCATCGACATCCGCTCACCATGGGGATAGCTCCAGAACAACCTGGGGTCTTGTGGCGCCTGGCCGCAAGAGGACGGACGCGTGGCCAGAGCATATGAGCGTCGCCGTCGTCGAATCCCGCCGCGACTCCATCGAACTCGCCCGGCTGTCCCCTGAGCCAATCGCCGCCGCGACCGACATGGGCGGGCGCGGCTCACATCCGCCTCGGCGATAGAACGAGAAGTCGCTCGAAGTCGTCATGCTGCGGCGTCCAGCCGCAGCGGACTTCGAGCGACGATGGGCCGTGAAGGATTCGAACCTTCGACCTTGGGATTAAGAGTCCCCTGCTCTACCAACTGAGCTAACGGCCCGAGGCGGTGCGTAGTGTAGCCCGCGTGAAAATCGCCTCGATCGTGGGCAACCGCCCCCAATTCATCAAGTCCGCGCCCACGTCGATCGCCCTCCGCGAGCACGGTCTCGACGAGGTCGTCATCCACACCGGTCAGCACTACGACCACGAGCTTTCGCAGGTGTTCTTCGAGGAGTTGGGCCTCCCGGAGCCGCGCTACCGGCTCGACCTGCGCACCGCCGACCCACAGGTCATGCAGCCGCCGATCGAGGCTTGCCTGCGCGAGGAGCGGCCCGACTGGGTGCTCGTCTACGGCGATACCAACTCGACGCTCGCCGGCGCCCTTGCCGCGACCGCGCTCGACTTGCCGCTGGCGCACGTCGAGGCGGGCCTGCGCAGCGGCGACCTCTCGATGCCCGAGGAGCGCAACCGCATCGAGACCGACAAGCTCGCCGCGGTGCTTTTGTGCCCGGACGAGCGCTCGCGCGAGACCCTCGCCGCCGAGGGCGTAAGCGGACACGCGGAGGTCGTCGGCGACGTCATGGCCGACGCGTGCTTCCGGCTGACGCCGATCGCGCTCCAGCGCGCGCAGACCCTCGACGCGCTCGGGCTCAAGCCGGACCGGTACCTCCTGCTCACCCTCCACCGCGAAGCCAACACGCGCCAGCCGCGGCTCGGCCGCATCGTCGAGGGCGTCAACCGCCTGGAGGAGCCCGTCCTGTTCCCGGTTCATCCCCGGACGCGCGCTGCCCTCGACCTCGAAGGTCTCGAGCTCGGCACGAGAGTCCTGACGCTGCCGCCGGTCGGCTACCTCGAGCTGACGGCGCTCGCCGCACAGGCGCGCGTGATCCTGACCGACTCCGGGGGCCTCCAGAAGGAGGCGTACTGGCACGGCGTGCCGTGCGTCACGCTCCGCCCGTCCACAGAGTGGGTCGACACCGTCGAGACGGGAGCGAACACGCTGGTCGACGACGATCCGGAGCGGCTCGCCGAGGCAGTGGCGACGGCGCGAATGCCCGGCGAGCGGCCGCAGCTCTACGGCGACGGACACGCGGCGGAAAAGATCGCCCAAACGCTGGTTAGGCTTCGCCGCGCATGAGCGAGACCATCGCGATCATCGGCGCGGGCTACGTCGGCGTGCCGCTGGCCGACACATTCGGCCAGGCCGGGCACTCGATCGTCCTCGTCGACATCCAGCCCGGTCGGGTCGACCGGCTCAACCGCGGCGAGAGCTACGTCGACGACGTGCCCTCCGAGCGCGTCAAGGAGCTCGTCGACGCGGGCCGGCTCCGAGCGACGCTCGACTACGACGAGCTCCGCGACGCCGACGCGATCATGATCGCGCTCCCCACCCCGCTCTCCGACCAGCGCGAGCCGGACCTCTCGATCGTCCTCGACGCCACGCGCGGCATCGCCCAGCGGCTCCGCAAGGGCCAGCTCGTCGTGCTCGAGTCGACGACCTACCCCGGCACCACCCGCGAGAGCCTGCAGCCGATCCTCGAGGAGAGCGGACTAAAGGCCGGCGAGGACTTCAACCTCGCCTTCTCGCCGGAGCGCGTCGACCCAGGCCGCGAGGACTGGACGACCAAGAGCACACCGAAGATCGTCGGCGGCCTGACCGACGCGTGCACCCAGCGCGCCGTCGAGCTCTACGAGACCGCGCTCGACACCGTCCTCCCCGTCTCCTCGCCGGAGGCGGCCGAGCTGACGAAGCTGCTCGAGAACATCTTCCGCTCGGTCAACATCGCACTCGTCAACGAGCTTGCGCAGCTCTGCGACCGGATGGGCCTCGACGTCTGGGAGATCGTCGACGCGGCTGCGACGAAGCCGTTCGGCTTCATGCGCTTCGAGCCCGGGCCGGGCCTTGGCGGCCACTGCCTCCCGGTCGACCCGTTCTACCTCTCGTGGAAGGCGCGCCAGTACGACTTCTACACCGAGTTCATCGAGCTCGCCGGGAAGGTCAATGCGAACATGCCGTACTTCTGCCGCTCGCTGATCTCGCAGGCGCTGAACCACGGGCGCGAGCTGTCACTCAAGGGCTCCAAGATCCTCCTGCTCGGCGTCACCTACAAGGCGGACGTCCAGGACACGCGCGAGTCACCCGCGCTGAAGCTGATCGAGCTGCTTCGGAACGGCGGCGCCGAGATCGCCTACCACGACCCCCACGTGCCCGAGCTGCCGAAACACGGGCTCTCGTCCGTCGCCCTCGAGCCTGACGCATACGACTGCGTGGCGATCGTGACCGCGCACTCCGCGATCGACTATGACGAGGTCGTCGAGCGAGCCCACCTGGTGGTCGACTTCCGCAACGCGACCGGGAGGAACGGCCACGTCAACGGGAAAGTCTGGAAGCTGTGAACAAGAAGGCGGTAGCCATTGTCGGCCTCGGCTACTGGGGACCGAACCTCGCGCGCAACTTCGACGATCTGGCCGAGATCCGCTGGCTCTGCGACGCCTCGCCGGACGCGCTCGAGCGCTTCGGCGCACGCTACGCGCAGGCGCGCACCACGACCGATCTCGACGAAGTCCTCGCGGATCCCGAGCTGGACGCGGTCGTCGTCGCGACCCCGGCGGTCACCCACTACGAGCTTGCGAAGCGGGCCCTGGAGGCCGGGAAGCACGTCCTCGTCGAGAAGCCGCCCGCCATGAACGCGGCCGAGGCTGAGGACCTCGTCGCGACCTCCGAGTCGAGCGGCCGCGTCCTCATGCCAGGCTTCCTGCTGCTCTACCACCCCGCGGTCCAGAAGGTGAAGGAGCTCGTCGCCTCCGGTGAGCTCGGCGAGGTCTTCTGCGTCTACTCGAACCGCCAGAACCTCGGCAAGATCCGCACCGACGAGAACGCGCTCTGGTCGCTCGGCATCCACGACCTCTCGGTCGTGCTCCACCTCCTCGACGAGGAGCCGTCGGAGGCCTGGGCGCACGGCAACGCGTTCCTGACGCCCGGGATCGAGGACGTCGTCTTCTGCTACCTCCGCTTCCCGTCCGGGAAGATCGCGCACATGCACCTCTCCTGGCTCGACCCGCACAAGATGCGGCGGATCACGGTCGTCGGGCGGGAGAAGATGGTCGTCTTCGACGACATGGAGCTCGAGCGCAAGGTGACGATCTACGAGAAGGGGCCTTGGCAGCCCACCGAGACCTACGGCGAGTGGCAGACGCGGACCGGCGACATCTTCAGTCCGAAGGTGCCGAGCGACGAGCCGCTGCGGGCCGAATGCCGCCACTTCCTCGACCTGGTTCGCGGCGACGGCGACCCGCTGGCGGCTGCGCGCGACGGGCTCGCGGTCGTGCGCGTCTGCGAGCAGCTCCAGGCGTCGCTCGTCGGCGCCCCCGCGTGAGCGGGGACGGGGAGGGGGTTATGGGGAACCGGGAGGTTCCCCGGATCGAGATCCTCAGGCTGCGCGCCCACCTGCGGGGCGCGCGGGCTGAGGCGTGCTTAGAAGAAGAAGGGGGCTCGCGGGGGAAACATGGTTTCCCCCGCGCGACGGAGCCGGAGGCGGAGGAGCCTGCGTGACGGAGATCGCCGACACCGCGGTCGTCCTTCCCGGGACGGTGGTCGGCGAGGGCTGCCGGATCCTCGACTACGCGGTCGTCGGCAAGCAGCCGGTGCTCTCGCCGCGCTCCACGGCGGTGCAACAGGAGCTGCCGCCGCTCGAGCTCGGCCCAGGGACCGTCGTCTCTACGGGCGCGATCGTGTTCGCGGGGACGACGATCGGCGAGCGCGTGATCGTCGGCGACCAGGCCTGCGTCCGCGAGCGATGCACGATCGGCGACGACGTCGTGATCGGCCGCGGCTCCCTGGTCGAGAACGACACCGCGGTCGGCGCGCGCACGAAGATCCAGGCCGACGCCTACGTCACCGCGTACTCGCTGCTCGAGGAGGACGTCTTCATCGCGCCCTGCGTCGTGACGGCAAACGACAACTTCATGGGCCGCACCGAGCGGCGCCACGCTCTCAGGCGCGGGCCGACGATCCGGCGCGGAGCGCGGATCGGCGCGGCGGCGGTGCTGCTGCCGGGGGTCGAGGTCGGCGAGGAGGCGTTCGTCGGCGCGGGCGCGGTCGTCATCCGCGACGTCGCCCCGCGAGCGGTCGTCGTCGGCAACCCCGCGCGTCAGATCCGCGAAGTGCCCGAAGAAGAGCTTCTACCGTGAACGCCTGATGCGGAGCGAGTAGGAGCCGAAGCCGGGCCGCGTCGTCGAAAGCTGGAGTGAGTACCAGCCGGTCTTGCGGGCGCGGTACTTCAGCCGGTCGACGACGCCCGGCCCGTGAGCCGAGCGGCGGGCTCGGAACGAGGCGCGCGCTGCCGCGAGCGAACCGAGCCCCGGCTTCCAGAGAACGAGCGACAGCGCGAGGCTCGAGCTCGGCCACGCGACTACCGTGACGCGCTGTCCCCGCTTCAGCTTGATGCGGTAGACGTCGTTCGAGTCGTCCCAGTAGTCGATCGTGGCGCGGAAGTGAGCCTTCCTGCCGCGGATGGCGCTGCCGGTCACAACGTCGTCGTTCGGCTCGAATCGATCCGTGAGCGGTGCCTCGCCGAGGCGAAGCGCCCGCACCGCCGCCGCGATGTTGAGCTTGCCCCACCCGCTCATGGCGTTCCGGCCGGGAGGGCAGTCGATGCAGCCGTTGTCGGGCGTCGCGGGCGTCGCGGCCCGCTCGAGGAGCCACGACACCTCATCCGGCGTCAGCGATGGATCCAGGGAGAAGAGCGTCGCGGCAGCGGCGCTGACCTGCGGCGCCGAGAAGGACGTCCCCGCCGCGTGGCGGTAGTCCTTCGGGCCGCAGCTCGAGTAACCCTGCTCGTTGCAGCTCGTGTTCTTCGACGTCAGCGGCCGCGGGAGGAGCGAGAACATGTCTTCCCCCGGAGCGATGAGGTCGACGAAGACGGGATCCTGGTTCGAGAACGTGGAGACGTCGCCCGAGCGCCCGTACGAGCCGACGCCGACGACATGCGGTAGCGCAGCGGGATAGCTCGCGTATTTCCACGGCTTGACGGGCGCGTACCTGTTGTTGCCCACGGCCGCGACGACGAGCACGCCGTTCGCGACCGCGTCGTCGATCGCCTGCTGCTCGACCTTCGAGTAGCCGGTGAAGAGCGGGTCCTGCGGATCGCGCAGTCCGCCGAGGCTGACGTTGATCACCCTCGCGCCGAGCTTCACGGCCCAGCGGATCGCACGCGCCTCGGCTCTCGTCGAGACGGATCCGTCGGGACGAACCACCTTCGCGACGAGCAGGTTCGCGGCCGGCGCCAGCCCGGCGATCCCGTGGCCGTCGTCCACGGCAGCCGCGATCTCGCCCGCGACGAAGGTGCCGTGGCCCTGGTCGTCGGCGGGCGAGCCGCCGACGAAGCTGCGGGCGGCCCGGATCTGCCCGCGCAGGTCCGGGTGGTTGACGTCGGCGCCCGAGTCGATCACGGCGACGCGCACGATCGGCAGGAGGGGCAGGATGTTGAACGCGTCGAAGGCCCGGTCCTGCGGCGCGTACCACTGCTTCGGCAGGAGCGGATCGTTCGGCGTGAAGGCCTGGGCGGCAGCCGGGACTGCGAGCGCGAGCACGCCTGTGCCGATCAGGAGCGCGCGCTTCATTGCACCACCAGTGTGTCCGAAATCCCGATCGCGAAGCCGTGGCCGGCGGTGACCCGCGCGCGGTAGCTACCGCTGGTCAGATCCAGTGTCACGGAGTAGGAGCCGTCCGAGCCGACGGTCGTTTGCGCCGCCGTCTCCCAGGCCCCCGACGCGAGCCGCTGCACCTGAACGTCCGCGCCGGCGAGCACCGGCCGCACGGTGCCGCTGATCGAGACGCCGTCGCTCCCGGCCGAGAGCTGGACGAGCGGCGCGACCGGAACGCGCACCGTGGTGCTGCGGAAGCCGCCGCTCTCGAGCCGGTAGTCGGTCGTCAGCCTGGGCCTGACGGTGGCGCTCACCACACCGTCCCTCGCCGTCAGCCGACCGGCGCGCTTCCAGGCGCCGCCGTACGCGCGCGACTCGAGGTTGACCCGGGAGACGCCGCGCGCGACCCCTGAGAGCGTCCCGGGCGACCCGTAGACGACGGTGCCGTTCGGGTTCGAGAGGCTGAGCAGGCCGAGGTGAAACCAGGTCGAGCGCAGGCCGAGCGCCGTGCGCACCGCCGCGCCGGTCGCCGTGCGCTCGCCGCCCGCGCCCACGAAGGTCACCGAGCGGACCCGGCCGGAAGACGCGACGTTGGCACGAAAGTCGGAGACCCGCCCGCCGGGCACGTGGAGCCGCTTCGCGAGGGTGGACGCGCCGAACCGCAGCGGGCCCCAGTCGTGGTAGGGCGAGAGCGTGTCGTACGGATCGGGCACCGAGACCAGGTAGGGCGCGGGCGGCGAGCCGGGCCAGACGTCCTGCACGTTGGCTGTCTTACCCCCTGAGCTCGAGAAGAAAAAGGTGTCGGCGAGCTCGCCGTTGTACAAGGCGACGTCGCCCGCAGTCTCGTTCACCGCGTCGGTTGCGCTCTGGGCCTCGGCGGCGATCCCGCCGTAGACCTGGCTGCGCGTGTCGCTGTAAAGATCGAAGTCGCCCTTGTGCAGGTGCGAGAGCGCGTAGCTGCGCGCGCACACCGCTTGCGCCGCAAGCGCCTCGGTGGGCCAGCGCTGGGGCATCTCAGACGGCACCACGCCCCAGAGATACGGCTCGAGCCCGACGACGTTGACGACCTGCAGGCGGGAGCCGACCCGCTTCACCCGCAGCGCGCCGCGATAGGCGCGGCTGCCGAGCGAGAGCGGACCGGATCCGGGGGAGAAGAGCAGCGGCCCCTGGAGCGCCCTCAGCTTCTTGCCTGCGCCGAGCTTGAGCTTCAGGCCCGGCCCGATCGCCTGGACCCCCGCGCGCAGCTTGTGCTTCTTACCTTTGCCGTCCCGCACGACGAACTGCGACGCCGACGAGATCACTGCCTGCTTCGCTTGAGGGGCAAGCAGGACGCGCACGCGATTCAGGTCGGACTTGCCCAGCGTCGTGCCCGGGTAGTAGTGCGCGACGATCTTGTCGTAGGTCCAGCCGTGGAGCGCGTAGCCGTAGGCCCCGTACTGCGCGAGCCCGATTCCGTGGCCCCAGCCGTGGCCGGCAACAAAGATCGACGCGAGTGATTGCACGCGGTGCGTCCGGTGCGCCGCCGGTCGCTTCGTCTCGTGGTAGACGTGACCGGCCGGAGCGCTTCCCGCGAGTCCCAGCGCGGCGAGGATGGTTGCTGCAAGTTTCGTGACGTCCATCGCACAGGCCCCCCGGACCGGGCGCGCAACCCCGACTTCGGCCCGACGCCGCAGCCGGAGAGCACTGAGGGTAGCGCACCGACCGGCAAATCCACATCACCTTTACAGAAAATTCGCCAGCTTATGGCGCGATTCCGACCTGCGTAGACTGCCGCCGATGAGACTGCTCGTGACCGGCGCCGCCGGATTCATCGGCTCGAACTTCGCCCGCGACCGGCTCGAGCGCCGTCCTGGCGACCACATCGTCGCGTTCGACCTGCTGACGTACGCGGGCAATCGCGAGAGCCTCCCGGATGAGGTTCCGTTCGTTCACGGCGACATCGGCGACTTCGAGCTCGTCGAACAGACGCTGCGCGACGAGCAGATCGACGTCGTCGTCAACTTTGCCGCCGAGTCGCACAACTCGCTCGCGGTCGTCGATCCGGGACGGTTCTTCCGGACGAACGTGCTCGGGACGCAGGCGCTGCTCGAGGCATCGCGCCGCTGCGAGGTCGAGCGCTTCCACCATGTCTCCACCTGCGAGGTCTACGGCGACCTGCCTCTGGATTCGGACGAGTCGTTCTCGGAGGAGTCGCCTTACCGACCGCGCACGCCCTACAACGCGTCGAAGGCCGCGGCTGACCACGCGGTGCGCGCGTACTTCGAGACCTACGGCCTGCCGGTCACGATCACGAACTGCTCGAACAACTACGGGCCGTACCAGTTCCCGGAGAAGGTGATTCCGCTCTTCACCGCCAACGCGCTCGACGATAGGCCGCTGCCGCTGTACGCGTCGACCGAGAACCGGCGCGAGTGGCTGCACGTGCTCGACCACTGCCGAGCGATCGAGCTCGTCCTCGACCGCGGCGAGCCGGGTGAGACCTACAACGTCGGCTCGGGGATCGAGAAGTCGATCGCAGAGATCGCGGACGCGGTGCTCGAGCACACCGGAAAGCCTTCGTCGCTGAAGACGATCGTCCCCGACCGCCCCGGCCACGACCGGCGGTACCTGCTCGACTCGACGAAGATCCGCGAGCACCTCGGCTGGCGCGAGGAGACCGCCTGGGAGGACGGCATCGCGCAGACCGTGGCCTGGTACGCGGAGCACCGCGAGTGGTGGGAGCCACTCCGCGACCGCGCGCCTGTCGACGAGGCAGCCTGGCGCTAGAGCGTCTCTAGCGGCTCAACTCCGACCGGCGAACGTTTGGGCCGTCAGCGTCCGGTGGCAGCCACCATCACGGAAGCGTGAAATGACTGAGACACGAGTGTGTCCCCAAATGGCGATGAGCGCATGGATTGCTGCGTTCATCGCGCGGCGCGGTGGCAGCCACCGTCACGAGAGTGCGGCGAAAGTCTCACGAAATCGCGCCGGGCCGACTTCGGCTGGCCTGAGCGCGAGACCGAAGATTGAACGACGTGCCCGGCCAAACGACGCTGACCCCAATAGCCCTAGAGACGCGCGAGACAGGCGCGTAGACCTTCCCGCCAGTCCGGAAGGTCAGGCGCGCCCTTCTCGCTCCGGAGCACGGAGTAGGCGGGCCTCGGCGCCGGGCGGGCTAGCTCCGCGGTCGTGATCTCGCGGACGCGGCAGTCGACACCGGCCTCTTCGAAGATCGCCCGCGCGAACTCCGCCCACGAGCACTCGCCCTGCGCGGCGACATGCCAGACGCCCGGCGGTAGGTCGAGCACCTCACGGGTCGCCCCGGCGAGGTGGCCCACGTACGTCGGGCAGCCGATCTGGTCCGCGACGACCGCCACCTCGTCGCGATCCCGCCCGAGCCCGAGCATCGTCCGGACGAAGTTCTCG
>VAXM01000157.1 GCA_005883335.1 Actinomycetota bacterium
TCGACCCGCTCGCCATACCGCTCCCGCACCGACGCGAACAGGTCGCAGTAGTAGTCGAGCGGCAGGCGCGGGTTGAAGCCGCCGTTGAACGCGACGAGGTCGCCGCCGAACTCGACGAGCTCGTCGATCTTCGCGAAGACGTCCTCGCGCGAGAGGACGTAGCCGCCGTCCTGGTTCGGCAGCACGTAGAAGGCGCAGTAGTCGCACTGGGCGACGCAGACGTTCGTGTAGTTGACGATTCGCATGACCATGTAGGTCGCGCGGTCCGGCTCGTGATAGCGCCCGCGCACCTCGCCGGCGAGGCGCTTCAACTCTTCGTCCGAGGCTTCCTCCCACAGCACGCGTGCCTCGGCGACGGTGATCCGGCTCACAGGACGTCCATGAACGAGCTGACCGAGAACACTGCGCGCCCAGCCCCTGGCTCGCCGTACCCCGGCGGCGGCTGGAGCCCGTGCCGCGAGAGCGCCTCGCGGTAGGCCTCGAGCAGGCGCACGTGATACTCGAGCGGCGCGCCGTCCGGGTTGTCGCGACCCAGGGGAGTCGTGGGCTCCGGGCACCAGGTCGTGAACCTCGGCGCGACCCCGCGGCTCATGAAGTAGTCGAGCCCCTCGACGGTCGACGCGATCGCCTCGTCGATCGTCTCGAACCCGAACGGCCGGGCCATCTCCACGCCCGCGACGAAGTTCGGGATCACGTGGCTCGGCCCGAAGATCTCGGCCGCGTCGAGGATCCGGCGGTGCCACTCTTCCCGGCCGACGTAGCGCTCCTTGCCGGGCGAGATCAGCGAGAAGAGCCGCTTGTCCCAGACCTCGTAGTTCGGGTGGTAGATCGAGATGCCGTAGTCCTTGAACCGCTGCGCGTCCTCCTTCGGCAAGGCCTGCGCGACGACCTTGCCGATCCAGCGGCCCGGGAACCGCTCCTCGATCGCCTGTGCGTAGCGCCCGTAGAACTCCGCCTCGGGAAGCCCGTCGACGGTCGAGGTGACGGAGCCGCCGGTGAGCGTGTACGCGTGCGAGGCGCCGTCGTCGTGGCGGTCGATCAGCTGCAGCGCCTCGAGCACGTCCTCGACGGGCTTCACGCCCGTGTACGGCCGGCCGGCCTTCTTGTGCTGGCGCCAGTTGTGGTTGATGTCGCAGAAGCCGCACTCCTCGTGCGCACCGAAGTACTGGCAGAGCCGCAGCACGGTGAGGTAGATCAGGTAGCCCCACTCGATCGTCGGCGCGGTCTCCATCACCGTCTTGCCGTTCGAAAGCGCGTGGCGGTAGTACTCGGGCATCGGCGGTAGCGTCACGTTGGCCAGCTCGCGGCCTTCGAGCGAGAGGCGGAGCTCGCCGTCCACGCCGTACGGTGACGCGGGATTCACCCGCACGGAGACGATCGTCCGCCGCAGCTCCCACGGGCCGCCAGTGAGCGCGATCTCCTCGGGCGGCCTCTGCAACGCGGCCGCTCCCAGCTCGGCCAAAGGCTTCTGGTCGAACGAGAAGATGAAGTACGACTTCGGCTTGACGCCGCCGTCGAGGTTTTGGGTCAGCGCCGCCTGATCGAACGCGATTCCGGTGCGAAGGAGGTCCTCCTTGAGCACCGCCTCGGGCGGAACCTCCGGGTAGCGCTCGATCAACTCTTCGACGAGGCCCCAGCGCGTGCCGACGGTCGCGCTCACAGCTGGAACCTACCCCACGCAGCGATGGATCTTCCGGAGTTCCGCTACTGTGAATCGGGGTCGTGCTCCGCAGAGTCCTCATCGGAGCCCTTTTGGCCGGCCTGGCGGCAATTGCAGCGCCGGCTGCCTGGGCGTCATCGACGCAGGTGCTGATGCCCGGCGTCACGTACTCGCGCCAGGTCCAGTTCACCTCGCACGGGCCGGTCGTGATCCATGTGGTCACCGCGCCGAGGCCGACCGGGCTGTACTCGCTCGAGCCGATCCTCTCGAACGCAACGATCACCGGCCGGGCCCGCGTGACCACGATGGAGAAGTCGGTCTCAAACCAGGCGACCGTGGTTGGCACGAACGGAGATCTCTTCAACTGGAACGACGGGCACCCGACCGGGATGGTGTTGCAGGGCGGGATCATCAAGAGCCCGCCGTACCGTGACCGCTCGAGCGTCGGGATCTCCGACACGGGGACGCTGAACGTGGCGCGCGTCGCGCTCTACGGTTACTGGCAGGGCCTCGGCAGCCGCCACCCGCTCCAAGTGAACAGGACGCCGCGCGGCGACGGCACCGCGCTCTACACACCCGCCTGGGGCGCGAGGACGCCGAGCATCGCCGGCGCCTTCGAGACCGTGCTCCAGCCGTTCCCTCCGACGACGACTGGCGAGCTCGACGGAACGTCTCTCGCGCAGGCGACCGGCGGAGGCACGCCGATCCCGCAGAACGGGGCGGTGCTCCTGTCCATCGGCTCGCAGGCACCGCGGCTCGCGGCCGAGACGACGCCGCCGACGGTCGTGCACGTGCAGCTCGTGATGGCACCCGACTGGCCTGCGCAGGGGATCACCGAAGCGCTGGGCGGCGGGCCGCTGGTCGTGAGGAACGGCCGGGCGGTCTACACGGCAGGCGAGGACTTCCTCTCCTCACAGCTCGCGCCGCGCGACCCGCGAACCGGGATCGGCCAGCGGCGCGACGGCAGGCTCGTGATGGTCGTCGCCGACGGCCGCCGCGCCGGCTACAGCGTCGGCCTGACGAACTTCGAGCTCGCCCAGGCGATGGTCCGCCTAGGCGTCTACACGGGCTCGGCGCTCGACGCCGGCGGCTCCTCGACGATGGCGTTCGACGGGAATCTCCTGAACCGTCCGTCGGACAGCGGCGGCGAGCGCGCGGTCGCCGAGACGCTGGCGCTGATGTACAAGGGCGTCTACACGCCGCCTCTGGCGCTGAGCGTGATCTCGCCCGCCGGCGGGGGGCTCCCGTCCCAGGAGACGCTGACCTACAAGATCGTCCGGCCGTCGACGGTGAAGGCAGCCATCGTCGGCCCTGACGGCGCCGCCGCGTACGACGTCACCGAAGCACACCTGGCAGGGACGTACACGATCAAGTGGCCCACGGGGACGCGCGCGAGCCGCAAGCGCGCCGCGGCCCCGCTCGGCCGTTGGCGCTGGGTCGTGAGCGCGACCGACGACCTGGCCCAGCAGTCGTCGATGGAGCGAGCGTTCTGGGTCAACGACACGCTCGGCTACCTGCGGGTCGCGCCTCGCGCCGTCCGCCTGCGGGCGCGGCGCCGAAACAGCGTCGTCGCGCGCTTCCGGCTGGCGCACCCGGCAGCCGTCGTCGGGACGATCGCGACGCGGACCGGTGTGCTCGTGCGCCGGGTCGGCCCGGTCAAGCTCGGCGCGGGAACTCGCTCGCTGCGCTGGAACGGCCGCTACCGGAGCGGCCGGCTCGCCTACCGGGGCAGCTACGTCTTCAGCGTCTACGCGAAGAACTCGTACGGCCCGGTCACGCTCGCGCAGACGTTCGGCGTCCGCCGCTAGCTAGCTACGTCCCTACACTCCGCCGGTGCTCGCGTCACTGACCGGGTCGTTCACGACGTTCATCGGCAACCACGGCGTCTACGCGGTCTTCGCGCTGATGTTGCTCTCGGCGGTCCTCCCCGCGGCGAGCGAGGTCGTGATGCTCTACGCGGGCGCGGTCGCCGCCGGCGCGTTCGCGGGGGCGCACGTGGTCGTGTTCGGGCACGGGTTCGCGAGCGGGGGCTGGGCTTACGTCGCGATGGCGGTCGCGGGCGTGCTCGGCTGCTTTCTCGGGGCGGTTCTAGGCTGGGCGATCGGAGCGTTCGGCGGCCGCCCGTTCCTCGAGCGCCACGGCCGCTGGCTGCACGTCACGCCGCAGAAGCTCGACCGCGCGCACCGCTGGTTCGAGCGCTTCGGGGCGCTCACCGTGGCCGTCGGGCTCTCGGTGCCCGTGGTGCGCTCGTTCGTGGCAATCCCGGCCGGGATCGCGCGGCTCGAGCTGAGGCGGTTCGCCCCCCTTGCCCTGATCGGCTGCATTCCGTTCTGCTTCGGCCTCGGCGGCGCGGGCTACGCGCTGGGCTCGAGCTGGGACCGCGTTCACAGCGCCTTCCGCT
>VAXM01000153.1 GCA_005883335.1 Actinomycetota bacterium
TGATCTCGAGCGAGTCGGCGATCTCGGTGTAGGAGAGCCCGACCACGTCGCGGAGGAGCAGCGCCATCTTCAGGTCGACGGTCAGGTTCTCGACGGCCCGCCAGAGCGAGTCCATCTCTTCCAACCGCTCGACCGGCGCGTCCAGCACTTCCAGCGGCGCGATGTCGTCCAGCGCAACCAGAGCCCGCGGCCGCCGCTCGACGGCGCGCAGCTCGTCCAGCACCCGGTTCTTCGTCACCTGGAAGAGCCAGGTCGTGAACTTGCAGCGAAGCGAGAACTTCGGCAGGCCCTGGAAGACCCGCAGGAAAACTTCCTGCGTGAGGTCTTCGGCGAGGCTGCGGTCGCCGTTCACGAGGCGGAGGACGTAGTTGAAGACGGGCGTTTCGTACGCTCGCAAGATCAGCGAAAACGCTCGCTCGTCTCCTCGTTGCGCCTTCCGCAGGACGCCAGGGTCAGGCTGGGCGAGGCTCAAGGCTGGGCCAGTATAGAGCGGAAATTGCTCATGTGCAGAGATTTTGTCCCGACATCTGTAAGGGTTTCGTGAGGCCGAGGTACGAGATTGCGGTTGGCGCGAGATCCTGCAATTCGCCCTCGTCACGGAGCTTCGCGTCCGGGTCTGTGACGACGAACGGCACGGGGTTTGAGGTGTGCGCGGTGTGCGGGCTTGTGCCGTCCTCCTCGTACATCTGTTCGGCGTTACCGTGGTCTGCGGTGACGAGCGCGACGCCGCCGAGCCGCTGAACGGTCTCGACGACGCGGCCGAGACATTCGTCCGCGGCCTCGACCGCCTTCACGACTGCCGGGATGACGCCGCTGTGGCCGACCATGTCCGGGTTCGCAAAGTTGACGATGCCGAAGCCGTACCCGTCCCGCTCGAGCTCCGAACAGAACCGTTCGGCGACCTCCGCTGCGGCCATCTCGGGCTTCTCGTCGTAGGTGCCGACGTCGCGCGGGCTCGGCACGAGGATTCTGGTCTCCCCGCCCCACTCTTCCTCGCGACCGCCGTTGAGGAAGTACGTCACGTGCGCGTACTTCTCGGTCTCGGCGACGTGAAGCTGCCGCACGCCCTGCTCGGCGAGGGTCTGCGCGAGCGTCTCGTCGACCTCCTGCTCGCCGAACGCGGCCGGACAGTCGAGGTCGTCGCTATAGCGCGTCATCGTGGTAACCGCGATGTCTCGCTCCCGCAGCCGTTGCGTCAACTGACGGGCTCGATCGGGCCGGAAATTGAAGAAGATGACCGAATCGAGGACAGGATCGATCCGCGGCTTGTGCTCGACGACGATCGGCTCGATGAACTCGTCCGTCACTCCATTCGCATAGTTCGCCTCAACCGCTGTGATCGCATCCCCCGTCCGGTTCCCCTCGCCGTCCAGCAAGGCGGCAAGTGCGCGGTCGGTCCGCTCCCAGTGCTTGTCCCTGTCCATCGCGTAATAGCGGCCGACCACACTGGCGACCCGGTCGGTAGGCAGTTCGCGGAGATCCCGAGCCGCCGAGGTCGGCGAGACGTCGCGCCCATCCGTGAATGCATGGATCCAGGTGCGCTCGGGCGCGAAGCGGAGGAGCGCCTGCAGGTGGTCGATGTGGGAGTGGACGCCGCCGTGGGACACGAGCCCGAGCAGGTGGACGTCGCCGCCCTTGGCGAACGCGGCCTTCAGCGCGGGGTTCTCGAAGAAGGAGCCGTCCTCGATCGCGCGGTTGATCCGCTGCAGGTCCTGGTCGAGCACGCGGCCGGAGCCGATCGTCAGGTGGCCGACCTCGGAGTTGCCCATCTGGCCCGGCGGCAGCCCGACCGCCTCCCCGGAGGCCTCGAGTGTGGTGTGCGGGTACTCGGCCCAGAGCCGGTCGAAGGTCGGAGTGTCCGCGAGCGAGACGGCATTCCCGGGGCCGGGCGGCGCGCAACCCCAGCCGTCGAGGATGACGAGCGCTACGAGAGGGAAGCGGCCGCTTGGCAAATCGCCGTGAACGATTCCACTTCGAGCGAGGCGCCGCCGACGAGCGCGCCGTCTACAGCCGGTTGCGAGAGGAGCTCGGCGGCGTTCTCGGGCTTGACCGAGCCGCCGTAGAGGACCGGGACGTCGAGGAAGCTCTTGATCAGGGCGTGCGCTTCCTTCGCCTGCTCCGGGCTCGCCGTTTTGCCTGTGCCGATCGCCCAGACCGGCTCGTAGGCGAGGACTAGCCCGCTGTGCGTGCCGACGCCGTCCGCTATCGCCTCGACCTGGATGCGCAGCACGAGCTCCATCTGTCCGGTCTCACGCTCCTCGAGCGACTCGCCGACGCACGCAATCACCCTCAGCCCGCTTTCCAGCGCCGCGAGAGTGCGGCGCGCGACCGTTTCGTCGGTCTCGCCAAAGTGTTGGCGCCGCTCGGAGTGGCCGACGATTGCCCCCGTCACTCCGAGCTCGCGCAGCATCGGCGCCGAGATCTCACCCGTGAACGCGCCCTCGTCGGCCCAGTGAACGTTCTGCGCGAAGACCACGTGGCCGCTCTCGAGTGTCGCGGCGAGGGAGACGTAGGGCGGGCAGATCACCGCCTCGACGCCCTTTGGCGCGCGGAAGGCCTCGGAGAACGCCCGTGCCTCGCGCGGCCCCTTGTACATCTTCCAGTTCGCGGCGATGAGCACCGGTCAATTCTCCGGGATCACGGCGACGCCGGGTAGTTCCTTGCCCTCCAGCAACTCAAGAGCGGCGCCGCCGCCCGTCGAGAGCCACGAGACCAGGTCGGCGAGGCCGAGCTCGCGGAGGGCGCGCGCGGAATCGGCTCCGCCGACGACCGAGTACGCGTCGGACTGGGCGACGGCCTGCGCGACCGCTCTCGTGCCTTCGGCGAAGCGCGGCCACTCGAAGACGCCCATCGGGCCGTTCCAGAAGATCGTCTGCGCCCGGGCGATCGCGGCCGCGAAAGCCTCACGCGTCTCCGGTCCGATGTCGAGCCCGAGCCAACCATCGGGCAGCGCGCTGTACGGCACGACCTGCGTCTCGGCGTCCTCGGCGAACTCGGCGGCCGCGACGACGTCACGCGGGAGCTCCACCTCGAAACCGAGCGGGTTCTCTTCGCGCAGCTGCTCGGCCATCTTGCCGCCGACGAGGATCGTGTCCGCCTTGCCGCCGAGGTTCTGGAGCACGCCGAGCTTGTCCTCGACTTTGGCGCCACCGGATACGAGCACGAACGGCCGCTCGACCTCGCCGAGCAGCTTGCCGAGCTCCTCCAGCTCGCGCTCCAGCAGCAGGCCCGCGTAGGCCGGGAGCAGCTTCGCGACACCGACGGTGGACGCGTGGGCGCGGTGCACCGACCCGAAGGCGTCTTCGACGAAGAGGTCTCGACCTTCGGCCAGACGGCGCGCGAGCTCGGGGTCGTTCTTCGTCTCGCCAGAGTCGAAGCGGGTGTTCTCGAGCACCTCGAGCCGGTCGTCCGGCAGCCGCTCCAATAGCGCGGCCCGCACCGGTTCCATCGAGAAGGCGGGGTCGGGCCCCTTCGGGCGGCCGAGGTGCGAGCAGACCGCGACGGCGGCGGCGTCGTGCTCGAAGAGGTAGCGAAGGGTCGGCAGGGCCGCCTCGATGCGGGTGTCGTCGGCGACGTGACCGTCCTCCAGGGGCACGTTGAGGTCGGCGCGCACGAGGACGCGCTTGCCGCCGACGTCGGCCTCTCGGACGGAGCGCGGTCGCAACTAGGCGGAGACCGCGGCGGGCACCGACTGCGCGACGAGCTCGACCACGTCTGAGAGCCGGCAGCTGTAGCCCCACTCGTTGTCGTACCAGCCGATGACCTTGACCATCCGGCCGTGAGCCATCGTCGAGAGGCCGTCGAGGATGCAGGAGTGCGAGTTGCCGACGATGTCCGACGAGACGAGCGCGTCCTCGCTGTACTGGAGGATGCCCTGCCACGCGTCCTGGCCGGCGGAC
>VAXM01000065.1 GCA_005883335.1 Actinomycetota bacterium
GGCATCGCCGGATACAGCCTGAGCGGCTCCAGCAACGTGGAGCGGACGCTCGCTGCCCAGGCGCTCCTGGCGGGGATCGCAGAACGTGGCGCCGACGCCGTCGGCTACGCGCATCGCTGCCCGGGCGGCCCGGTCGAGATCCACAAGCAGCGCTCGGGCGCGAGCGCGCTGCTCGAGCAGGTTCTACTTCCGGACGCCGCGACCGAGGTTCTTGTCCACGTCCGCGACTACACCAAGGGCCACCCGCGGATCGAGGCCAACAACCACCCCATCCGCCACGGCGCGGTCGTCGGCGTGCACAACGGGATCATCTTCAACGATGACGACCTGATGGACCAGCACGGCTTCGAGCGTGCCGAGCCGCTGATGACCGTCGACTCGGAGGCAATCTTCGCGCTGGCGGAGGCCGCCCAAGGAGCCGCGTCCGCCCTTCAGCAGCTCAACGGCTCGATGGCGACCGCGTGGATCGACGAGCGTCGGACCGGAACGGTCTTCCTGGCCCGCGGAGTCGGTCGTCCGCTGTGGATCGGGACCGGCCCGGAGGAGCTCTTCTTCGCCTCCACGAAGGCCGCGCTCGAGGTGGTCGAGAAGTTCCTCCAGCTGAAGTTGCGCAAGCGCGAGCTCCCCGAGGGAACCGTGGTCGTCGCCGCCGATGGCCGCGAGCTTCGGCGCGAGCGCTTCAGGCCCGACCGGAACTTCGAGGAGAGCCCCCTGCCGGCCGTCCGTGCCCCGCAGGAAGGCCTCTCCTGCCTCAGGCAGCTCGCCGCGCTCGCGGCGCTCTAGAGCTACTAGACCAGCCGGCCATCCGCGGCGATCTTCGCGCCGGCTTCAACCAGTCGCTCGCGAATCAGAAACTGGAACGTCGACCACGCGCCCCGGCGGCCCTGGAACATGCGGTAGATCTGCCACTCGGTCATCAGCGTCTCGTCGTCGCGGCGGGCGTCTGCCCAGTCGGCGAATTTCGGCAGACGCTTCAGCTTCCGCGCCAGCACAACGCCCTGCTCGAGCGCTCGCTCCAGCTTCTCCTCCCCCACCGGCACGTCGAAGCCGGCCTCGCGGAGCGCGTTCGCGAGCGACCCGAACGTGTGCCAGTAGAGCGACTTCGACGGCATCCGGCCGCGGTTCGCCTCGATGTCGCGCGCCGTCGGGATGCGGCCGAGCTCCTTCCCCAGCTCGCGCAGTAACTCGAGCAGCTCTTCGCGGGTCGCGAACCGGCGCGGAACCAGGCCTGCCTTGCGCTTCGCCTCGTTCCAGCTCCCGAAATGCTCGATCACCGTCTGCGGGTGGACCGAGGTGTTCGGGTCGTCCGCGAACTCGCGCATCGTCGGAGAGCGCCCCAGGCGCTTCGCCGAAGCGGTGAGCTCCTCGAGGATCTGCTCGTCGGAGTAGCGCTTGCGGATCCCGGCCTGGAAGGCGGCCAGCGCCTCCCGGTCGATCCCCGCCAGCGCGCGGTACTGGGGCTTGCGGGGCACTCGAACCAAGAATGGTAGAGCACCCGCACCGAAATGCAAGCCGCAGGCTAGCGTCTGCAGGCGTTTGCTACGAAACCGGACTCAGGAGGCGGCGGCGATGCGAGGCCGCGCGGGATCGTCGTCGATCCCCTCGAGCGGCAGGATCCGCTCCAGGGCCGCAACGCACCGGGGGCAGAACTGCGTCCCAGAGGCCCTCCTGAGCTCTTCCAGGGCCTCTGAGGCGGGCCTGGCGGCCCGGTAGATCCTCGTCGTGAGCATCGAGTCCAGGGCGTCCGCGACGTGGATGATGCGGGCGCCGAGGGGAATCTCCTCCCCGCCGAGGCCCTCAGGGTAGCCCGTCCCGTCGAAGCGCTCGTGGTGGTGCCTGATCGCGGGCACGGCGTCGTTCAGGAAGCCGAGGCGATCGATGATCCGCGCGCCCTCGTCGGCGTGCCGCTGCATCAGGTCCCACTCCTCCATGCTCAGGCTCGCGGGCTTCAGCAGGATCGCGTCGGGGATCGCGAGCTTGCCGATGTCGTGGAAGAGGGCCGCGTGCCCGAGCAGGTCGAGCTCCGCCTGCGACAGCCCAAGCTCGCGGCCAATGGCGAGCGCAAGCTGTTGCACGCGGCGGGAGTGGCCCGCGGTGTACTTGTCCCGGGCGTCCACGGTCGCCGAGAGGCTCTCCATGGCCGCCGTCGACCGTTCTCGGAGCAGCTTGTTGGCGTGCTCGAGGGAGACGTTCTGGGTCTGGATCGTCTCGGCCGCCTGGCGCAGCTTCTGCGCGCTCCGCTGCGTGTGGCGGAGATAGGCCTCCTGGGTCTTGCGCATCAGGAGCAGCGGCAGCGCGAAGACCGCGAGCGCCCACAGGCCGGCCGTGTCGTGGCCGACCCAGATCACACCCGCGATGAAGCCGTAGACCAGGTAGTGGGTCGCCAGCCAGGCGAATCGCTCCTTGAACACCGCGAACCAGCGCTGGTGGCCCTCGATGGCGACTGCCATGCTGAGCAGGCCCATGTTGACGGCGTAGTAGGTCGCGCCCGCGGCGAAGCCCGAGGCGACGTAGACGACACGGCCGAGGTCGCCGGTGAAGCCCGCTGTGAAGACGCCTGCGGCGGCGAGCGAGGCCAGCGTCAGGGTGCCGATGTTGAAGACGACGTAGTGGAACGGATCGCGACGGGCGCTCCAGTCGACGGCCGTCGTCGTGATCGCGAGGGCGAGAGCCGCACGGGGGCCGAAGAGCGCAGCACCGGCAATCGCGCCGACCGCGCTGACGGAGATCGAGCCGTCGTCGACTTCGAGAGCGAGTGCCTGCCCCGCCCCCACCAGGGCGATGATCGCTGCCAGGCCGATCCAGTCGTGGCTATTCCCCAGGATCGCGCCCAGGACGCCAGCGGTGATCCCGGCGATGCTGACGAGCCCGACGAACGCCGCCAGGCTCCGCGAGAGCGAGAGGAAACGCGGTCCGTGGAGCGCGTGCGGGCGAGGATGCCTGCGCTCGCGCTCGGGCAATGCCTCGACCGCGGGAGGCAGCGGCGACACGTGATCGCCGTTCTCCGGAACCGCGACCAGCAGCGCCTGCCGCTGCTCGGGAAGTTCCAGCGGGTCGGAGCTCGCGTCGAGAACGCGGTTGCGCCCCTGGAGCTTCGCTCGGTAGACCGCGAGGTCGGCCTGGTGGATCAGCTCGTTGGTGTCGACGCCGTCGCGTGGATAGGCGGCAACTCCGATCGAGATCGTCGCCCGGATCGGCTCGCTGGACGTCTCGACGTCGAACGTGGTCGCGGCGACAGTCCGGCGGATCCGCTCGGCGATCTCGAACGCCAGCTCGGGCGGCGTCTCGGGGAGCAGGATCGCGAACTCCTCGCCGCCGAAGCGCGCCGGGACGTCGTAGTGGCGCAGGTGGGAGCGGAAGACCTCTGCGATGCCCTGCAGCACGGCGTCGCCCGCGAGGTGGCCGTACGTGTTGTTGATGTCGCGCAGGAGGTCGAGGTCGGCCATCACGAGGGACAGCGGCCGCTCGAAGCGCGCCGCGCGCGTCAGCTCCTCGTTCAGCGCGAGCGCGAAGTGCCTCGCGTTGAAGAGGCCGGTCTTCGGGTCGACGCGCGCCTCCTCCTGGAGCTGCGGCACGGAGAGCGAGCGGTGGATCAGGAAGAGCGGGGCGACCGCGAAGACGATCAGCCACGGATTCGCCTGCCAGAACGCCGCCGTCGCCACACCGAGCATCGCGAGCACGAGGTCCGTCGACAGGCTCTGGAACGAGAAGAGACCGGAGTTGCGGATCGAAAGGCTGCGGGCGAGCTTCAGCATCGGCGCCATCAGGACGTGGTTGACCACGACAAGCGCTACCGCTGCGGCCGCGCCGGCGAATGCGTAGGAGACGCGGTTGTCGTGCGAGAAGCCGTGGAAGCAGGCCCAGGCGGCGAGCATGGCCAGCGTCCAGTTGAAGATGTTGAAGCTCTGGATGTACCAGGCTGCTCTCGTCTTCAGCCATTCCGGAAGGTGGTGGATGATCCCGACGAGCGCGACGAGCCCCGGCGGGAGCAGCATCACTGCCGGGATCAGGAAGACGATCGTCGTGAAGTACGCGTAATGGCGCGGCCCCGAGACGACGAACAGCTGCGCCGTCGCCGAGAGCGTCGCCAGGATCGCGAAGGTCGTCCAGCCGGGCGTGCTCGCATTCAGGTGGCTGATCGGCAGGGCGCTCGCGAGCACCGTGGCCGACGCGACGAGGAAGAAGTAGACGGCGGCCTTCGGCGCGAGCTTCGGCGCGCCCGGCCCCGAGGGCACGACCTGGTGCTCGAGGGGCGTCTGAAACATGCTCACGCGCGCGCCCCCGCCGTCCGGATCAGGGTGAGCTCGTCGCTCGACATCGCCTCTTTGCCGTCTCCAATCTCCGCATGCTCGCGGGCCGCAAGGATCTATGGCGACGCATGGCCGCTTTCCCGCAAGCTACGCCACGGTTTCGGGGGTGCCATCCCCCTTTTTGAGGACACCCTCCAGATCCCCCGAACGAGGGAGGGGCCGGGGTTTGTCCCCGGCCCCTCCGTGAGCGGTTGGTTCGGCGGGGCGGCCGCCGTCTGCCCCGTCCGTCGAATCAGCCTCCCGGCGGCGGGACGTCAGCGGGGACGTCTGCCGGATCCGGTGCGATGTTCGGGTCGGCCATGATCGCCGCGAGCTGGTCTGTGGTCAGGTCGTAGCCGCCGGCATCGTTCGAGTCGCCTTCGGCCGCGTCCTCCCAGGACACGTCACTCCAAGCGACGTCGCTCCAGGCCACGTCTGCCCAGGAGACGTCGCTCCAGGCAACCGTCTCCCATGACACCGTCTCCCAGGAGACGTCCGACCAGGCGACCGCGTCGAAGTCGGCGCCCGACCAGGCCGCCGAGCTCCACGAGACGGCATCCCAGTTCGGGTTGACCTTGGCGTTGTTGAACCAGGCCTGCGCGTTGAACGACTGGTTCGCGACGAACTGGTCGAGGCCGAGGTTCGGGTTCGGCGGGCTGAGCCGGAGTACGGCTCGACCCATCTGCATCTCGCCCACGCCGAGCGAGCCGGGTGCAGCCGCTGGGGCCGGCTTGGCCGACACCATCAGTGCGCCCTTGACCTGGTCCGGCGTGTAGTTCGGGTGTGCCGCGAGGATCTGTGCGGCTGCGCCCGCGACCACCGGAGCCGCGAACGAGGTCCCCGAGAGCTGGATGTAGCCGGGGGCGACGATCGCGTCGGCCCGCTGAACCGCGAGCGTCGAGCTCGCCGGGACCGGCCCGACGAGGTAGCGGCCGGGAGCCGCGATGTCGGGCTTCGAGAAGCCGTCGGGTGTGTAGCCGTACGCCGAGAACGGAGCGTTCGTGTGCGTTGCGTTGCCCGCGTTCCCGTTCAGGTCGGATGCTCCGACGGTGATCACGAACGGATCGTTGCCCGGTGCGTAAAGCACGCCGCTCCGCTGTCCGTTGACCGCGTAGTTGCCCGCGGCCGCGATAACGACGACGCCGTTGAACCAGAGCTTCTCGACCGCCTTGTCGAGCGGATCGTTCAGGAAGCTCCCCTTGTTCGCCGAGTGGAGCGAGAAGTTCGCGACGCGGATGTTGTACTGCGCCTTGTTCGCCAGGATCCACTGGCAGGCGGTGATCACGTCGCTCGTCTTCGCCATGCCGTCGGCGTTCATGACCTTGATCGCCACGAGGTTCGCCTGAGGCACCGCGCCGGCATAGCCCTTGGCCGCCCCGGCCGCGACGCCCGCCACGAAGGTGCCGTGGCCGCGCTCGTCGCCCGGTGCACTCGTCAACGTCGACAGGTTGACGTTCGCGAGCACCCTGCCGGCGAAATCAGGCCGGTCGGCCTGGATGCCGGAGTCGACGACCGCGATCGTCGGAGCATTTGCGCCGGTGGGCGGAGCGTTCGCCCCGTTCCAGTCGGACGCAACGCCCGCCGCGTACGGCCAGAGCTGCGTCGAGTTGTAGCCGCTGACGTGTACCGGCGCATCCGGTGTCACTGTCAGGCCCTTGATGCCGGCGAGATCCGCGAGGTGCCTGGCCGGAATCGTCGCCGCCACGCCGTCGATCAGGCGCAGCTTCTTGAGCTTCTTGATGCCCGAGCGCTCGAGGACCGTCCGAACCTGATGGTTCAGGACGAACCGCGAGTTGGACTGGATGATGACCGACATCGTCGAGTTCGGGCGCTTGCCCGCACGCTTCTCGAGCGCGGGGGCGATGTACGTCCGCTTGACGAGGAACACACCGGACCGGTGCGCCTTGGCGCCCGGCTTCTGGCTGCTCGAGCTCGAGGCGAGGGGAACGCACACGGCCAGCGCCGCTACAAGAGCGGTAACGAAGCCACGGCCTCCCTTGCCCCAGAGCGCGTTGGAGCGAGTCTCGCCGCCGCGGTTACCACCGGTACCCCACAGCGCGCTCGACCGCTCTTCGTTTCGCTTGCCGCTGTCCATCCGCACCTTCAGTTCTCCTTTCCGCGCCTTCGCGCGGGCCGCAATGACTTGTCATTCGCAGCGCCTGAGTGCTTTGCCCGCGCTGCAAAACCAGGCGGACGGTATGAGGGGACGGGGTACGCCTACATCCCCCTGCTGGGGGAAACCGACCCAAAGTTCCCTCAGTCGAGGGATCAGCACGCCGCGCAGGCGGTAGCGTCCGCGGGTGATGGCTCTTCGCGTGCCCTTGCCCGCAGAGATCGCGCTGGCGCGCGCTGCTGCCGGCCTCTCCCGGCTGGCCGGAATCGGCGGTGGGACGACACTGCCCGGGAAGCTGCTCTGGAAGCTCGATCCGGGTGCCGTCGACCGGCTTGCGGACCGCTTGCCGCAGGGCCGAGCTTTGGTCTCCGCCACGAACGGAAAGACGACGACCTCGGCGATGGCCGCGCGGATCCTGGGGCCGTCGTTCCGGCTGGCGCACAACCGTTCGGGCGCGAACCTCGTCTCGGGGGTCGCCTCCGCTCTCCTGGCTGCCCGGGACGCGGAGCTCGGCCTGTTCGAGGTGGACGAGGGGGCTCTGCCCGAGGTCGCGCGGCGGCTGCGGCCGCGTGCTGTCTGCCTCGGAAACCTGTTCCGCGACCAGCTCGACCGCTACGGCGAGCTCGAGCTGCTCGCCCAGCGGTGGCGGGCGGCGGTCTCGTCGCTTCCGGAGGCCACGGCGATCGTCGTCAACGGCGACGACCCGCAGGTCGGCGACCTCGCCTCCGGCCGCCGGGGGGCGGTTGTCTTCGGGCTCGACGACCCGCGGCACGCCTCGCCGGAGCTCCAGCACGCGGCGGACTCGAAGTGGTGCATCCGCTGCGGGACGCCCTACGCCTACGCGGCGGCCTACATCGGGCACCTCGGCGACTACCGCTGCCCGAGTTGCGGGCACGCGCGGCCTGCTCTGGACATAGCTGCTCGCGCGATCGAGCTGAACGGGCTCGAGAGCGTCTCGTTCGAGCTCGTCACGCCCGAGGGCGCTCGTCGGGTCGAGCTCGCCGTCCCAGGGCTCTACAACGTGTACAACGCGCTGGCCGCGGCGGGACTGGCCCGCGCGCTCGGAAGCGCGCTGGATGCAGTTGTTGCGGGTTTGCAGGGTTTTTCTGCCGCGTTCGGCCGGTTCGAGCGGATCGTGCTTGGCGACCGGACGCTGCTCGTCCTCCTGATCAAGAATCCGGCCGGGGCGAATGAAGTCGTCCGCACGCTGGTTGCGGGAGGATCGCCGCGGCTGCTGCTCGTGGCGCTCAACGACGAGATCGCGGACGGCCGTGACGTCTCCTGGATCTGGGACGTCGACTTCGAACCGCTGCTCGGCGGCCTGGAGCGGTTGGTCGCGACCGGCGAGCGCGCCGCGGAGCTCGCTCTGCGGTTCAAGTACGCCGGGCTGGCGGCCTCGGCGATCGACGTGATTCCGTCGCTCGAGGACGCTCTCGACCGGGGACTGGAGCTGACCGCTGCGGGGGCTGAGCTCGTGGCGCTGCCGACCTACACGGCGATGCTCTCCCTGCGGGACCTCGTGGCGCGACGCGGCTTTGTCAGGCCCTACTGGGAGGCGGCCGCATGAAGATCGTCGTCGGCCACCTCTTCCCGGACTACCTCAACATTTACGCCGACCGCGGCAACATGGCTGTGCTGGCGCGCCGTGCGGCCTGGCGCGGGCACGAGGTCGAGGTGCGAGGGCTCGGTGCGGACAACGCCGTGCGGCCCGGCGAGCACGACCTCTACTACATCGGCGGCGGGCAGGACCGCGAGCAGGAGCTGGTCGCGCCTGCCCTCGCGGCGCACGGTGAGGGGATACATGCTGCGGTCGACGGCGGCGCCGCGCTGCTCGCCGTCTGCGGCGGCTATCAACTTCTCGGGCGCTTCTACCGCGACCAGAGCGGCGACGAGCTGCCCGGCGTCGGCCTGTTTCCGCTCCACACCGTGGCCGGCGAGCGGCGAATGATCGGCGACGTCCTCCTCGAGTGCGAGCTCGAGCCCGGCGACCGCCGCACCCTGGCGGGCTTCGAGAACCACGCGGGCCGCACGTACCTCGACGGGGGCGCCGAGCCCCTCGGCAGGGTTGTGGCCGGCTTCGGCAACGACGGCGAGACCGGCTACGAGGGGTGCCGGGTCGGCCGCGCTGTCGGCACCTATCTGCACGGGCCCCTTCTTCCCCGCAACGCGTGGCTCGCCGACTGGCTGCTGTCCCAGGCGATCGCGCACCGCACCGGTGAGGTTCCGACCTTCGAGCCGCTCGAGGACGACCTCGAAGCGGAAGCGCACGAGGTCTCGGCGCGCCGGGCCCGCACGCGAGGCGGCCGCTACTAACTGTTCACGCGCGCGCCCCTGGGTGGGTGGGGGTTAGGGACGGTACCGGCTCGATGCGCACAGAAGTGTGACGGCTTCGTGCCGATTCTGTGCCGTTGTCTACGGCGCCCAGAGAGCGCCCAGATAGACCACCGGATCGCCGGGGCTCCAACGCTGCAGGAAGCGGTGGATCGGCGGGTGGAGCACGACGTCGTCCAGCTCGTCGGGCGCGAACAGCCGATGGCCACGGACCGCCGCGTCGGCGGAGGTCACCGCCTCGAGCGAGCGGCCGCCGAGGTCGCCGCCGAAGATGATGTGAACCACGTGCTTGGCCGCGAACGAGCGCACGGGTGCGATCGAATCGACGATCGCGACCGGCCCCTCGACCGGTAGCTCGTCCGTGATCCCGAGCTCCTCGACCAGCTCACGGTGCAGCGCAGTGACGAGGCTCTCGCCCGAGTTCACGCCGCCTCCGGGCAGCAGCCAGTAGTGGCGATCGCCCTTCTCGTGCCGGCAGAGGAGGACGCTCCCGCGCCAGCGCAGGATCGCGGAGACGCGGATCCGCGGCTCGGCCATCAGTTCCCCGACGACCCATGGCCGCGCACGCCGCGCTCGGTCACGGGCAGCTCGTTCGTCTCGGCCAGCTCGAGCTCCGGCACCTCGAGCACCACGAGCTGCGCGATGCGCATCCCCGGCTCGACGACGAAGCGCTCGGACCGGTCGGTATTGAGCAGGATCACCTTGAGCTCACCGCGATAGCCGGAGTCGACCAGCCCGGGGGCATTGACGATCGAGATGCCGTGGCGGTCGGCGAGCCCGGAGCGCGGCTGAACGAACCCGGCATGCCCCTCCGGAATCGCGACCGCCAGGCCGGTGCCCACAACCGCCCTCTCTCCCGGCCCGAGCTCGTGCCGCTCGCAGGCAGCCAGGTCGAGCCCCGCGTCCCCCGCGTAGGCCCGCTCGGGAAGCACCGCGTCCTCGCGCAGCCGCCGAATGGGCAGCTCGATCATGGGCTCGTGCGCGCTGAGAGCTCGCCCGGCTCGGCGATCAGGTACGGCGCGAACCGCCGGATCTCTCCGCGAGGCAGTCGGGCCCGGATGAAGACGCCCTCCGGGCGATCGGCGCGCTCGTCGACGGGTGCGCCGAGTGCGTAGAGCTCTGCCAGCCGCGAGCCGTCGGCGTAAGGAATCAGGAGCCGCACGGGCTCGAAGCGCTCCGCGAAGAGGTGCGCAATCCGCCTGCGCAGGTCGTCCAGCCCCTCCCCGGTCCGCGCCGAAACCTGCAGCGCGTCCGGAAAACGGTTCGCGAGCCTCCGCCGACCGAGCGCGTCCACGGCATCGATCTTGTTCAGGACGAGCTCGACGGGCAGCTCGCCGGCGCCGATCTCGCGCAGAACACGGTCGACCGCCTCGAGCATCTCGTCGAGCCGCGCCTCGGCCACGGACGCGTCGGCCACGTGGAGAACCGTGTCCGCGACGAGCGTCTCCTCCAGCGTCGCTGCGAAGCCTTCGACGAGCTCGTGCGGCAACCGGCGGATGAAGCCGACCGTGTCCGTCACGAGATACCGGCGACCGTCGACCTCGAAGCCGCGGGTGGTCGGGTCGAGCGTCTCGAAGAGGCGATCGTTCACGGACGCGCCCGCGCCGGTGAGCGCGTTCAGCAGCGTCGACTTGCCCACGTTCGTGTAGCCCGCGAGAGCGATGGTCGGCGTCTCCGAGCGGCGGCGCGACTTCCTGCGCACGGCGCGCTGCTGACCGAGCCCGCGCAGGCGTCGCCGCAGCAGCGCGATGCGCCGCCGCGCCAGGCGTCGATCGGTCTCGAGCTGCGTCTCACCCGGGCCTCGCGTCCCGACTCCACCGCCCAGGCGCTCGAGGTGCTGCCACAGGCCGCGCATGCGCGGGAGGTTGTACTCGAGCTGCGCGAGCTCGACCTGGAGCTTGCCCTCGGCGCTCACGGCATGCTGGGCGAAGATGTCGAGGATCAGCTGCGTCCGGTCGACGACCCTTGCCTCGAGGGCGTTCTCGAGCGCTCGCTGCTGCACCGGGCTGAGCTCGCCGTCGACGAGGAGCACCTCGGCCTTGGACGCGGGATAGGCCTCCTTCAGCTCCGCGAGCTTGCCTTTGCCCACGTAACTACGCGGGTCGGGCTGCGCGCGGTGCTGAGTCAGCGCGTCGACGGGCTCGACGCCCGCGGTGCGCGCGAGCTCTTCCAGCTCGGCCAGCTCCTGCTCTGGAACGACGCCCTGGGCCAGCACTGCGAGGACGAACCCGCGCTCGGGCTCTGCGCCCGGCGCCGGATCGGGCTGGTGTGCCGTCACGCCTCGATTATGCCTGCTCGCAAGGAAGATTCGATGCGGCCCACAGCCTCCTCCAGACGGTCGTCAGGAACCGTCAAGGAGATGCGGAAGAAGCCTTCTCCGCTCGGGCCGTAGGCCGGCCCAGGCGAGACGACGACGGCCGCCCGCTCGAGCACGAGCTCGACGAACGACTCGGAGGTGTAGCCCTCCGGGACGCGCACCCAGAAATACGGCGTCGCCTTCGGCGGCTCGACCTCGAGGCCGATCGCGGCGAACGCTTCCGCGACGAGGTCGCGCCGGCGCCGGTAGACCTCGGACATCTCGCCCGGAAAGCTCTCGGCCACGGTCAACGCGACGACGGTCGCCCGCTGAACCGCCTCGAACATGCCCGAGTCGAGATTCGTCTTGAGCTGCCGGTAGCGCTCGACGACCTCGGCATTGCCCGCGACGAGGCCGGAGCGCCAGCCGGTCATGTTCCAGCCCTTCGACAGGGAGAAGATCTCGATGCCGACCTCCTTCGCGCCCCGCGTCTCGAGGAAGCTCGGTGCGCGGTAACCGTCGAAGGTGATCTCCGAGTACGCGTTGTCGTGGACGACCACCACGTGGTGCTCGCGGGCGAATTCGACGGCGCGCTCGAAGAACCCGGGCTCCACGACCGCGCCGGTCGGGTTGTTTGGGTAGTTGAGGAAAAGCACGTTTGCCCCGGCCGCTCTCTCGCCCGGGACCGCGTCGAGGTCGGGCAGGAAGCCGTTCTCTTCCTCCAACGGCAGGTACTCGACCTCGGCCTCGGCGAAGAGCGGTCCGGACGTGTAAGGCGGGTAGCCGGGATCGGGCGAGAGGCAGACGTCGCCGGGATCGAGCAGTGCGAGGCAGACGTGGCCGACCGCCTCTTTGCCGCCGAGTGCCGGGATGACCTCTGTGGCCGGGTCGAGCTCGACGCCGAACCGGCGCCGGTAGAAGCCGGCCGCTGCCTCGCGGAACTCCTTCGAGCCCTGGTTGCTCGGGTACCGGTGCGTCGACGGATCGCTTGCCGCCTCTGCAAGCGCGGCGACGACGGGCTCAGGCGTCGGCAGGTCGGGGTCTCCGATCCCGAGGCTGATCACGTCGATCCCCGCTCGTTGCTTCTCGGCGATCTTCCGCTCGAGCTCCGCGAACAGGTACGGCGGGACCTGGTCGAGCCGCCGCGCGAACTTCACAGCTCGAACTCCGGGGCAAGCTCAATCAGGCAAATCTCTTCGGCGGGCCCTGTGAGAACGGCCCGACCGTCGGCGAGCTCGACTTGGAGGTCGCCGCCGACGAGGTGGACGGTGACGGGGCTCTCGCACCAGCCCCGCGCGACGCCTGCTGCTGCTGCAGCTACGGAGCTTGTCCCCGACGAGAGCGTCTCCCCCGCCCCGCGCTCCCAGACGCCGATGGTCAGCTCGTGCGGCCCGTCGACGCGGACGAGCTGCACGTTCGTCCGTTTGGGGAAGCGGTCGTGGTTCTCGACCAGCGGCCCCAACCGGCGCACTTCGTGGCGGTCGGGCTCGCGCCTGATCACCGCGTGCGGGTTTCCGACGGAAACCGCCGTCAGCTCGACCTCCTCGCCGGCCACGTCGATCGTCTCGGGCTCGTCGACCTCGACCTCGCCGACGTCGAGCTCGACGTCGCGCCCGCGCAACCGGGCGGCAACCTCGCGCGGGCCGACGCGAACGCGGACGGCCTCCTCCCCGCTCCGCCTCGCGAGCCACCGCGCCGCGATCCGCGTTCCGTTCCCGGAGAGCTCCGCCGTCGAGCCGTCCGGGTTCCAGATCACGACCTCGGCCTCGGCTCCGTTCGCGGAGACGACCTCGAGGATGCCGTCCGAGCCGACCCCGAAGTGGTAGTCGCAGATGCGGCGAACCCGCTCAGGCGTCAGCGGAACGTCGAGCTCGGCCCGCTCCACGAGCAGGTAGTCGTTCCCGAGACCGTGCCATTTCGAGAATCGCATCCGCGAGCTCGCCCGGAGGGCGCAGGGCATCCAGGCTAACAACGCCCGGAATGCGGCGCATCCAGCGGAGTTGGTAGATCGCGTAACGGCTCGTGCGGGCGATCAGGGCCTCCAGCGCCTTCTCGCGTGGGAGCTCGGCGATCTCGCTGAGGCCGTGGACGTGACGCGCCGTCGGTGAGATCGGCCCCGCAAGCGCGACTCGGACCTCCTCCTCCACCCCGCGCTCGAACATCTCGTGGGTCCGCTTCGCGATGCGGCGTCGGAGCTCCTCGCGCGGGAGCTCGAGTCCCACGATCAGCGTCGGGTGTCGTGTCTCGCCCGCCCAGAGCCGGTCTTCGGACGGGCGCAGCGAGGCGCCCGCCTCCGCAAGCTCGAGCGCGCGGACGACGCGGCGGCGGTCGTTCGCGTGCACGGCCGCAGCCGCGCCCGGGTCTCGCTCAGCGAGCAGCTCGTGGGCGCGCTCGCCGCCGACCCGGTCGTAGAGCCGTTCCAGTCGCTCGCGCATGCCGGGCTCGGGCGCGGGCGGCAGCTCGAGCTCGGCGAGCGCGGCGCGGAGGTAGAGACCCGTGCCGCCGACGACGACCGGCGTCCGCCCCGCCGCGAGGCTCTCGTCGATCGCCGCATGTGCCAGCTCCTGGTACTCGCCGACCGATGCCTCGTGCTCGAGCCCCCAGATCCCGACGAGCCTCGCCGGCGACTGATTGGTCAGGATCGGGAGGCCGCGATAGGCCTGCATCGAGTCGGCGGAAACGAGCTCGGCGGGAATCCGGCGCGCGATCTCCTCCGCAACGGCGCTCTTGCCCGACGCCGTCGGCCCGAAGATGGCGATGACGCGGTCAGCCACGCAAGCGGGACCGAGCGCGGGCGATCTCCTCGTCGCTCACGCCGGCGGAGCGCAGGTACGCATCGATGCTCCCGTAGCGCCTCTCCAGCTCACCGAAGACGCCCGTGATCACCTCGGGCGGCGTCTGCGTGATCCGCTCGAGCCGCCGCCGCTCCGCCTTCGTCTCGGCGGCCTCCAGCCAGGCGTCGTGGCGTGGACGCAGGCGGTCCTCGCTGAGCGCGTAGTCCGCGGCGATCTCCTCGATGGCGACTCCCGCGACCTCAAGGAGCAAGGCCGTCAGCAGCCCGGTGCGGTCCTTGCCGCCGACACAGTGGACGACGACACCACCTTCCGGGGCCTCGGCGACGGCCCGCACCGCGGCTCCCACGTTCGGCTTGAAGCACTCCAGAAAGATCACGTAAGCCTCGCGCGTGGCGTCGGCGACCGGAAGGTCGTCGAGCCTCTCGAGTTGCTCCGCGATCTCCTCCCATTCGGGCTCGCTCGCTTCCATGAACGGGACGTGAAGGACGTCGACCGGGAGCTCGCCGGGCGGGTCTTCGTCGCGTTCATGGTCGCCGCGGAGGTCGATCACCGTCCGGATCCCGTACGCGACCAACGCCTCCCAGCCCGCGGGCGAGAGCTGCCCGACGCTGTCCGCCCGCACGACCGAGCCGAACCTCGTCTCGGCCCCGTCCCCGGTCGGATGGCCGCCGAGGTCGCGGACGTTCAGGCAGCCGTCCCAGATGAGGTCGCGGCTACGCTGCAACTGTTGCGAGCTCGACGCCTCGGAGGGTCGTCGACGTGGCGTCCTCGATCCGGACTTGCACCAACTCGCCCGGTGCCGCCGAGCCGGCGAAGACGACCGTCGTGTTGCGGCGCGTGCGGCCGCGCAGGAAGGCCGGATCGGTGCGGCTCGGGCCCTCGACGAGCACTTCCTCGACACGGCCCACACGCTCGCGCTTGCGTGCTTCCGCGACGTGCTGCACGACCTCGATCAGCCGCTCGATCCGCTCGCGCTTGAGCTCCTCCGGGATCTGGTTCGGTAGCGAGGCAGCCTCGGTGCCCTGTCGCGGCGAGTAGACGAACGTGAACGCGCCGTCGTAGCCGACCTGCTCGACCGCGCTGACGGTCTCCTCGAACTCCTCATCGGTCTCTCCCGGGAAGCCGACGATCAGGTCGGTCGTCAACGCGAGGTCGGGGATCGCCGCCCGCAGCTCGTCGACGAGGCGCAGGTAACGCTCGCGCGAGTACGTGCGCCGCATCGCCTTCAGGACCCGGGTCGAGCCGGACTGCAGCGGCAGATGCGCGTGCTCGCACACTGCGGCGCATTCGGCCATTGCCGCGATGACCCCCGCACGGAAGTCCTTCGGGTGCGGGCTCGTGAAGCGGATCCGCTCGATGCCCTCGGCGACATCGCAGGCGCGCAGGAGCTTGGCGAAGTCGCTGCCGACGTCGCGCCCGTAGGAGTTCACGTTCTGACCGAGCAGCGTGATCTCCCGCACGCCTTCACGGGCAAGACCTTCGACCTCGGCCAGGATCTCGCCCGGCCGCCGCGAGACCTCGCGGCCGCGCACCGCCGGGACGATGCAGTACGCGCAGACGGAGTTGCACCCCATCGAGATCTGCACCCAGGCCTGGAAGCGCCGCTCGCGGTGCCTCGGCAGCCGGCCGGCGAATGCTCGATCCTCGGCGGTCCCGAACGCGCTCCGCTCGACGCCCAGCCCACCTGCGCCGAGCCATTCGCCGAGATGCGGAATCGACCCCGGCCCGAAGGCGACGTCGACAAACGGATAGAGCGAGAAGAGGCGCTCCCGCTGGGCCTCGGCATAGCAGCCGCCGACGGCGATCACCTTGTCGGGCTCCCGCTCCTTGAGCGCCCGCGCCTGCGCAAGATGGGCGGCGAACCGCCGGTCGGGCTTCTCGCGGATCGTGCACGTGTTGAAGACGAGCACGTCCGCGTCTTCCTGGGCCGGTGCCTCTCCCAGGCCGAGCTCCTCGAGCATGCCCTTGATCCGCTCGGAGTCGTGGGCGTTCATCTGGCAGCCGAATGTCGTGACGTGGTACCGGCGCACGCGAAAAGCCTAGCCGGGGTCAGGCTTCAACTCGCGCAGGAGTCGGCCTTCAGCCCGCGTGCGACCTGGCCAGCCTGGTCGTTCAGCTGCTGGTTGATCCCGACGAGCTGCCGGATCTTCTGGAGGTCCCCGGCCTTCCCCGCGTTGGCCAGCGCGCCGAGGACGTTCCGCTGGCGCCTCGCCAGCTCGCGGAGCTGCGCGGCTTGCGACGCGATCTCCGGCGGCGCCTTCAGCCTCTGGATGGGCTTTAGGATCGCCTCGTCGTAGGCGGCAACGATTCGGTCGCCTCGCGAGCCGAGCTCACTGGGGCTGCCGGGCGTACCGATCTTCTGCTCCCGGCGCGCGAAGTCCTCGCACATCGCGTTCAGCTTCGCGACATATCGCGCCTTCGGCGACGCCGAGCCACACCCCGTGAGACCGACCACGAGCACGATTGCGACCGCGCAACTCGCTGTGATTGCCCGCCCCAAGGCCGAAACTGTAGCGTCGGCCGTCGCCTGGACACGTTCCGCAGGACGTGTCACCCTTGTCGAGTCGTCAGTCCGGACCGGTCCGAGGGAGGCAGGGATGCGTCAGCTTGGTTTGAAGGTGCTCGTTGCGGCGTGCTTGGTGTTCGGGGTCTTTTTGGCAACGGCCGCACCCAGCTACGCGGCGGACCTGGGCGGTGTCGCAGCGGCCTCCCCATCCACGGTTCCGGCGGGCGGCTCGACGCTCCTCACCGTCAACGTGACTCCGGCTGACGGCCCGCCGAGCACGAACATCCTCGTCACGGTCAACGTGAGCTCGATCGGCGGCCCGCCTTCGATCCTGCTCCGCGACGACGGCACGAACGGCGACGTCACCGCCGGCGACAACGTCTTCAGCGCCCGCGTGACCGTCAGTCAGGCGACGACCCTCGGCGTCAAGTCACTCGCGGTGACGATTTCGGATGCGCAGAGCCGGACGGCGACGACCTCGATCGGGCTCATCGTGACCGCGCCGCTGCAGATCGTGATCAGCCAGGTCTACGGCGGGGGCGGCAACTCCGGCGCCACCTACAAGAACGACTTCATCGAGCTCTTCAACCGCGACGCCACCGCCATCGACCTAGCGGGTTGGTCGGTCCAGTACGCCTCTTCCGCGGGGACTACCTGGCAGCGGACGAACCTCACCGGCGTCGTGCTGCAACCCGGGCAGTACTACCTCGTCCAGGAGGCTCAAGGCGCGGGTGGAACCGTCGACCTCCCCACTCCTGACGCCACCGGCACGATCGCGATGTCTGCAACCGGCGCGAAGGTCGCGCTCGTGACGAACACGACCACGCTGACGGGCTCCTGCCCGACCACCGCGCTCGACTTCGTCGGCTACGACGGGGCCAACTGCTTCGAGGGCAGTGGAGCAACGGCGACGCTCAGCAACACGACCGCCGCGCTGCGGAAGAGCGGCGGTTGCATCGACACGAACGACAATGCGAACGATTTCGTCACCGGCTCGCCGAACCCGCGCAACACCGCGTCGCCGCTCAACGTCTGCGGCGCCGACCAGGCTCCGACGGTCAGCTCGACCTCGCCGGCGAACAACGCGAACGGGGTGTCCGTCAACTCCAGCGTCTCGATCACGCTCAGCGAGCCGGTCGACGTCACCGACGGCTGGTACGACATCTCGTGCGGGACGAGCGGCGGACATACAGCGTCCGTCAGCGGCGGGCCGACGACATTCACGCTCGATCCCGCGACCGACTTCGCGGCGAACGAGACGTGCACGGTGACCGTCCACGCCGCGAAGGTCACCGACCAGGACGTGAACGACCCGCCCGACGCGATGGCGGCCGACTACGTCTTCAGCTTCGCGACCGAGGCGGCGCCCACGCCGATTCACGACATCCAGGGCGCATCGCACATCTCGCCGCTCAACGGCCAGACGGTCACCACCCTCGGGACGGTCACCGCGAAGAGCACCAACGGCTTCTGGATGCAGGACCCGAGCCCGGACTCCGACCCTGCGACCTCGGAGGGCATCTTCGTGTTCACCTCGTCGACTCCGACGGTCAGCGTCGGCGATGCGCTCAGGGTCAGGGGACGCGTCCAGGAGTTCCGGCCCGGTGGCTCGTCGACGGGGAACCTGACGACGACCGAGCTCTCGGGCTCGCCGTCCATCACCGTCCTCTCCTCGGGGAACCCGCTGCCGCCGGCGACCGTCGTCGGCACGGGCGGACGGGTGCCGCCCGACCAGGTGATCGAGGACGACGCGGGCGGCAGCGTCGAGACGAGCGGCACCTTCGACCCGGCGAACGACGGCCTCGACTTCTGGGAGACCCTCGAAGGCATGCGCGTCCAGCTCGACAATGCCGTCGCCGTGGGGCCGACCAATGCCTTCGGCGAGACACCCGCGATCGGCGACGACGGGGCGAACGCTTCCGTGCTCACGAACCGCGGGGGAATCCTGCTCCGCCCGAACGACGGCAACCCCGAGCGCGTGATCGTGGACAACCTGCTCGTCTCGATGCCGCAGATGAACGTGGGCGACCACTACGACGCACCGATCGTGGGGGTGCTCGACTACAACTTCGGCAACTTCTTCCTCGAGGCGACGGGCTCGGTCACCGCGACCCACGACGGCGTGACCCCAGAGACGACCGACCCGGCTGCGCCCGGCCAGCTCGCGGTCGCGACCTTCAACTTCGAGAACCTCGACCCGAGCGACGGGCAGCCGAAGTTCGACCAGCTCGCCCACGAGATCGTCACCAACCTCCAATCGCCTGACCTGATCGCGGGCGAGGAGGTGCAGGACAGCAACGGGCCGACGGACAACGGCGTCGTCGACGCGACGCAAACGCTGAACCAGCTGGTCTCGACGATTCAGGCCCTCGGTGGCCCGACGTACGACTGGCGCGAGATCGACCCGGTGAACGACCAGGACGGCGGGGAGCCCGGCGGCAACATCCGCCAGGTCTTCCTGTTCCGCACCGATCGCGGCCTGTCGTTCGTCGACCGCGCCGGAGGCGGCTCGACGACGCCGACGACGGTCATCGGGAGCGGCAGCGGGACCCAGCTCAGTGCGAGCCCGGGCCGCATCGACCCGGCCAACGGGGCGTGGACGACGAGCCGGAAGCCGCTGGCAGGCGAGTTCTCCTACAACGGCCACCACCTGTTCGTGATCGCCAACCACTTGAACTCGAAGGGCGGCGACGATCCGTTGATGGGCCGATTCCAGCCGCCGGTCCGAAGCTCGGAGGCCCAGCGCCACCAGCAGGCGCAGATCCTCCACGACTTCGTCGGCCAGATCGAAGCCGCCGACCCGAACGCCAACATCGTGGTGCTTGGCGACCTGAACGACTTCGAGTGGTCGGACACGGTGCAGATCCTCGAGTCCGGCGTCCTGCACGACCTGATGGACACGCTCCCGCTCAACCAGCGCTACAGCTACGAGTTCGAGGGGAACGCGCAGGTGCTCGACCACGTCCTCATCAGCGGCCCGCTCTTTGCGCGCCCATTCGTCTTCGACCCCGTGCACGTGAACGCGGAGTTCGCGGTGCAGGCCTCCGACCACGATCCGTCCGTCGTGCGGATCGCGCTCAACGACGCGCCGACCGCAGACGCGAGCGGCCCGTACTCCGTCGCCGAGGGCAGCTCGGTGACGCTCACGGGATCAGGAGCCGATCCCGAAGGCGAGCCCGTGACCTATGCCTGGGATCTCGACGGCAACGGCACCTTCGAGACGCCCGGCCAGTCGGTGTCGTTCTCCGCCGCGGACGGGCCGGCCACGCCGACCGTCAACCTCCAGGTGACCGACAACCTCGGGGCCGCGACCGTGGCGCACGCGACGGTGAACATCACGAACGTCGCTCCGACGATCACGTCTCTCACGGCCGCACCGGCGAACACGCTGACCGGCCAGGGCGTGACGCTGACCGGTGCCGCCACCGATCCATCGGCGCCGGACACAGCGGCCGGGTTCACCTGGGCCTTCGACACCGGCTCCGGCTTCGGGGCATTCGGGAGCAACGGCTTCGTGACGTCGTTCGCGGCGTGCGGCACCTACGACGTCGCCGCAGAGGCGAAGGACAAGGACGGCGGCGTCTCTGCGCCGTTGACTTCGCCGGCCGCCGTGCACGTGTTCTCCGGCGCGTTCCGGCCGCCGATCGACCCGGACTCGCTCAACCTCGTTCAGCGCGGCCAGGTCGTACCGGTCAAGATCACCGTCGGCTGCAACGGGTCCCGGAGCGGGCTCCAGCCGGCGATCGCGATCCGCGGCGGCGACTACGACCCGAACGTCGATCCCGACGATGACAGCTACGTGGTCGCGGACAGCGCGTCGAACGCGGACACGAACGGCGTGATGCGCGAGGTGGGTGATGAGTATCACTACAACCTCGTCGTGCCGAACGGGCCGGCCGGAACGATCTACACGGTGCTCATCCGGCCGTTCGGCGGGACCACGCCCGTCATGTACGCGCTCTTGAAGATCAGGAGATAGCAGGCAGCGGGGCGGCTCGGTTCGCCCCGCTCGCTACTTGGCGAACTCGACGGCGCGGGACTCGCGGATCACGGTCACCTTGATCTGACCCGGATACTCGAGCTGGTCCTCGATCTCGCGCGCGATCTCGTGCGAGAGGAGGACGGCACCGTCGTCGTCGACCTCTTTCGGCTTGACGATCACGCGGATCTCCCGGCCGGCCTGAAGGGCGTAGACCTTCTCGACGCCCGGGTGTCGGGCAGCGACCTCCTCGAGCGCCTCGAGCCGCTTGATGTACTGCTCCAGGCTCTCGCCCCGCGCTCCCGGCCGGGAAGCCGAGATCGCATCGGCTGCGATCACCAGGACCGCCTCGACCGTCTGCGGTTCGACCTCGTAATGATGCGCTTCGATCGCGTGCACGACCGCGGGCGATTCCCCGTAGCGGCGCGAGTACTGCGCCGACAGGATCGCGTGTGAGCCCTCGACTTCGTGCGTGAGCGCCTTGCCGATGTCGTGTAGGAGCGCGGCGCGCTTGGCCGTCTTGACGCTCGCCTGGAGCTCGGCCGCCATGATCCCGGCCAGATGGACGACCTCGAGCGTGTGCTTGAGGACGTTCTGGCCGTAGCTCGTCCGGTAGCGGAGCCGACCGAGGATCTTGACGAGCTCTTCGTGCAGCTCGCCGCAGTTGGCCTCGAACACCGCCTGCTCACCCGCCTGGCGGATGAGATCGTCGATCTCCGCCTTCGACTGGTAGTACATCTCTTCGATCCGCGCCGGGTGGATGCGGCCGTCCTCGATCAGCTTGCCCAGCGTCAGCTTCGCGACCTCGCGGCGGATGCCGTCGAACGATGAGATGACGACCGCCTGCGGGGTGTCGTCGATGATCACGTCGACGCCCGTCAGGTGCTCGAGCGCGCGGATGTTGCGGCCTTCGCGGCCGATGATCCGGCCCTTCATATCGTCCGAGGGAAGCTCGATCAGCGAGACCGTCGTCTCGGAGGCGTGGTTCGCGGCCACGCGTTGGAGCGCATCGGCGACGAGGTTGCGCGCCCGGCGCTTCGCCTCGCCGCGCGCCTCTTCCTCGGCCTGGCGGACGCGGCGCGCCAGCTCGTGGCGGACCAGCTCCTCGGAGCGCTCGAGCAGATGCGCCTTCGCCTCGTTGACGGTCATTCCCGAGATCCGCTGGAGCTCCTCGAACTGCGTCTCGCGTGCGGTTTTCAGCTCGTCCTGAAGCTGCTTGGCGTGTGTCTCTCGGTCGGCGAGGCCCTGCTCCCTGCGTGACAGCTCCGTCAGCTTGCGGTCGATCTCCTCCTCCTGCGCGAGGACGCGCTCCTCGATCTTCATCGTCTCGGTGCGGCGAGCCGCGATCTCCTGCTCGATCGTGCTTCGGAGGCGGACGGTTTCCTCACGCGCCTCGATCTGCGCCTCACGCCGCAGCGCTTCGGCGTCCCGTTTCGCCTCGCTGACGAGCAGCTGGCGGGTTCGGCGTGCGGCGGCCAGGCGAGAGCCGGTCAGTGCATAGAGCGAGAGAAAAGCGAGACCGGCTCCTGCTACCAGTCCGATCGCGATCCCGATGACGACGAGCATGCACGCTCCCTACCTCGTGCCGGAGTGGTCCCGGCTGGGGTCCGAGTTGTCCGCGCCGGAGCGCGGCGCTCATCCAGCACCGCTACACCGGACATGCTCGAATCGGGGCGTGCGAGGCTTGCGCGAGCCTCGACGGGCGGTTCAACTCACCGCCGCTCTGAGTTCGCCTCCTTTGCGCTCATCGTTGCTCTCTGGGATCTCTGGGTCTGGGTCCGATTCGGAAACACGTGAGATGCAGGCAAAATGTGGAATGAAGCCCCTCTATCCTAGCGCCGCCCGGGGGGTTGACGCAATGGACGCTTCGATCACGTCCGGCTCGAAGCCGCGGCTCGCGAGCAATCGAGCTGTCGCCGGCCCGGGGCCGCGGCGCAGGACGATCCGCTCTGCTCGTACCCGCTCCGGCTCGAGCTCTCCCAGCGCCGCCTCGATCAACTCGCCCGGCAGGGACTGGCTTTCGAGGTCGTACCGGATCGCGGCATCGCCCTTCCCGCGCTCCGCGAGGGCGCGGGCACGATTGGCGGCGAACCTCGCTTCGTTCAGCGCGCCCTCGTCGCGTAGCCGTGCGAGGACCTGCTCGGCCTCCGCCGGGTCGACTCCCGCGCGTTCGAGCCGTTCGCGCAAAGCGCGCTCAGAGAAATCGCGCCGCGCGAGCGCCTTCGTGGCGACGTCGAGAGCCCGCAACTAGCTGGACGCGACCTCCGCCGGCTCCTTGACGACCGGCGCAGCCTCGGCCTCGCGCTCCGGCAGCAGGCGCGCCGAGACGACTTGCTCCGGCCCGGCGAGCGCCTGGACCTGCGCTAGGATCTGCTGACCGACGTCCGGGTGCTCGCGCAGGAAGGCGGTGGCGTTCTGGCGTCCCTGGCCGAGCCGCTCGTCCTCGAAGCTGAAGTGAGAGCCCGACTTCTGGACGATCTTCCGCTCCAGAGCCGCATCGAGCACCGTGCCTTCCCAGGAGATCCCGGTGCCGTAGATGATGTCGAACTCGGCCTGCTTGAACGGCGGCGCGACCTTGTTCTTGACGACCTTCACGCGCACACGGTTGCCGAACGCCTCCACCCCGTCCTTGAGCGTCTCGATCCGGCGGATGTCGAGCCGCACCGACGAGTAGAACTTCAGCGCCCGGCCTCCGGGAGTCGTCTCGGGGTTGCCGAACATGACCCCGATCTTCTCGCGGAGCTGGTTCACGAAGATGCAGATCGTGTCGGTTCGGTTGAGGGTGCCGGCGAGCTTGCGCAGCGCCTGGCTCATCAGGCGCGCCTGGAGGCCGACGTGCGTGTCACCCATCTCTCCTTCGATCTCGGCCTTCGGCGTCAGCGCGGCGACCGAGTCGATCGCGACCACGTCCAGCGCCCCGGAGCGCACCAGCAGCTCGGCGATCTCGAGCGCCTGCTCGCCGGTGTCGGGCTGCGAGACGAGCAGGTCGTCGATGTTCACGCCGATCCGCTTCGCGTAGGCCGGGTCCATCGAGTGCTCGGCGTCGATGAAGGCGCAGATGCCTCCCCGCCGCTGGGCCTCGGCGATGACGTGGTAGACGAGCGTCGTCTTGCCTGAAGACTCCGGGCCGAAGATCTCGACGATGCGCCCACGCGGCAGGCCGCCGATCCCCAGCGCGAGATCGAGCGAGAGCGAGCCCGTGGAAACGGCGCCGATCGCGACCTGCGCCTGGTCGTTCATGCGCATCACCGAGCCTTTGCCGAACTGCCGCTCGATCTGGCCGAGCGCGGTGTCGAGAGCCTGCTCGCGGTCCAACGTCATCTACCTCCTAGAACCACCGATTCGAGGACTTCATATTGCGCCCCGCCGGGGCGTAGACGTGACAGGTAAACAGCAGCATCGGACGGACTGAATCGTTCCAGGTCCGGTAGCTGCGGCCGCAGCCGTGGACGGACTTTGAAGCGCAGGACGGTCACGTGCGGCAGCCACTCCCGGCGCTCGGGCTCGTAGACGCCCAGCGCTTCCAGCCGCGTGTGCAGATCGCGCGCCAGCAGCCCCGCGCGGCCGCCCTCGTCGTCGAGCGCGAGCATGCCGACGCTGCGCGTCTCGCGGTAACGCCGAAGCGACAGGAGCGGCCGTTCGGCACCCGCGGCCGCCTCGCGCAGCGCGTCGAGGATCGACTCGACCTCGCCGACGGGCCGGTGGCCGAGAAACGCGAGCGTGATGTGCAGGTGCTCGGCGGAGAGCACCCGGACGTCGCGCGCGTCGCCAAAAGCGTGGCGCTGCCACTCGACGAGCTCGCGCACCGTCTCCGGCGGAAGCCGGAGCGCGCAAAAGAGGCGTATCCGTTCACGGCCTTCGAAACTAGCAGGGGCTTTCGCGCGTGTCTGTGTCAACTCTGTGCCAGAAGTGTGCGCACGACGTGGAGCGCGGCAGCCGTCGCTCGCCCACGGATCGCGGAGCGGTCGCCGGGGAGGTTGAGCTCCCGCGAGGCGCTCCCATCGGTCCCCTCCGCGTGCAGGTAGACGAGCCCGACCGGTTTCTCCGGAGTGCCGCCCCCAGGCCCCGCGATCCCGGTCACCGCGACCGCGACGTCAGCGTCCAGCCGCGCCCGCGCGCCTGCGGCCATCGCCGCTGCGACCTCGGCGGACACGGCTCCGTGCCGCGCGAGCAGCTCCTCGGACACGCCCAGCTCCGCCCGCTTCACGTCGTCCGCGTAGGCCACGACCCCCCCGCGGAAGACATCGCTCGAGCCCGGCACCGAGGTCAGCCGTGCCGCCACGAGCCCGCCAGTGCAGGACTCCGCGGTAGCGAGCGACAACCCCCGCTTCAGGCAGGCCGCCAGCACGAGCTCCTCGACCGCCCGCTCGTCCTCGGCGAACAGGTACTCGCCGAGCCGCTTGCGCAGCCCGGTGCCGAGCCGATCTGCGGCAGAGGACGCCTCCGCCTCGAAGACGAGATCGACGTGGATCTCGAAGTCGCGCGCACAGACCGTCGCCGCCAGGCCGGGCGCCTCTCCCCCGGCCTCCGCCAGCGCCCGCGCCACCGCTGACTCGCTTGCGCCGTAGAACCGCAGCACTCGCCTTTCGGGTTCATGCGCGCGCGCGAGGACTGCGCGCACCGGCGAGGTCTCGAGCGCCTGCGGCCAGAGGCGGCGCAACTCGGACGGCGGTCCCGGCAGGACCACGAAGACCGTGTCTTCGGCCTCCAGCACCAGAGCCGGCGCGGTGCCGGCAATCCCGACCACCTCGGCGCCGGCCGGCAGCGTCGCCTGCTTGCGGACGCCCTCGGCGAAGTCGGCATAGGGACGCCGCAGGCGCTCCGCAACGCGGCGCGAGACGGCCTCGATCTCGGCCTCGAGCGCTGCGCCGACGGCCAGCTCACGGCCGGTCGCGCGCGCCAAGAGCTCGACCGTGCGATCGTCGTGCGTCGGCCCGAGGCCGCCCGAAACCGCGCAGAGATCGGCACCCAGGCCCTCACGAAGCGCGGCCTCGAGCTCGGCAGGATCGTCGCCCACGATCTGGATCCGCGCCGGCTCGATCCCGAGCCGCAGCAGCTCGCCGGCCAGGAACGGCCCGTTCCGGTCGGTCCGCTCGCCGCGGACGAGCTCGCTGCCGGTGACGACGACGACCCCGCGCGGGCGGGTCAAGCGGTCGCGGGAGCGACCGAGACGCCGCGCGCGGTCACGAGCACCATCACGGATCGCCCGCTGCCGGGGAGCAACACGGGCTTACCGTTGACCGCGGCCTTGACGTTGCCGGGGTTGCCGAAGTTGATCCAGAGCCGCCGCGCGACGAGGGGCCCGAGGTGCTGGCGGTACTGCAATGTCCCGGTGTAGAGCGTCCTGCCGCTCGAGGAATAGTTCCGCACGTCCATCCAGCAGTTCCCGCTGGTCGCGACCACGAAGAAGCGGATCCTTGCGGGGCGTGCCGCCTTGCGCTGCTTCTTCCGCCGAGGCCCCGGAGTCTGCGCCTTGGTGCTGGTGGTGCCGAGGTTCGGGATCGGCGGATTGTTGTCGTTGCCGCTGCCGAACTTGAAGGCGGCGATGACGAATGCGCAGACGATCGCGATCCCGCCCAGGGCGACGACGACGCCGCGCCGCTCCAACCGTCTATGTCGCTGGTGGACGGTCGAGCTCCGGCGGGCGACAACCGGCTCGCGCGGCTCGTCCTCGCCGACCGCGTAGCGCGAGTTGTACTCGTCGACGTAGAGCTGCCCGTCGAGCCCGAGGTAGTCCGAGTACGTCCGCAGGAAGCCCTTGACGTACGTCTGGGCCGGAAGCGCGTCGAAGTTCTCTTCTTCCAGCGCCTGCAGGTAGCGGGCCCTGATCTTGGTCGCCAGCTCGACGTCAGAGAGCTCCAGCTGCTGGCGGTAGCGCGCCTCGCGCAGGCTGTTGCCGATCTCGAACACGGGAGAGGGCGATTGTAGCCCGGTCTAACCGAAGTAGTTCAACAGCGCATAGAAACCCAGCGCGAGGGCCGCGGTCAGCCCGAGGCAGAGCGACAGCAGGCCCAGCAGCTTCCCGGCTCGCGCGAGCCCGGCCCCGCCGGCCCGGCCCAGCGTGCGCTCGATCCGGAACTGCGCTTTCCGCGCCAGCAGCAGCGCCAGGAGGCCGGGCAGCGCCGAGCCGCAGGTCGCCTCCGTCCCCTGGACGATCGTCACGTCCTTCAGCTGCCGCGCTGCCACGTAGCCGGCGACCGGGAGCAGAAGCCCGAGGAGCGCGCACGCGACCGAGCCTCGCGCCGCGTCGTTCCTCGCGCGGGCGCTACTGCTTCTGGTAAGGCTGACCATCTGCTGCGGGTGGGATCGAGCGACCGATGATGCCAGCGACGGCGATCAGCGTGAGCACGTACGGGAGGGCCTGGAAGAGGACGGGCCACGCCGCGGACTCCGATGCGGACAGGTCCGGCAGGCGCTGGGCGAGCGCGCTCGAGAAACCGAACAGCAGGCAGGCCGCGAAGGCTCCGAACGGCCGCCAGCCGCCGAAGATGAGCGCCGCCAGCGCGATGAAGCCGCGCCCTGCCGTCATGTTCTCGGTGAACGCGTTGACGTAGCCGAGCGAGAGGAACACGCCTCCGAGCGCCGCGAGGGCGCCGGAGAGCGTGACCGCCGCGTAGCGCGTCCCGTAGACGGAGATGCCGACGGTGTCGGCCGCACGGGGATGCTCGCCCACCGAGCGGACACGTAGGCCGATCGCCGTCTTGAACAGCGCAAAGTAGGACATCGGCAGGAGCGCCAGGCTGAGCCAGATCATCAGGTTCAGCGAGCCGAACGAGTTCACGAGGAAGTTCCCGAGCCCGTGAGGCGGGATGCTGTGCAACCAGCCGAGGTGGACATCCGGAACAGCGGGCAGATTCTGCGGCGTGCCGTTGTTGCCGTAGATGTCGTTGTAGAGGTAGCCCGTGATCCCGAGGGCCAGGAAGTTGACCGCGGTCCCGCCGACGATCTGGTCGGCGCGGAGGTGGATGGCGAAGATCGCGTAGATGAAGGCCAGGGCGGCTCCACCGGCCAGCCCGATCGCGACCCCGCCGAGCCAGGAGCCCGTCTTGTCGGCGCCCCACGCTCCGAAGAAGGCGCCCATCAGCATCATCCCCTCGAGACCGATGTTCACGACTCCGCTCCGCTCGGAGAACATTCCGCCGAGGGCCGCGAAGGTCAACGGCGTGGCCCACCGGAGCGTCGCTGCGATGAGCGCGGACCAGACGAAGGTGCCCTCCAGGTTCGAGGCCTGCGTCTGCATCAGCGCGAGCGCCAGGCCGACCCCGACGATGCCGGCGACGACGGCGCCACCGCCGATGCGCCGCTCGCCGCGGGCGAAGGCCCAGATTCCGGCAGCGGCCCCCAGGATCCCGAGTGCGACGGGCCCCGGCGGCGTTCGGAGCGTCGCGGGGGGCAGCGCGAGCCAGAAGCCAACGATGGCGAGCCCGATCCCGAGGATGCCGATCGAGCGCGGCGACGAGAGCGTCGTCCAGACGGCCCTCCCGTTGAGCCTCTCGGCACGCGCGATCATGACTCTACCCGCCTCCGAGGGAACGGCCTTCGGAGGGCGCGCCAGACGTACAGGACGAGCAGATCGACACCTACGAAGAGGACGACGAGCCCCTGGATGATCTGCGTTAGGTTGCCGGCGAGCTCGGGCTTGAAGACGGACGGATCGAGGTTGCGGGTCGACGTCCCGGTGAGCAGCGCCCCGAAGAGCAGAGCGGCGAAGAAGATGCCGAGCGCGTTGTTTCGTCCGAGCAGCGCGACGGCGATGCCGATGAAGCCGATCTGCACGCTCTGCACCACCGTCAGGTCGAGGTTGAACTCCCAGCCGAGGATGTCGATCGAGCCGGCGAGTCCGGCGAACGCGCCGGAGATGGCCATTGCCAGGAAGTAGTTGCGCGGGACACTGATGCCGCCATAGCGCGCGGCTTCGGCGTTGAACCCGACCGCCTTGACCTCATAGCCGAGCGTCGTCCGGTTGAGGACGAGCCAGTAGACGACCAGGGCGCCGAGGGCGATGAAGAAGCCGATGTGCAGTCCTTGGAGCGTCGGGAAGCCCCAGAAGACATCGAGCCTTGCGCTCTGCGCCACGGGCCGTGTCACCGGCGCCGAGAGGGCCCGTGGATCCTGCATCGGCCCGTTGAAGCCGACGAGGTAGCTCCCGACCCAGAGGGCGATCCAGTTGAGCATGATCGTCGTGATCACCTCGTGGGCGCCCACCGTCGCCTTCAGCAGGCCGGCGATACCCGCCCAGAGCGCCCCCGCGAGGGTCGCAGCGGCCATGGCGATGATCACGTGCACCGGGCCCGGCAGGCCGGCGAACCAGACGCCGAACTGGACACCGACGATCGCGCCGACCGTGTACTGGCCGTTGCCGCCGATGTTGAAGAGGCCACAGCGAAACGCGAACGCGACCGCGATCCCGGTCAGGATCAGCGGGGTGACGATGATCAGCGTCTGCTGAAGGTCCATCGCCGACCGGGAGGCCGTGTCCCACGGAAACCAGACACGTGTGTCGGTGAACGGGATCCCGATCTTGTGCGAGCCGACGTGGAAGAACCAGTTCAGCCCGGTGCCGTCGAAGATGGCGCGATAGGTCGAGAGCGGGTTCTTCTTGGTTGTGGCCAGGATGACGAGCCCGCCGATGAAGAAGGCGATGACGGCCGTCAGCAACGGTGTGATGATGCCGCCGGCCCTCTGGTAGCCGGCGAGGCGCTCGGCAACGCTCGGAGGGCCGGCCTCCGGCGGGGAAGCAGGCGGGGGCGGTGTCGCCGCCTCGCTCAGGCCGCTTCTCTCCCGCGCCCGCCCGTCATGGCGATGCCGAGCTCTTCCTCGGTCACGTCGGGCGGGTACTCGGCGACTATCCGGCCCTCGTAGATGACGAGGATCCGGTCCGACAGCGAGAGGATCTCCTCGAGCTCCAGCGAGACGAGCAGGACCGCCTCACCACTGTCGCGCGCCTCGATCAGACGCTGGTGCACGAACTCGATTGCCCCCACGTCGAGGCCGCGCGTGGGTTGGGCCGCAATCAGCACCCGCGGGTCTCGCGCGATCTCCCGCGCGAGGACGACCTTTTGCTGATTGCCGCCCGAGAGCGCGGAGGCAAGCGTCTGCGGGCCCCCGCCCCGCACGTCGAACTGCTTCAGCAGGCCGCGGGCCCGATGGATGATCCGCCGAGGGAAGAGCCAGCCGAAGCGGGAGTTCGGCTCCTTGTCGAAGTCGTGCAGCGCGAGGTTCTCGGCGAGGCTGAAGTTGAGCACGAGGCCCCGGCGTTGCCTGTCCTCGGGTATGTGTCCGAGGCCCAGGTCGAGGATCCTGTTTGCAGATGACCCCGTGACGTCGTGTCCACCGAGCCGCACTCGGCCGGCCGACGTGCGACGGAGGCCGGTCACCGCCTCGACGACCTCGGACTGTCCGTTTCCGTCGACGCCGGCGAGCCCGACGATCTCACCTGCGCGCACGTCGAAGGTGACGCCCTTGACTGCCTCCAGTCCGCGGTCGTCGAGCACATGGACGTCCTCCACCTCCAGAAACGGCTGCCCGGGGGCCGCGGCGGCCTTCTCGACCCGCAGGAGGACCTCGCGGCCGACCATCATGCGGGCCAGCCCTCCCTCCGTCGCACCCTCGTGCGGCACGGTGCCGATCTTCTTTCCGCGCCGGAGCACAGTGATCCGGTCGGCGATCTCGAGCACCTCGTTCAGCTTGTGGCTGATGAAGATGACCGAGAGGCCCTCGCGCGTGAGCGTCCCGAGGATCTCGAAGAGCTCGCCGGCCTCCTGCGGCGTCAGCACTGCCGTCGGCTCGTCGAGGATCAGGATGTCCGCGCTGCGATAGAGCGCCTTCAGGATCTCGACTCGCTGCTGCTGGCCCACGCCGATGTTCTCGACCCGTGCCTGTGGATCGATCGCGAAGTTGAAGGTGCCGGCGAGATGTTCGACGCGCCGGTTCGCGGCGCGGTAATCGAGCAGCACGCCGGCATGGGTCGGCTCGCTGGCCAGGACGATGTTCTCCGCCACCGTCATCACCGGGATCAGCATGAAGTGCTGGTGCACCATTCCGATGCCGCGCGCGATCGCGTCCTTGGGCGAGTTGATTCGCACCGGCTCGCCCTTGATCCGGATCTCGCCCTCGTCCGGGTGGTAGAGCCCGTAGAGGATGTTCATCAGCGTCGACTTTCCGGCGCCGTTCTCGCCGAGCAGCGCGTGAACCTCGCCCCGGCGAAGATCGAAGTCGATGTGGTCGTTGGCGAGGACCCCGGGGAAGTGCTTCGTGACCCCGCGGAGCTCTAGGACCGGCCGCTCGTCGTCGACCATCCGGTAATCCTAGGGGGCGGGACCGCGCCCGCCCCCTAGAAGCGTTTCTCTACTTGCTCGGGATCTTGATCTTGCCCTCGGCGATCAGCTTCGCGATGTGATTCGCCTTGGCCGTGATGAACGTCCGGTCGGCCTTCGAGAGCTTGGCGCTCAGCTTGCCGTAGCCGACGCCGTGGTTCTTGACGGTGTAGTTCTTGTTGAACCCGCCCTTGAAGCCCGTGGGATTCGCCTTGTAGGCCTTGATCGCGTCGAAGACGGAGAGATCGACGTGCTTCGTGGCGCTCGTCAGGATGTGCGGCCCGAGGAAGCTCTGGTCGGCGTCGACGCCGATCCCCCAGAGATGCTTCTGCTTGGCCGCGCTGAGCCCGCCGAGCCCGCAGGCACCGGCCGCCTCGAACTCGACGCGCGAGCCCTTGCCGATCTGGTTGAGGGTCGTCTCCTTGCACTTGGCCTGGTCGGCGAAGGTCGGGTCGTTCGCGTAGTCGATGTAGACCTTGATCTTCCTGTTGGCCTTGTGTGCGCCCGCCCGGTAGCCCGCGAGGAAGCGGGTGATCGCCGGGACCTTGTTCGCACCGACACCGCCGACGACCATCTTGCCCTTGACGGGGTGACGCGTCTCCCAGAGACCGGCGATGTAGCCGACGAGGTAGCCCGCCTCCTGCTCGCGGAACTGGATTCCGCGCACGTTCGGTGGGTGCGAAGTGAGCCCGCTCCAGTCGACGTCGACACCTGCGAACTTCGTGTTCGGGAACGCGGGAGCCACGTCGTCGAGCGGGCCGAACTCGAAGAGGACACCGACCGCGATGACGAGGCCGTTGCCGTCCTGCGCGGCGGCCTGGAGGTTCGGCTTCCGGTCCGCCGCCGACTTGGTGATGTAGACGCGGCCCTTGACCTTCAGCTCCTTGATCGCCCGCTGCAAGCCCACGTAGGACAGATGGTTGAAGCCCTTGTCGTTGAGGCCGCCGATGTCGGTGACGAGAGCGACCTTGACCGCGGCATCGCCCTTTGTGGGCGCGGCACGACCGATTCCTGCGACGGCGGCAATCGCTACCGCCAGGACGCCGACGATCGTTGCGACCGCAAGCGTCATCCAAGTCTTTCGTTTCACTTCGTTCCTCCCCAGTTGGGTGCTCAGGTGATGCTAAGCCGCGACCCCTGTGTCCGGCAAGGGGTAAGACGCCCGATTTTTGGCTTAGTTAGCCTGAACTCGGTCGAAATCGGACTCTGTGACGAGCACTCGCCGGGGCTTTGAACCCTCGTAGCCGGAGATGATTCCGCGGCGCTCGAGCATGTCGATCAGACGGCCCGCGCGGGTGTAGCCGACCCGTAAGCGGCGCTGGATCAGCGAAACCGACGCGGTCTGGGTCTGGACGACCACCTCGATCGCCTTCTCCAGCAGCGGGTCCTCGTCGGGGTCGAACTCGCCCTCAGCGGCGTTCGCCCCGTCGTCGCCTTGGTCGGGCGGCTCGAGCAGAGTCTCGTCCAGCTCCTGCTCGCGCTGGCCGCGGCACTGCTCGACGATCAGCGCGATCTCCTCCTCGGTCACGAACGCGCCCTGGAGGCGCTGCAGACGCGAGGTGCCGAGCGGCTTGAAGAGCATGTCGCCCTGGCCGAGGAGGCTCTCCGCGCCGGCCTGGTCGAGGATCACGCGTGAGTCGGTCTGGCTCGACACTGCGAACGCGATCCGGCTCGGGACGTTTGCCTTGATCATCCCGGTGATCACGTCAACCGAGGGGCGCTGCGTGGCCAAGACGAGGTGGATCCCGACCGCGCGGGACTTCTGCGCCAGGCGGATGACGCAGTCCTCGACTTCCTGCGGCGAGATCATCATCAGGTCGGCGAGCTCGTCGATCACGACCAGCAGGTACGGCAGCTGCTTTTCGCCGCGCGAGCGCAGGGCGCGATTGGCCTCGGGCAGGTTGCGCGCGCGCACGGCCGAGAGCTGCTCGTACCGGCGTTCCATCTCTGCGACGACGTTGCGGAGCACCGCAGTCGCCTCCTTCGGGCTCGACACGACCGGCGCCAGCAGGTGCGGGATCGACTCGTAGTAGCCGAGCTCGATCCGCTTCGGGTCGATCAGGATCATCCGCACGTCGTCGGGGCTCGAGCGGAGCAGCACCGAGGTCAGGATCGTGTTGATGCAGCCCGACTTGCCCGAGCCGGTGGTGCCGGCGATCAGGATGTGCGGCATCCGGGCGAGATCCGTCCAGACGGCCTGGCCGGAGATGTCCTTGCCGAGCCAGACTGCGAGCGGGCTCGAGCTCTGCGGCAGGCCCTCGAAGATGTCGCCCAGGGTGACGAGGTTCGGGCTCGAGTTCGGGAGCTCGACGCCGACTGCCTGCTTGCCCGGGATCGGGGCGAGGATGCGGATCTCCGTCGTGGCCAATGCGTAGGAGAGGTCGTCCTTCAGCGCAGCGACCTTTGAGACCTTCGTCCCGGGCGCCAGCTGGAGCTCGTATCGCGTCACGCGCGGGCCCGAGATCTGGCCGATCACGTTCGCGTCGACGCCGAAGTTCGCGAGGGTCTGGACGAGCGCCTCGGCGATCCTCGCCACGTGTTCGCCGTTCGGGCCTCCGCCGGGCGGCGACTTGCGCAGGATCTCGCGGTTCGGCAGGTGGTAGTCGGCCGCAGGCTCGGTGGTGACGTCAAAGAGGCTCATCTCCTCGGGTTCTCGCTCGGGCACGAGCAGCGGCTGCGGCTCGGTCTCCGAGACGAGGTCGGGGAACTCGTTGACGACGTCGATCGGCGGCGCCTGTGGAGTCGGCAGCAGCGCGCGCTCGCCCTCGATCACCCGCAACGGCGGGGCTGCGCGCTGGAACGAGCGCCTGGCCGCATGGTGGACCGCGCGGCCCGAGCTGCGCAGGATCGCGCCGGCCGAGGCGCCCGTCACGAGCAGCGCGCCGGCCAGCAGGGCGAGCACGCCGACGATCGCGACCCCGGTGCCGCCGAGCGCGAGCCCCAGTCCGCCGCCGAGCACGGTCCCGAAGTACCCGCCGTTGTCCTTCCCCAGGGTGAGCATCAGTCCGAGCGAGATCACCAGAACCCCTGTGCGGAAGGGCCGCACGTCGACGAGATCGCTGCGCGCCACCATCAGCGAGCCGACGATCGCCAGCGCGGCCGGCAAGCCGAGCGAGGCGGAGCCGAGCACCGCGTCCAGCCCGTCAGTGATCCAGCCGCCGACGTAGCCGCCGTTCCAGCCCGCCCAGAGCACGGCAACGAGAAAGACGCCCAGCGCGACGAGCCCGAGCCCGATCAGCTCGGGATGCTGGTGCCCACGCGTCTTGCGCTCGCGCTTCTTACGCGTCTTGACGCGCTTGGGCACGCGCGGCTTGAGCGTGCGTCTCTTGCGACGGCGCGCCATGCGCGCTGCTTCGACGCGGAGCCGTTCATCCCTTGGATGTCGTCCAAACCACTTTGATCGGTCGCTCGAGGCCTGGAAGCGGCAGGCCGGTGGCCTCGGCCTCGATCGCGTCGCGCATTCCGCGCGAGAGACGTGTCCAGGCTTCGATCCGTACGGTGTGCCGCGCCCGCCGCCAGGTTCCGCGGATCTCGCCTTCGACGAGGAGCGCGCCCGGCCACACGCGGGGCGTCCAAAGGCGCTGCCGCTGATCCTCGCTCGGAACGAGAAGCTCCCGCTCCGCTCCGTCCAGCAGAAAGTAGGCATCGCCGCTCGGCAGCAGGCGCGCGGCGGCGACCGTATCGCCCGCGCGGATCGCCGGCTCGTCGTCGGCGAGCAGCCACTCGTCGCCGAGTGGTGATCGAACCGGCAGCAGGGATGCCTCGAGGGACGCGAACGCGTCGGTCGCCGACCGCCGGGAGATCCCGGCCCAGCGGGCGAAGCCGTCAGCCGTCGCTGGCCCGAAAATGTGGAGGTAGCGTCGAGCGAGCTCGCGCCGCGCGTCGGCAGGATCGACCTCCGGACTGGCGACCGTCCAGATAGTCGGCGCACGCGCGCCCTCCCAGCGGATGGCGACCGTGCCCGTCGTCGCCGCGTACCTGATCTCGTTGCCAACGCCGCGTTCGCGTCCAACCTGGCGGTCCGTCATCCGCGTCCCGCCGAGGTGGGCGCGCAACAGCTCAGCCATGCGCTCCGCCCGAAGCCGGCCCTTGGCGTTTTCGGGAAGCCTCCCGAGCGAGAACAGCGCGAAGTCGCGCTTCGGGACGACGTAGGTGCTGTAACGAGGGCCCCACAGCTGGGCAAGCGAGGGGTGCTCCCACGTCGACGGCTCGACTCCGGCTACCCGCGCGTGCAACGAGAGCAGCGCGGCTCTCGGCATGCTGTCCTGCAGGCCGGCCCAAGCCGCCCGCCGCAGCGACTGCGCGCCCATCGGCAGTCGCTCGTCGAGCGCCCCGACCCGTCGTCGGAAGGCCAGGATCTGCTGGCGCGTGACCCTTAGTCGCGATTCCCCCGAACCCGCCATGAGCTCAAGGACCCTAAGTAAGTCGCGGCCCGGGCGAGGTACGAGCGTGATCATTTGCGATGCGGCGGCGTACCTGCCGTGAATGAGCGAGTCTTATTCTCAGAGCAGGATGAGTCAGCGCACGCTCATGGCCGTCGCATTTTCGGGCGCGATCCTGGTCCTCAGCGCAGCAGTCGCTGGATGTGGTGCAGGCGCTCGCCCTTTCACGGCGGAAGGTGGCGTGTCGGCCGGCCCCGGTAGCCGTCTCTGGGGCGACGGGTCATCGGGGCCAGACGGGATGGAGATCGGCTGCATTCCTGGGCGACGCTTCGCTGTGGTCATCACGGTTCGAAACCGAACGAAACACACGGTCACGCTCCTGGGCGCCGACGGACCTCCCCCTTTGCCCGGAGTGATTGATCGAGCGGCGGTGCAAGTCCATCTCGCACCGCCGCCTCCGAAGGGCGACCTCGTCGTGATCGGGCTGCGGGGCTGGAGCCGGCGGCACGCTGAGCCCATTGCCGTTCCGCCGGGCCGCTCTGGCTGGGTGCAGTCCAATTTCCTCATGCGGAACTGCGCGATGCTGAGCCGACCTTCGACAGCGGAAGGGAGCATCACGCTGCGCTACCGCGTTGGCGGGTCTCTGGGAAGTGAGGTGGTTTCGGTCGCCGCTGCCCAGATACTTCTCACCCGTGGGCCTCGGCACCCCTCCCTGCCAATCAATCAAGTCGGCTGAGCGAAGGAACCTTCGCACTCGCCGCCGACGCCGGTTCGGCCGGCGTACACGAATCTGACGTGCGCCAGCGTGGGGGAAGTCACTCGACGCTTCGGGCTGACGATTCATGGTCTTCGGGAATGGGCGGCCGGATGCACGCACCGGCTAGCGTCTGCCGCATGTCTGATCTCGGAGGCGAGCTCGACACCCTTGCGTCCGGGACAGGGTTCTCGGGTGTCGTTCGGATCGACCAAAGCGGCCAGATCGAGCTCGCGAGGGCGTACGGCTTTGCGCATCGCGGCTTCGAGATCCCGAACGCGGTGGACACGCGCTTCGGACTCGCGAGCGGGGCGAAAGGCTTCACGGCGCTCGCCGTCGTGAGCCTGATCGAGGAAGGCGTGCTCGAGCTCTCGACGCCCGCCCGCTCCGTCCTCGGCAGTGATCTGCCGATGATCGACGACGGCGTGACGGTCGAGCACCTCCTGTCACACCGGTCGGGAATCGGCGACTACCTCGACGAGGAAGCCGGATTCGAGGTCGAGGAGTACGTGATGCCGGTACCGGTGCACGAGCTCGCGACCACCGCGGACTACCTCGCGGTGCTCGACGGCCACGCGAGCAAGTTCGCGCCCGGCGAACGCTTCGCGTACTGCAACGCCGGCTACGTCGTGCTGGCGCTCATTGCCGAACGCACGAGCGGCATGCCCTTCCACGAGCTGGTCGAGCAGCGCGTGTGCCGGCGCGCCGGATTGACGGACACGGCGTTCCTGCGCTCCGACGAGCTCCCCGGCCGGACCGCCCTCGGTTACGTCGAGGTCGACGGCGCGTGGAGGAGCAATGTCTTCCATCTCCCCGTGCGGGGGAGCGGCGACGGCGGGATCTACTCCACGGCCGCGGACATGAGCTCGTTCTGGCTGGCGTTCTTCGCCGGCCGGATCGTCTCCGCAGACTGGGTCTCGGAGATGGTTCGGCCGCGCAGCGACGCGCCGAAACACTCGAAGCGCTACGGGCTGGGCTTCTGGCTCCACGCGTCGAACGACGCCGTCCTCCTGGAGGGGTACGACGCGGGTGTCTCGTTCCGGTCCGTGCACGATCCGCGCGCACGCGTGACGCTCACGGTGATCTCGAACACGAGCGATGGCGCGTGGCCGATCGCTCGGTATCTCGAGAATGCGGCTTCGAGCTGAGCGACTTTCCCCGTAAGTCGGCCTACGCGGACACTGGGTGGTAGTGAAGGTCGGGCCAGCGTCCTGTGTCTAGCGGCGCTTTTTGAGCTTCTCGGCGGCGCGGCGCTGCTGGCGGTTCATCGGCTCGGGCATCGCGCCCTGCTCGCCCGCCGCGTCGAGCCAGGCCTTCCGCTCGGCGGCGCTGAGGCGTGAAAGCGCCTGCTGCGCCCGCATCGGGTCCCGGGTCGCGCCCGAGCGCTCGAGCTTGGCGACCGCGCTCGCGAGCTCCGGGTTCTTGCGTTCGAGCGTCGCCTGCGACGCCTTGCGGAGCTGCTTGCCGAGGTACGGGACCTTCATCAGCCCCGTCGCGAGCGGCCGCACGTAGCGCCCGCCCTGCACCCGCGCGAGCAGGTTGAGGACGATCAACAGGAAGAGGATCCCGACCAGCACGAAGACCGGGATCAGGTAGGTCAAGATCGAGGCCAGCATCGGGCGTAGCGTAGCTAGGACGGATACTCCCGACTTCGACTGTGTCGACTGGTCATTTCAGACGGACGCGCGGCAGAGCCACGCGTCCTGAGGTCGGCACCGCAAGCGGCGCCTAAGCGGCGAGCGCGCGGAGGTCTTCGACGGCGCGGCCGAGGAGGTTCTCGCGCAGGTCGAACAGGCCCGCCCAGAGGGACGAGCGGTCCGGTGTCGAGCGAATGCGGGCCGCGTCGCCGAGGCCGGCGAGGGCGCGCAGGAAGACGGCCAGCTCGAGGTAGACCTGCGTGACGCGGAGCGCCGAGGCGTGCACTCCCGCCCGCTCCAGGACCGGCGACCACTCCAGCAGCTCCGCCGCGCCTGGCGCTCCGTACCAGGATCGGCCCTCCGCGCGCTCGGGCTCGAGCTCGAGCAGGTACCGGCCGAGCGGGTCCTCGAGTCCCGCCAGCGCGGTTTCGGCCCGGTCGGCTGCCCGCCGCAACGCCGCCTGTCGCCCGCCGGGAGTCGAGGGCGCCGCGTCGCCGCGGGCCCAGCGCTCCAGGAGCCGGCAGAACGCGAGCGACGCGACCTCGCAGGCGTTGAGCTGCCGGATCAGGCGCTCGGCGGTGGCCACTTCGGCCGCGTTGTCGACGAGGACGTCGGCCCAGGTCTTCTCGGTGCGGAGCCTGCTCATAGGGCGATCTTCGTCCTATGAGCGGGGGAGGGGGCGTGCTTGCGGGGGGAACCGGGAGGTTTCCCCCGCGATCCTGGAAGGGGGCACGTGGGGGAAACGCTCGTTTCCCCCGCGGGAGCGAGCCGAAGGCGAGTGACGCTCATACCTCTACTACTACGGGAAGAATCATGGGCCGTCTACCCGTGCGGTCGTAGATCAGCTGCCCGAGCCCGTCGTGCAGGTGCTCCTGGAGCAGCTTGATCTCGCTCACGTTGTCCTCGAGGAGCTCCGCGAGCACGCGCTGCGCCTCCTCGCGCATCTCGTCGAGGAGCTCCGCGTCGGGCTCCGCGAGCCCGCGCGCGATCAGCTCCGGCTGGCCCGCGACGCCGTTCGAGCCGGTCAGCGTGGCGACGACGATCAGGACGCCGTCCTCCGAGAGGTGGCGCCGGTCGCGCAGCGCGACGTCCTGCACGTCCCCCACGCCGAGCCCGTCAACGAACGTGACGCCGGCCTCGATCCGATCGACGAGCCGCGGCACCCCGTCCTCGAGCTCGACTACGGAGCCATTCTCGGCCAGGACGATGCGGTCTTCTGCAACCCCACTCTCGCGCGCGAGCCGGGCGTGCGCGGCCATCATCCGGAACTCACCGTGCACGGGCATCACCGCGCGCGGCCGAACAAGCCCGAGCATCGTTCGCAGCTCCTCGGAGTTGCCATGGCCCGACACATGAATCGGGGCGATCTCCTGGTGCAGGACCTCGGCGCCCCGCCGCGCAAGCTGGTTGATCGCGTCGTGGACGCTCAGCTCGTTCCCCGGCACCGGCTTGGCCGAGATGATCACCGTGTCCCCCGCCTCGACCTCGACGGCCGGGTGGTCGCCGTACGCGATGCGCACGAGCGCCGAGAGCGGCTCGCCCTGGCTGCCTGTGCAGAGGATCAGGACCTCGCCCGGTGCGTACTCCCCCAGCTCGTTGGGACGGATCAAGGCGTCGTCGGGCACCTCCATGTAGCCAAGGTTTCGCGCGATATTCACGTTCTTGCGCATCGAGCGACCGACGACGCACACCTTGCGGCCCACGTCGACTGCGACGTCGATCGCCTGCTGCATGCGGTGGACATTCGACGCGAAGGAGGCGACGAGGACCCGCCCTTCGAGGCGCGGGATGATCTGTCTGAACGCCTCGCCGACGAGCCGCTCCGAGCCGGTCACGCCCGGCCGCTCGGCATTCGTCGAGTCGCCGAGCAGCAGGTCGACGCCGTCGTTGCCGATCGCGGCGAGCCGGCCGACGTCGGTGCGCAGGCCGTCGACGGGCGTGTGGTCCATCTTGTAGTCGCCGGTGTGGAGGATCCGCCCGCCGGGGGAGTCGATCAAAACGGCAACCGAGTCCGGGATCGAGTGCGCGACGCGGACGAACTCGACCGTGAACGGGCCCAGCTGAACCGGACCGCCGTCCGGATCGGCCTCCATCAGCTCGGCCGCCCGCATCAGCCCGTGCTCGTCGAGCTTCGACTTGATCAGGCCCAGGGTCAGCCGTGTGGCCCAGACCTCCTGGACGCGCGCCTGGCGCAGCACGTACGGAAGCGCGCCGACGTGGTCCTCGTGGCCGTGCGTCAGGATCACCGCGCGCACGGGCCGCTCGCGGTCGGTGAGGTAGCTGAAATCCGGGAGGATCAGGTCGACGCCGAGGTGCTCGTCCCGCGGGAACGCAAGGCCCGCATCGACGACGATCGCCTCGCCGTCAGCCTCGTAGACAGTCATGTTCTTGCCGACCTCGCCGAGGCCGCCGAGGGGGATGATCCGAGTGGTTCCGGGCATTGTCGGAGTCTAGCTCCGGGTCTCGGCTAAGCCTGGAGGGCGGCGCGTCCGATAGATGCAACGTGCGGTTCCCCCTGCTGGCATACCCCGCGATCGGCGGCGGCATGGCCGTGACCGTCGCCGGGGCGATTGCCGCAACGCAACGCCCGTTGACGGCGCTTGCGCTGCTGGGGGCAGCTGCGCTTGCGGCGGAGCTCCTGGAGGAGCCGGAGAATGCGCGCCTCCGGGAGCCCGTCGGACCAGGTGTCTTCCGCGTCGCCTCCGGGGTCGACCTCGCCGCCGTGATCGTGCTCGGCCCGTGGCGGGGGGCGCTCGTCGCGGGGGCGGCGGCGCTGATCGCACGGCTCGTGCGCGGCTCCTGGCGCCTGGGAGCCTTCGAGGCGTCCGCGTTCACGCTCGCCGCACTCGCGGCCGGCTATGCGTTCGCCGTCGGCGGCGGCCACAGCGGACGCTTGACGCTCCCGGACGACCTCGTCCCGCTGGCGGCGCTCGCTCTCGTGTACCTCGTCGTCTCCCGCGGTCTCCTCGAGCTGGTCGGCGGCGGCGAGGCGTTGCAGCCGGATTTCCGCGCGGCGGCGGCGGAGGCCGGGAACGTCCTCGCCGTGATCCCGATTGCGCTCGCCGTCAACCAGGCGCACGCGCGGGTCCGCCGCTCCCGCCACGAGACCCTGCACGCGCTCGAGACCTTCGCGAACATCGTCGACGAGCGCGACCCCTATACGTACCGGCACTCGATCCGCGTGGCCGGCTACGTCGACACGCTCGCGCGCGCCCTCGGCTTTCCCTATTCCGACATCGACCGGCTTCGCTGGGCGGCGCGCCTGCACGATCTCGGCAAGGTCGCGGTGGATTCCTCGGTGCTGGCGAAGGTCGGCAAGCTCACTCCCGCCCAGTGGGACACCGTGTGGCGGGCGCCGCGACTGTCCGCGCGTTTGCTCAGGCGCTTCGAGCTCTCGGCCGCTGAGGCGCGTACCGTTGAGTTTCACCGAGAGCGGTTCGACGGCCGCGGCTACTACGGGATCGCGCCGGACGACCAACCCCTGGCCGCGCACTTCCTGATCGTGGCCGACAGCTTCGACGCGATGACCAGTGACCGCCCGTACCGGCCCGGGTTGAGCAAGGAGGAGGCGCTGACCGAGCTCGAGCGCAACATCGGCACGCAGTTCCACCCGGCAGTTGCCAAGGCCTTCATCGCCGTGCAGCGCGGGCAGAAGCCATACGACGTGCTGACTCCGGAAGAAGAGCGCGAGCTTCGTGGCGCCGCCGCGCCCCGTCGCGTTTCCGCGCCGGCGGGCGCGCGGGACCTGAAGGAGCGGCCGGATCTCGTGGCCCTGGGCGGGCTGATCTGCGTTCTCGGAGGGGTCGGGCTGGGCCAGCCTCTCGTTGCGGTCGCCGGCGGCGTCGTCACCTGCGTCGGGCTCGTCATCCACGGCTGGGTGCGTTTACGCTCGAACCGGCTGCGGCGCGCGGTTGCCGCCTCCGTTGCGGCGGACGACCGTAAGCTCGTTTTCGCGAGCCTCAGCCGCGTGCTCGAGAACGCGACCGGGGCCGACTGGACCGCGCTCGTGAGCTGGCAGGAGGACGGCCTCAGCGGAGAGATCGAGCTCGCCCGCGGCGAGGGCCCGCACGAGCATTCGCTGACGAGCTGGCTGGTGCGCGAGGCCGAGTCACGCGACGAGATCCTCATCGCGTTTGCGGATGATCTGCCCGGCGGCCCCTACGCGGCGCTGCCGATCCGGCGCGAGAACAGCGCACTGGCCGGCTTCTTCGTCCTGCGCGCGCCGCGGTTGCTCCCGCGCCACGCACGGGCGGCGCTCGTCGCCTCGCTGGACGCGATCGGGCTTGCGCTCGCGGAAAGGCCGAACACGGCGCTCGACGGCGCAGAGGCCACCAGCCCGGAGCTGGCTGCGCTCTAAACCCTGGCGGGCTCGAGCAGCTTCAGCCGCTCGAGGCAGCTGCGGATCCGGGCCTTCTCCTCGTCGCTTGCCTCGACGAGCGGGAGGCGCAGGGCGCCGACCTCGTGGCCGAGCATGTTCAGCGCGGCCTTGATCTGGATCGGGCCGGTGACAACGCCGATCAGCTCGATCGCCGGCGCGAGCTCCTCGTTGACCTGACGCGCCCCTTCGAGATCGCCTTCCCGGGCGAGGCGGACAAGCTCCTTCACCTGCGGCCCGACGATGTGCGTGTGCACGCAGACGCCTCCGCAGCCGCCGAGCTCGACGAACGGCAGGACGAGATCGTCGTCGCCGGCGTAGAGGTCGAGATCGAGCTCGACGATGTGCCGCGCCTGGTCGAGATCCGCGTTCGACTGCTTGACCGCGCTCACGTTCGGGATCTGGGCAAGCTCGGTCATCGTCTCGGGCTCGATGTTGACGACCACGCGGCCCGGGATGTTGTAGGCGATCACCGGCCGGTCGGTGGCGGCGGCGACGGCCTTGAAGTGCTCGACGATCCCGCGCGGCGGCGGCTTGTTGTAGTAGGGCGTGACGACGAGGACGCCGTGCGCGCCGGCCTCGTGGGCCTGTTCGGTCAGGTCGATCGAGTGCGCGGTCGAGTTGGTGCCGGTGCCGGCGATCACCGTCGCGCGGTCGCCGATCGCCTCGAGCGCGGCGCGGATCAACCCGACGCGCTCCTCCTCGGAGAGCGTCGAGGCCTCGCCGGTCGTTCCGTTGACGACCACGCCGTCGGAGCCGTTGTCGACGAGGAACCCGCAGAGCTCGCGGTACCGGTCGTAGTCGACGTTCCCGTCGGCATCGAAGGGCGTGACGGTCGCGGTCAGCACCTCGCCGAGCACGAGAGCATTCTACGCCGCGCCCGCCCGATCGCCTGCCGCGACCCTAACCACCCCCAAGGGGTCCCCCGCGACCCCTGGTAGGGACGCTACCGGTCGAATCGTCACGCGTGTGTGACGCACGTGTGACGAAAGTGCGTCTTCTCGCGGCGCGTCAGTGCAGGAGCGCGTCGAGGCCCAGCGTCAGCCCCGGTGGCAGCGAGGGAAGCTGCTCGAGCGCCAGCAGCACCCCGGGCACGTACGCCTCGCGCGAGTACGCGTCGTGCCGGATCGTCAGCAACTGCCCGTCGCCGCCGAAGAGGACCTCCTGGTGGGCAACCAGCCCCGGCAGCCGCACCGAGTGGATTGGCGGCTCGCCCGGGAGCAGCTCGGCCGTCGCCTTCGCGGTCCCGGACGGCGCGTCCTTCTTCGCCTCGCCGTGGAGCTCGACGATCTCGGCCCGCGGCATGAACTGTGCAGCTTCGGTCGCGAGGCGCATCATCAACACCGCGCCGATCGCGAAGTTCGGGGCGACGAACAGCGCGAGCCCGCGCTCGGCCGCAAACTCGCCTGCCGAGCCCGGGTCCCACCCGCTCGTCCCGACCACGCAAGGCACGCTCGCCTCCAGCGCCTAGCGGACGTTTCCCTCGACCACGTCCGGGGCCGTGAAGTCGACAATCGCCTCGGCCCGGCCAAGCTCGACCAACTCGTGGCCTGCCGCCTCCAACGCCGGAGCGAGCACCGAACCCACCTTGCCCCCGCGCCCGAAGAGGCAGATCTTCACGCGGCCTTGGCGAGCCCCGGATTGACGTGCTCGACCGCGGCGAGGAAGCGGCCCTCGTCCGGCCCGATCCCGGCCGCCGAGAGCTTCTCCGGCGCCAGCAGCACCCCGGCCAGCTCGGCCAACGCCTCGGCCTCGACGGCGTCGACCTCGGCCATGATCCGCTCGATCGAGAGCAGCTCCGTGTCGGTGATCAGCGACTTGCCGAGCCGGCTCATCCGGTTCGCGGTCGACTCCATCGAGAGCATGACCCGGCCTTTCAGGTTCTCCTTCGCCCGTGCAAGCTCTTCGGC